>CAYVPO010000017.1:0-3589 GCA_964453825.1 uncultured Holophagales bacterium
CGCTCGAGGTCTACCGTCACTCGACGGCGCACCTGACCGCCCACGCCGTGAAGCGCCTCTTCCCGGGCGTGAAGATCGGGATCGGTCCGGCGATCGAGAACGGCTACTACTACGACTTCGACCCGGGCCGGGCGTTCACCCCGGAGGACCTCGAGAAGATCGAGGACGAGATGCGGAAGATCGTGGCGGAGAACGCCCCGGTCGAGCGGCTGGAGATGTCGAAGGCCGAGGCCGTGAAGATCTTCGAGGAGCAGGGCGACCACCTGAAGGTGGAGATCGTCTCGGGCATCCCCGAGGGCTCGCTCTCCTGCTACCGGCAGGCCGACTTCATCGACCTCTGCCGGGGGCCGCACGTTCCGTCCACCGGGAAGCTCGGGGTTTTCAAGCTGACGCACGCCGCCGGCGCCTACTGGAAGGGCGACGAGCGGAACCCGATGCTCCAGCGGATCTACGGCGCCTCGTTCCTCTCGCAGAAGGAGCTCGACGAGCACCTCCTCCGGATGGAGCAGGCCCGCGCGCGCGACCACCGCAAGCTCGGCAAGGAGCTGGGGCTCTACCTGTTCCACCCGTGGGCGCCGGCCTCGCCGTTCTTCCTCCCGAAGGGGGCGACGGTCTACACCCTCCTCGTCGACTACATGAGGAGCCTCTACCCGAAGTACGGGTACACGGAGGTCGTGACCCCGCAGGTCTACGACGTCGAGCTCTTCAAGAAGTCGGGGCACTACCAGAACTACCACGAGAACATGTTCTTCACGGTGGCCGACGAGCGGGAGTACGGCGTCAAGCCGATGAACTGCCCGGGCCACTTCCTGATGTTCTCGCAGCAGGCGTTCTCCTACCGCGACCTGCCGGTGCGGTACGCCGACTTCGGTCGGCTCCACCGCTACGAGCGGTCGGGCGTGACCCAGGGGCTGACCCGCGTGAGGACCTTCTGCCAGGACGACGCCCACCTCTTCGTCTCGCTCGAGGAGATGCCGGCGGAGATGGACCGCTTCATCGACCTGATCGACGAGGTCTACGGCACCTTCGGCTTCACGGACGTGAAGGTCGCGCTCGCGACCCGCCCCGAGAAGTTCATGGGGACCGTCGAGAACTGGGACCTCGCCGAGAAGGCGCTCGCCGCGGCGTTCGAGCGGCGCGGCCGGGCCTACGAGATCAACGCCGGAGACGGGGCGTTCTACGGGCCGAAGCTCGACTTCCAGGTGACCGACGCGATCGGCCGGGCCTGGCAGCTCGGGACGCTCCAGGTCGACTTCTCGAACCCCGAGCGGTTCGACCTCGAGTACACGGCCGAGGACGGCACGAAGAAGCGGCCGGTGGTCCTCCACCGGGCGGTGCTCGGCTCGCTCGAGCGGTTCTTCGGGATCCTCGTCGAGCACACCGGCGGCGACTTCCCGCTCTGGCTCTCGCCCGAGCAGGCGCGCGTCATCCCGGTCTCCGACAAGCTCCTCGACTACGCGCGCTCCGTCGCCGCGGAGCTCCGCGCCGCGGGCCTGCGCGTGACGGTGGACGAGCGGAACGAGAAGCTCGGCGCCAAGATTCGCCACGGGGAGCTGGAGAAGGTCCCGGCGCTCCTCGTCGTCGGCGAGAAGGAGCGCGAGGCCGGGGCGGTGTCGCTCCGGAAGCGCCACGAGGGAGACCTCGGGTCGCGGAAGCTCGCCGAGGTCGTCTCCGAGATGAAGCAGGCCGTCGTCGCGCGTGCGGCGACGTGGGGCGCGAAGGCGCCCGCCACGAAGTAACGAGTCGTCCCAACGAACAGGAGGAAGCGCCATTTTCTTTCGAGGCGGTCCACGGATCCCCCCCCAGAAGAACTCCCCGATCAACGAGTTCATCCTCCGCTATCCCGAAGTGCGCCTCATCGCCGCGGACGGCGAGCAGCTCGGGGTCGTCACCCCGCAGGACGCGCTCGCGAGGGCGCGCGAGGTGGCCCTCGACGTCGTCGTCATCGCGGAGCAGGCGCAGCCTCCCGTCTGCAAGATCATGGACTTCGGCAAGTTCACCTTCGAGAAGAAGAAGAAGGAGCACGAGTCGAAGCGGAAGCAGAAGGTGACCCAGGTCAAGGAGGTCAAGTTCCGCCCGAACATCGACGACCACGACTACGACTTCAAGGTCAAGAACATGATCCGGTTCATCGAGGAGGGCGACAAGGTCAAGGCCACGATCCAGTTCCGGGGCCGCGAGATGTCCCGCCTCGAGAACGGGCGAAAGGTCCTTCAGCGCCTCGGCGCGGACCTGGAGGGGAAGGCCCACGCGGAGGGGAACCCCGAGATGCTCGGCAACCGGATGCACCTGATCTTCGCGCCGCCGAAGAAGCACTGACCTCCCGCCGGTCCCGGTCCCGGCCCCGCGCTGCGGGGAGGAGACCACCGCCGGCTCACGAACCGACCCACGGAGCAAGGAGACCCGTCCCATGGCCACCCACAAGAGGAAGACCCACCGCGGCGCCGCAAAGCGCTTCACGATCACCGCGAGCGGGAAGTTCAAGCGCGGCAACGCGATGAAGCGGCACATCCTGACGAAGAAGGCGTCCAACCGGAAGCGGCAGCTCGCCAAGTCGGGCCTCGTCGCGAAGGCCGACCAGGCCACCGTCCGGCAGATGCTCCCGTACGCGTGAGAAGGAAGAGGAGATAAGACCATGCCTCGCGTCAAGCGCGGAACGAAGAGGAACGATCGCCGGAAGAGGATCCTGGCCCTGGCGAAGGGCTACTACGGAACGAAGCACAACTGCTTCCGCATCGCCGAGCTCCAGGTCGAGCGCTCGCTCGCCTACGCCACGCGCGACCGCAAGCAGAAGAAGCGCGAGTTCCGGGGCCTCTGGATCACCCGCATCAACGCCGCCGCCCGGATGAACGACATCAGCTACTCGCAGCTGGTGGCGGGCCTCAAGAAGGCCGGATCGGACGTGAACCGCAAGGTCCTCGCCGAGATCGCCTTCCAGGACCCGAAGGGTTTCGCGGCCCTCGTCACCTCCGCCAAGAGCGCCCTCGCCGCCGCCTGAGGCGGAGAGGGCAGCGGTGGACGATTCTCGCCCCGAGGCCGGGAGCCCGGTCACCGTCGAGGAGGCCCGACGCCTCCTCGACGGTGAGCTCGCCGCGTCGGAGGCGGCTGCGCAGCAGCGCGGCGGCCTCCTGCCGGCCGACGTCCACGAGCTGAAGGTCCGCTGGCTCGGCAAGAAGCAGGGCGTCGTCACGGCCCTCCTCGCGCGCCTGAAGGAGGTGCCGAAGGAGGAGAAGGCCGCGTTCGGCGCCGGCGTGAACGCCCTCAAGCAGGAGGTCGAGGCCCGCCTCGACGCGCTCGAGGCGATCGCGGCCGCGCGGGCGGCCGCGATCGCGGAGGCGGCGAAGGCCGTTGACGTCACGCTTCCGCCGCGC
Source organism: uncultured Holophagales bacterium (assembly GCA_964453825.1). Taxonomy (GTDB): domain Bacteria; phylum Acidobacteriota; class Thermoanaerobaculia; order UBA5066; family UBA5066; genus UBA5066. Next base: position 3,372 of record CAYVPO010000017.1, read on the forward strand.
GTCCCTCCGGTCGGGCGCCTCCACCCGCTGACCGTGGTGAGGCGGCGGATCGAGCACGTCTTCCGGGGCCTCGGGTACGAGGTCGCGGACGGGCCGGAGATCGAGACCGACTGGTACAACTTCGAGTCGCTCAACTTCGCGCCGGACCATCCGGCGCGCGACTCGGTCGACACGTTCTTCGTCGAGGGGGGCGGGACGGGGCGCGACGCGCTCCTCCT
>CAYVPO010000017.1:3689-31400 GCA_964453825.1 uncultured Holophagales bacterium
CGGTCGACACGTTCTTCGTCGAGGGGGGCGGGACGGGGCGCGACGCGCTCCTCCTCCGGACCCACACCTCGCCGGTGCAGATGCGGACGATGGAGGGGCGAAAGCCCCCGATCCGCGTCCTCTGCCCGGGGCGCGTCTATCGCAAGGACGACATCGACCCGCGCCACTCGCCCGTCTTCCACCAGATGGAAGGGCTCGTCGTCGACGAGGGGATCACGTTCGCGCACCTGCGGGGGACCCTCTCGGCCTTTGCGAAGAGCTTTTTCGGGGGGCGCGCCGAGGTGCGCCTCGCGCCGACGTTCTTCCCGTTCGTCGAGCCCGGCGTCGACTGTGCGGTGAGCTGCGTCTTCTGCGAGAAGGGGTGCCGGATCTGCTCGTACTCCGGCTGGATCGAGATCATGGGGGCCGGGATGGTCCACCCGAACGTCCTCGCGAACGCGAGGATCGACCCGGAGCGCTACACGGGCTTCGCGTTCGGGATGGGGATCGACCGGATCGCGATGCTCCTCCACGGCATCCCGGACCTGCGCCTCCTCTTCGAGAACGACGTCCGGTTCCTCGACCGGACGTGGGGCTGAGCGTGCGCTCTGCGCACGACGAGCTGACCGTGCGCTCTGCGCACGACGAGCTGACCGTGCGCTCTGCGCCCGGGGAACACGGGAGCCGCGGTCGCGGCGTCCCGGGGAGCTAGGTCCATGAAGTTCCGCCTCGAGTGGCTCGGGCAGTACCTGCCCGGCGACCTTCCCGACCTCGCCACGCTCCGCCGTCGACTCACCGACGTCGGCTTCATCGTGGAGGGGACGGAAGGAGATGGGAAGGACGCGGTCCTCGAGGTCGAGCTGACGGCGAACCGCCCCGACGGAATGAACCACCGCGGGCTGGCCCGCGAGGCCGCCTGCGCCCTCGGCCGGGAGTTCCGCGACGTCCCGGCGCCGGCTCCCGCCGAGGGGACCGCCGACGCGGCGTCCCTCGCGACCGTGACGATCGAGGCCCCCGACCTCTGCTCGCGCTACTCGGCGCGCGTCGTGGAAGGGCTGCGCGTGAGGGAGGCGTCGGCGGCGGTGCGGGAGCGCCTCGTCGCGCTCGGGATGAACCCGATCTCGGCGCCCGTCGACGCGACGAACCACGTCCTCTGGGACATCGGCCAGCCGCTCCACGCGTTCGACCTCGACACGCTGGCAAAGGGGCCCGGCGGGCTCCCGGCGATCGTCGTTCGCCGCGCTCGCTCCGGGGAGACGCTCGTCACGCTCGACGGCGTGGAGCGGACGCTTTCGCCCGAGGACCTCGTCATCGCGGACGCCGAGAAGCCCGTCGCTCTCGCGGGCGTCATGGGAGGCCTCGCGACGGCGATCACGCCGTCCACGACGCGCGTCCTCCTCGAGTCGGCCCACTTCAACGCGACGGCGGTGAGGAAGACGGCGCGCCGGCACGGGATGCACACGGACGCCTCGCACCGATTCGAGCGGGGGACCGACCCGGAGACGACGCTCGAGGCGCTCGACCGCGTCACGGAGCTCCTCCTCGCCGACTGCGGCGGGACGGTCGCGCGCGGGGTGATGGACGCGCACGGGACGCCGCGTCCGCGGAAGACGGTGACCCTGCGCCACGCCCGCCTCGTCTCCTTCCTCGGGATGGACGTGCCGCTCGCGCGCTGTGTCGAGATCCTCGCCGCCCTGTCGTTCGGCGTGAGCGAGAAGGCTCCGGGGGCCCTCGACGTGACGGTCCCGACCTGGCGGGTCGACGTCGAGCAGGAGTGCGACCTGATCGAGGAGGTCATCCGGGTCGTCGGCTACTCCTCGCTCCCCGAGACGCTGCCGCACGCCTACAACCCCACCTGGTCCGAGCCGGTCGTCGCCCGCGAGGAGCAGGCGCGCGACCTCCTCGCCGCGGCGGGATTCGCCGAGGCGTGCACCTACTCGTTCGTCTCGGCCGAGGAGAACGCCCCGTTCGCCCCGTGCGTCGAGGGAACGCCTCCCGTCGTCGCGAACGCGTTGGGGGAGCCGTTCACCACGATGCGCTCGACGCCGGTCGTGGGCCTCCTCCGCGCCGCCCGGCACAACGTCCGGCGCGGGCTCGGCGACCTCGCCCTCTTCGAGGTCGGGCGGTCCTACGCGCTCGTCGAAGGGCGCCCGGTCGAGTCCCGGCGCGCAGCGATCCTCCTGCTGGGCCGCCGGGGAGCCCACTGGGCGGCCGAAGCGCGCCACGCCGACTTCTACGACGGCTCGGGCGCCGTCGCGGCCCTTTTCGCCGGCTTCGGCGCCCCGGTCCCGGCGTTCCGGCCCGCCACGATTCCCTTCCTGGCGCCGGGCCGGTCGGCCGAGGTCGTCGCGGACGGGAAGCCCGCCGGCTGGGTCGGCGTCCTCTCCGGGCCGCTGGCCGCGACCTGGGACCTCGGAGAGGCGGTCGTCGCAGACGTCGACCTCTCCGCGATTCCGGCGCCGACCCCGCCGTCGTCGGTCGACATGCCGTCGCGGTTCCCGGGCAGCGAGGTCGACCTGACGGTGACGCATCCGGTGTCGCTCTCCTGGGACTCGCTCGCCGCGGCCGTCCGGACGGGTGCTCCGGCCGAGCTCCTCGCGGTCGACGCGAAGTACCTCTGGCGCGGCGCGGGCGTCCCGGAAGGGCACGTCAAGACGACCCTCACCGTGGCCTTCGGGTCCGCGGAACGCTCCCTCGAGCGCGACGAGATCAACCGCTGGCGCGACGAAGCCGCCCGGCGCCTCCTCGCTGTCCCAGGGACGGCGGTGGACGGTATTGCCTGAAGGAGAACCAGATGAGCGGGAAAAAGGACAAGGCTCCTCTCGAAGAGGCGGCTCCGGAGTCCGTCTCGGAGCTTGAGCGGCTGCTCGGGACGATGGAGGAGAGGGTGACCCGTCTCCTGTCGGCGGTCACGACGTCCGCCGGGGAGAACGCGAGGCTGCTCGCGGCGCTCGAGGAGACGGCGGCCGAGCGGGACCGGCTGAAAGCGGAGCTGGCGGACAGTCGGGAGGGCGCGGTGCACCTGGCCGACCTGAACGAGAAGCTCTCGCGCCTGACGACCGAACGGGAGGAGGTTCGGGCCCGTATCGAGCGTCTGGTCAAGAGCTTGGAGGAGCCGGCCGCGATCGGCTGAGGCGGTGCGTGCTATCCTCGGAACGGCAGCAGAGAAGGAGAGCTGCCGGGATGGAGAACAGGCCGACCGTCATTCAGGTGGAGATCTTCGGACAGACCTATTCGGTCCGTGCCGCAGGCGAGGAGGAGTACATTCGTGACCTCGCCGCGTTCGTGGACCGGAAGATGCGGGAGGTGGCGGCGCACGCCCCGACCGTCGACTCGACGAAGATCGCCATCCTTGCGGCCCTGAACGTCTCCGACGAATTCCATCAGTACCGAAGCAAGACCCGGATGGGTGATCCGGGGCGGCTCGTCCCGGTGGCGGGCCGCCTCGTCGAGAAATTGGATGAGATTCTCGGAATCCTGCCTGCGGAGCTCCCGGCGGAAGCCGGAACGGAATGGCGTGGCACCCTGCGCGGTGCGTGATTGAGCACATGTCCTTGAACCGATATTTGGACCCCGAACGCCTCGAAGCCCGGCCACCCTGTGACGCCCCGGCTCCGGCCGGGGAACTGACGGGTCGCCCCGGGGCGTTCTCCCTGGTTTGGCAAGGGTTCAAAGACGCTCGCTCACACGGCCGAGGCGGGGGCCTTTTCCTCTCTTCGAGGACGTCGTAGCGGCAGCAGATCTCCGGGTTCCCGACCCGGTTTCCCGGCTCAGGATCGCCCTCGACGAGAAGCAAGACGAGGGGGATCACAGGTGAATCCAATAATTTACGTCGCTATCGCCGCGATCCTCTTCGTGGCGGCCGGCGTCTTCTTCGTCCTGGCGACGAAGGCGAGGGGAAGGGCCGAGGACGCCCGGGTCCTCGCCGACCTCGAGGCGAAGAAGGTCCTGGAGACGGCGAAGCTCCAGGCCGAGGCCGAGGTTCGGAAGGCCCAGGCTTCCGCCCAGAAGGCCGAGCTCGACGCCAAGGAGCAGTTCCTCAAGTCCCGCGAGGCGATGGACGAAGAGGTCGCCCGGCGCCGCAACGAGCTGGCCGACATGGAGAAGCGCCTCCTCGCGAAGGAAGAGTCGCTCGAGCGGAAAATCGGCAGCGCGGAGAAGCGGGAGCAGGATGCCGAGAACCGATCGAAGAACCTCGACAAGAGGGAGAAGAGGCTCGGCGAGATCGAGGAGGAGGCACAGAAGGCGGCCGAGGACCTCGTCGCCGCCCAGCGGACGAAGCTCGAGGAGATCGCCGGCCTCACCGCCGAGCAGGCGAAGAAGGACCTCGTCCGCGACCTCGAGAACGAGGCCCGCCTCGAAGCGACCGGCCTGATCCGGCGGATCGAGGAGGACGCGGTCGACAACGCGCAGATGAAGGCCAAGCGCCTCCTCGCGATGACGACGCAGCGGATGGCCTCGGACTACGTTGCGGAGACGACGGTCACCGTCCTCGACCTGCCGAGCGACGAGATGAAGGGGCGGATCATCGGCCGCGAAGGGCGGAACATCCGCGCCGTCGAGGCCGCGACGGGCGTCGACATCATCATCGACGACACGCCGGAAGCGGTCCTCCTCTCGTCGTTCGACCCGATCCGGCGGGAGGTCGCCCGCCGGGCGCTCGAGAGGCTCATCCAGGACGGCCGGATCCACCCCGGCCGGATCGAGGAGGTCGTCGAGAAGGTCCGCGCGGAGCTCTGGGAGGACCTCAAGAGGACGGGCGAGGCCGCGGCCTACGAGTTCGGCATCGCCGACCTCCACCCCGAGCTCGTCAAGCTGCTCGGGCGCCTGAAATACCGGACGAGCTACGGGCAGAGCGTCCTGCAGCACTCCAAGGAGGTCGCCTGGGCGGCCTGCCACATGGCGAGCGAGCTGAAGGTCGACGTCGCCGTCGCCAAGCGCGCCGGGATCCTCCACGACATCGGGAAGGCGATCGACCGCGAGCAGGAAGGGACGCACCTCGAGCTCGGCCGGCAGCTCCTCAAGAAGTACGGCGAGAGCGAAGCGGTCATCCACGGCATGGAGTGCCACCACGGTGACTACGAGCCGAGGACGATCGAGGCAGTCCTCGTGAACGCGGCCGACGCGATCTCGGCGGCCCGCCCCGGAGCCCGGCGCGAGATCATCGAGACCTATGTCAAGCGGCTCGAGAAGCTCGAGCAGATGACGCAGGGGATGAAGGGGGTCGAGAAGACCTTCGCGATCCAGGCCGGGCGCGAGCTGCGCGTCGTCGTCGACGCCAAGCAGGTGAACGACTCCGAGTGCTTCTGGATGTCGAAGGACCTGGCCAAGCGGATCCAGGCGGAGCTCCAGTACCCGGGGCAGATCAAGATCACGGTCATCCGGGAGACCCGCGCGGTCGAGTACGCCAAGTAGAGCCCGGACAGCCGAACGGTAGCCCGCCGCCCCGGGGAGTCCCCGGGGCGGCTTCGTCAGAGCCCAGGGAGGACCGGATCGTGAAGCTCCTTTTCGTCGGAGACGTCGTCGGGAAGCCGGGGCGCAAGGCGCTCGGCCTCCTCGAGAAGGTCATCGCCCGCGAGGCGGTCGACTTCACCGTCGTGAACGTCGAGAACGCCGCGGGCGGCTTCGGCGTGACGGCGGAGATCTTCGCCGACCTCTCGAAGCTCCCCATCGACGTCTTCACGTCGGGGAACCACATCTGGGACAAGAAGGACTTCGTCCCCCTCCTCGACGACATTCCGAACCTCCTTCGCCCCGCGAACTACCCCCCCGGAAATCCCGGCCGCGGGTGGACCGTCCAGCGGACGCCCGCCGGGATCCCGGTCGGCGTCCTGAACCTCCAGGGACAGGTCTTCATGGCCGCGACGGACTCGCCGTTCCGCGTCGGCGACGCCTGCCTCGGCGAGATGGCGGCCTCCTGCCCGGAGTTGAAGGTCGTCCTGATCGACATCCACGCCGAGGCGACCTCGGAGAAGCAGGCGGTCGGCTGGTGGTTCGACGGGAGGGCCTCGCTCGTCATCGGCACGCACACGCACGTCCCGACGGCGGACGCGCGCATCCTTCCGAAGGGGACGGCCTACCAGGGGGACGCCGGGATGACGGGCGCCTACGAGGGGATCATCGGGTTCGATCCGAAGAACATCCTGGAGCGATTCCGCTTCCAGACCCCCCGCGGGATGGAGACGGCGACCCGGGACGTGAGGCTCTGCGGCGCCGTCGTCGACGTGGACGAGGCGACGGGGAAGGCGCGGTCGATCTCGCCGTTTCAGGAGAGGCTCTGAGCCGAAGGGTCCGGCCCGCGCGTCTCCGGCGGACCGCCTGCTGCTAGCATCCGCTCATGGCCGTCGAACCCGAGCTTCTCTCCATCCTCGCCTGCCCGGCCTGCGACCCGCGACCCCCGGTCACGCTTTGTCCGCTCGAGGCCGGAGCGGCGGCGCAGGTTGTCGAGAGATACCGTGACAAGTTCCGCGACGAGGAGCCCGTCGTGACCGACGGCCTTTACTGCGCCGTCTGCGGCCGGGTCTACCCGATCGTCTCGGACATTCCCGTCATGCTCGTCGAGGAAGCCCTCCCCGCCGGGGCGCGCGCGTCCTGAAGCTCCTGCCGGGGCCCCTCGCTCGCCGGGGGCCGCTCCAGGGGGCGGCTTTCGCGGGCCTCGTCCTCTGCGCCGCGCTCACCCCCTCGAACGCTCTCGCGAACGGCGCGCTGGCCGTCGCGCTCCTCGGCGCGGTCGTCCTCCGCTTCAGGAGGCGGGGCGCCGGCGACGGCGGTCCCGGACAGGGGTGGAGGACCTCGCCCCTCCTCGGGCCGGCCGCCCTCTTCGTCCTCCTGAGCGTCCTCTCGGCGTTCTTCTCGACGGACCTCCCGCGATCGCTCGGGGAGCTGAAGGGGCTCCTCACGTTTTCCCTCGTTCTCCTCGTCGCGCTCCTCGTCGACGACGCCGAAGACGCCCACCTCCTCGTCGACGCTCTCCGCCTGACGACGCTTTACCTCGTCCTGCGCGGCCTCGTCGACTGGTTCCTCCTCGGCCACGACAACGTCGACGAACGCCTCTCCGGCGGCCTGTCGATCTACATGACGTACGCGGGCCTCCTGATGGTCCTCGCGCTCGTCCTCGCGGCGCGGGCGCTGACCCGGAGCCGGCCGGCGCCGGGCCGCGTCGCGGACGGCCTCCTGGCCGTCGGCGCGGCGCTCCTGGTCGGCCTGACGTTCACCCGCAACGCGTACCTCGGTCTCGCCGCGGGCCTCGTCGTCCTCGTCCTGACGGCCCGTCCCAGGCTCGGCCTCGCGCTCCCGCCGCTCGTCGCGCTCCTCGTCCTCCTCCTCCCCTCCGGCGTGAAGGAGAGGGCCGCTTCGACGTTCGACCGGACCGACGCCGCGGCGCGGGACCGGCTCGCGATGTGGCGCGCGGGGGCGGTGATGGTCTCCGAGCGGCCGTTCTTCGGGGTCGGGCCGGGGCGGATCAAGGAGCTCTACCCCCTCTACCGCCAGCCGGGCTTCGTCGAGCCGACGGTGGGGCACCTGCACGACAACGTCGTGAACGTCGCGGCGGAGACCGGCGTGCCGTCGGCCCTCGCCTACCTGGCGCTCGTCGCCGCGGCGTTCTCGGCGTGGCCCCTCGCGCGCGACCGCTCGCGTCCCGCCGTCCGCGCGCTCGCGCGGGGCGCGCTCGCGGCCAACGCCGCCCTCTTCGTCGCCGGAGTCTTCGAGTACAACTTCGGCGACGTGGAGGTGCTCCGCCTCATGCTCGTCGTCCTCGCCCTCCCGTTCGCGGCGGCCCGAGCGGCGGAGCCCGCTGCGGACCCCTAGCCTCGCCGGGGGGCGCGCTCTCCGGGGGGCGCTGTTCGCCGCCCCCCAGACCCCCCAGGCCCTGCGAGACGGCGGTCGCCTCCGGCGTCGGCCTGCGCGGCTCGAGACGCGGCCCCCCGGACCCCCCGGATCCGGCGGAGCGTCGAGGCTTTTCCTACACGCCAATAGAATGCAGAGCCGATGGCATTCCGAGGCCGTGTCCCGCGGCGGATCTCCGGGCGCCCGGCGGAACCGTTCCTGCCGTTCGGCGACAGCACGCCGGAGGCGCGAGCGATCCCGGTCTCGCTCTTCGTCGCGAAGCTGAACGGAGTCCTTCGCGCCTCGCTCCCCGACACCTGGGTAAAGGGGGAGATCGGAGAGTGGAGGGTCTGGTCGTCGGGGCACGCGTACTTCACGCTCAAGGACGCGAGCGCCGCCCTCCCGGCGGTGATGTGGGCGTCGGACGTCGCGCGCGTCCCGTTCCGCCCCGAGGAGGGGACGGAGGTCCTCGCGCGCGGGCGTCCCGACGTCTACCCGCGAAGCGGGAAGCTCTCCTTCGTCGTGTCGGAGATCCAGCCGGTCGGCGCCGGCGCGCTCCAGCTCGCGCTGGAGCAGCTCCGGGCACGGCTGGCCGCGGAGGGGCTCTTCGACCCCGCGAGGAAGCGGCGGCTCCCGCTTCTCCCGCGCAGGATCGGAGTCGTCACGTCGCGGCACGGAGCCGCGGTGAGGGACGTGCTCAAGGTCCTCTCCGCGCGCTTCCCGAACGCGCACGTCACGATCTGGCCGGTCGCGGTCCAGGGAGCCTCGGCGCCTGGCGAGATCGCGCGGGCCGTCGAGGGCTTCTCGCAGCTCGGCGCCGCCGACGTCGTGATCGTGGCCCGAGGCGGCGGGTCGAGGGACGACCTTTCCGCGTTCAACGACGAGAAGGTCGTCCGGGCCGTCGCGGCGTGCCGCGTTCCGACGATCTCGGCCGTGGGGCACGAGATCGACGTCACGCTGACGGACCTCGCCGCCGATCTGCGCGCCGCGACCCCTTCCCAGGCGGCGGAGCTCGTCGTCGCCCGCCGGGAGGACTTCGAGTCCCGGATCGACGCGCTCTCTCGGGAGCTGGGCCGGACGCTGAAGGGCCGGCTTCTCGCCGCGCACGCCGACGCGGCGCGTCTCCTCAACGCTCCCGCGCTCGCCGGGTTCCCGGCACGGGCGGAGTCGGCGCGGGGGAGACTCACCTCGGCGTCGCGCGAGCTCCTCTCGGCCGTGCGAAGGCTGCCTGCGGCCTACGGCGAGCGCCTCCAGCGTTCCGAGTCGGCGATCGCCGCCTGGCCGGAGCGAGCCGCGCTCCCGCTCGGCCACGCGCGGGTCGCTGCGGCCGAGCGCGCCGCGGCGGACCGTCTCGCCCGGTCGCTCGGCGGAGCGCGGGAGCGGCTCGGCGCCCTGGCCGGCGCCCTCTCGGCGCTCGACCCGCTGCGGGTCCTCGCCCGGGGGTATTCCGTGACCTACCTCGAGGGGACGAAGACGCCCCTCGTCGACGCGGAGGCGGTCGCACCAGGCGACCCCCTCCGGATCGTCCTCGCGCGCGGGACGCTCCGCGCGCGCGTGACCGACATCCCGAAGGACGGTGATCGATGACGTCGAAGACGAAGCTGCCGAAAGGGCTGGCGTTCGAGAAGGCGCTCGAGCGCCTGGAGAAGATCGTCGCCGAGCTGGAGGAGCCGGAGCGGGGCCTCGAGGCTTCGCTGGAGCTCTTCGAGGAGGGCGTGGCGCTCTCCCGGTTCTGCCGCGGGAAGCTCGAGGAGATCCAGAAGCGGGTCGACGTCGTCCTGAAGGAGACGCCGGACGGGCTCGTCACGGAGCCGCTCGACGAGGAGGAGCCGGACGGCGAAGACGAAGGCGGGGAGGAGGAGTGAGCCTCGAGGCGTTCCTCGCGTCGGCGAAAGCGGAGACGGAGACGGCCCTCGCGCGGGTCCTTCCGCCGCCGGGCGACCCGCTCGCCGATGCGATGCGCTACTCCACGCTCGCCGGGGGGAAGCGGCTCCGGCCGGCGCTGGCCCTGGCGTTCCACGACGTCCTCGGTCCGAGCACGGCGCCCCGCGAAGAGGTCGCGGAGGCGGCCGCCGCGCTGGAGCTCGTCCACACCTACTCGCTCGTCCACGACGACCTCCCGTGCATGGACGACGACGCGCTCCGGCGCGGCAAGCCGACCTGCCACGTCGTCCACGGCGAGGCGATGGCCCTCCTCGCCGGAGACGCGCTCCAGTCGCTCGGATTCGAGGTCCTCGCCTCGCGCCCGCGCGGGGAGGCCTTCGCCGAACGGCGGGCGGAGACGGTCCTCCTCCTCTCCCGGGCCATCGGGGCCGGAGGGATGGCCGGCGGACAGGCCCTCGACCTCGCGGCGTCCGGGAGCGGGCACGGGGAGCTTCGGACCGAGGCGCGCCTCCGGGAGATCCACCAGAAGAAGACGGGGAGGCTCCTGTCGGCCGCGTGCGAGCTCGGGGCGGTCCTGGCGGGCGCTCCGGCGGGGCCGAGGCGAGACGCCGCGGCCTACGGCGACGCGCTCGGCGTCCTCTTCCAGATCGCAGACGACCTCCTCGACGTCACCGCGAGCGCCGCCGTCCTCGGCAAGAGCGTCGGGAAGGACGAAGCCCAGGAAAAGCTGACCTACGTCTCGGTCTACGGCCTCGAAGGGGCCGTCGCCGAGCGGGAGAAGGCCCTCGCTGCGACGCTCGAGCGCGCGCGGGCGCTGGAAGGGGAGCCGGGCCTCCTGGCCGCCCTCGCCGGTTACGCGGCGCACAGGGACCGGTGATCCGGATATCATCGAAGGTTCTATGACCCAGCGTCCGACCCCGCTCCTGGACCGGGTGAACTGGCCCCGGGACCTCAAGCCCCTCACGCTCGATCAGCTCGCGACTCTCTCCGACGAGCTCCGGACCTTCCTGATCGACACGGTCTCGAAGACGGGAGGGCATTTCGCCTCCGGCCTCGGGACCGTCGAGCTGACCGTCGCGCTCCACTACGTCTTCGACACGCCGCGGGACCTCCTCGTCTGGGACGTGAGCCACCAGTGCTACCCGCACAAGGTCCTGACGGGACGCCGCGACCGCCTCCACACGATCCGGCAGAAGGGGGGCCTCTCCGGCTTCACGAGCCGGGCGGAGTCGGAGTACGACGTCTTCGGCGCGGCGCACGCCTCGACCTCCATCTCGGCGGCGCTCGGCATGGCCGCGGCGCGGGACGCGAAAGGGGACGACTACAGCGTCGTCGCGATCATCGGCGACGGCGGCCTGACGGGCGGCGTCGCGATGGAGGGGCTGAACCAGGGCGGCTACCTGAAGCGCCGGCTCATCGTCATCCTGAACGACAACGAGATGTCGATCGCCCCGAACGTCGGAGCGATGTCGGGCTACCTCCTCCGGATCGCGCGCGGGCAGATCTACAAGCGCGTCCGGGAGGAGGTCGGCGGGATCCTCAAGAAGCTCCCGAAGGGGGAGCGGCTCGCCGAGATGGCCGAGCACCTGGAGGACGGGCTGAAGAAGGCCCTCGTCCCCGGGACCCTCTTCGAGGAGCTCGGGTTCAAGTACGTCGGGCCGATCGACGGCCACAACCTCCCGGTCCTCGTCCGGACACTCCGGGAGGCGAAGGAGTACGACGGGCCGATCCTCCTCCACGTCCGGACGACGAAGGGGAAGGGGTACGCGCTCGCCGAGAAGGACCCGGTCTTCTGGCACGGACCTTCGCCGTTCAAAGTCGAGACGGGCGAGGTCGCGAAGAAGGCCGCGCCCCCGAGCTACACGGCCGTCTTCGCCGACACGCTCGCCGACCTGGCCCGGAGGGACGAGAGGGTCGTGGCGATCACCGCCGCGATGCCCGACGGAACGGGGCTCGACCGTTTCGCGAAGGAGTTCCCCGCGCGGACGTTCGACGTCGGGATCTGCGAGCAGCACGCCGTCCTCTTCGCGGCCGGCATGGCGACGCAGGGGCTGAAGCCGGTCTGCGCGATCTACTCGACGTTCCTCCAGCGCGCCTACGACCAGGTCTTCCACGACGTCTGCCTCATGGACCTCCCCGTCGTCTTCGCGCTCGACCGGGGCGGGGTCGTCGGAGCGGACGGCCCGACGCACCATGGCGCCTACGACCTCTCCTACCTCCGGGTCTTCCCGAACATGCACGTGGCGGCCCCGAAGGACGAAAACGAGCTCCGAAACCTCGTCGCCACGGCGGTCGCCCTCGGGCGACCCGTCGCGATCCGCTACCCGCGCGGCGCCGGGCACGGCGTGGCGCTCGACGCCGAGCCGAAGCTCCTCCCGGTCGGCAAGGGCGAGGCCCTCCGAGCGGGCAAGGACGGCGTCGTCGTCGCGATCGGCGACCCCGTCCTCCCGGCGCTCCGCGCGGCCGAGAGGCTGGCGGCGGAGGGGGGCGCATCGCTTTCCGTGCTGAACGCCCGGTGGGTCAAGCCGCTCGACGTCGAGCTCCTGGCGCAGTTCGTGAAGTCCGGGACGACCGTGTTCACCGTCGAGGAGAACGCGGTGGCGGGGGGCTTCGGGTCCGCGGTCTCCGAGGCGCTCGACGCTCTCGGCATCGCGGCCCGCGTCCACCGGCTCGGGATCCCCGACCGTTTCGTCCCGCACGCCACGCAGGCCGAGCAGCGGGAAGAGCTCGGGCTCGACGAGGAGGGGCTCCTCCGCGCCTTCCGGACGGGGACCGCCGGGGCCGGCGTCGTCCCGATCCGGGCTCGGGCCGCGGGCTGACGCCGCGAGGCCGATGCGCGCGCTCGTCTGCGAGCGACCCGGGCACGTCGCCCTCCGGGAAATCCCGGAGCCCCAGCCGGGGCCAGGGGAGGTCGTCGTCCGGGTGGAGTCCGCCCTGACGTGCGGGACCGACCTCAAGCTGATCCGCCGGGGCCATCCGAAGGTGCCGTTTCCGACGGTCCTCGGACACGAGTACTGCGGCCGCGTCGTCCGGATCGGGGAGGGAGCTCCGTTCGCTGTCGGCGACCGCGTCGTATCGGGCGTGAGCGGCCCCTGCGGTGAGTGCCCCGACTGCCGCGGAGGGCGTCCGAACCACTGCCCGACCGCGTTCGACAACGCCGTCTGGGGGACCTGGGCCGAGGAGGCGCGAATCCCCGCGCGCGTCGTCGCGACGACGCTCCGGCGCGTCCCGGACGGGCTCTCGTCCGACGCCGCGGCGCTCCTCGACCCGCTCGCCTCCGTCCTGCGCGGCCTCGGCCGGCTTCCCGACCCGGCCGGCCGGACCGTCCTCGTCCTCGGCTCCGGCCCGATCGCCCTGATGTTCACGGCGCTCCTCCTCCGTCGCGGGGCCGGCCGCGTCCTCGTGGCGGGACGGAACGCCGGCCGGCTCGCGGCGCACGCCTCGCTCGGCGCCGACATTATTTCCGTGCGGGAGAGCCTCGGACCGCAGGTCCTCGCTCGGAGCGGCGCGCGTGGGGCCGACCTCGTCGTCGAGACGACGGGAGCGCCGGAGGTGGCCGAGGAGGCGCCTGGGCTCGCCGCGAAGGGAGGCACGGTCCTCCTTTTCGCAGGCCTCGCCCGCGAGGCGCGCCTGGCGGTCCTGGCGCACCGGGTCCACTACGACGAGGTGACGCTCGCCGGGTCCTTCCACTACACGCCGGACGACGCGCGGACGGCCCTCGACCTCCTCGCCCGGGACGAGCTCCCGGTCGCGCTCCTGATCACGTCGGAGAGCCCGCTGGAGAAGCACCCGTTCGTCCTCGAAAGGCTCTCGCGCGGCGAGGAGATGAAAGTGGCGTTCCGGCCGTGATCCCGCGAACGATGAAGGCTGCGCTCGTCCGCGCGCCCGGGCAGGTCGAGATCGTCGAGATGGAGACGCCGCGGCCCGGTCCCGGCGAGCTCCTCGTGGAGATGAAAGCGGTCGTCGTCTGCGGGAGCGACGTCCATCCCTGGTACGTCGCCTCGAAGGCCCCGGCCGTCCTGGGGCACGAGACGGCTGGAGTCGTGGCCGAGACGGGGCCGGGCGTCGCGCACGTCCGGAGCGGCGACCGGGTCTTCGTTCACCACCACGTCCCGTGCGGGGCCTGCCGGTCCTGCGAGGCGGGGGAGCCGGTCATGTGCGCGGAGTGGAAGCCGTCGCGCCTCCATCCCGGGGGGCTCGCCGAGTACGTCCGCGTGGAAGCGCCCTCGGTCGCCCGCGACGCGCTCCTCCTCCCCCCGAACGTCTCGTTCACCGGGGGCGCCTTCGTCGAGCCGGTCGCGTGCGCGCTCAAGGCGGTGGACCGCGCCCTCGTCCGGCCGGGAGACGCGGCGCTCGTCGTCGGCCTCGGCTCGAACGGCCTCCTCCTCGCCTGGCTCGCGCGGCTCGCCGGCGCGGGGCTCCTCGTCGGGAGCGATCCCGATCCCGTCCGGCGGCGGCTCGCGCTCGAGCACGGCTTCGACGTAGCCATCGACCCGTCCGCCGCGAGCCTTCCCGAGGCCGTCCGCGCCGCGACGCCGCGCGGGGCCGACGTCGTCTTCGTCGTCCCGACGTCGCCCGCGGCGGTTCTGCCGGCGATCGAGGCGGCGGCGCCTGCGGGGCGCGTCGTCCTCTTCTCTCCGGTCGCGCCGGGAGAGATCTGGCCGATCGCGCCGAACGTCCCGTATTTCAAGGACCTGACGCTCCGCTTCAGCTATTCCTCGGGGCCGCTCGAGACGCGCCGGGCCCTCGACCTGATCGCCTCCGGCGCGCTTCCGGTCGAGAGCCTCGTAACGCACCGGCTCCCGCTCGAGCGGACGGCCGAGGCGTTTGCGATCGCCGAAGGCGGCGGTGCGGCCTTGAAGGTCGTCGTCGAGATCTGATGGTCACGACGAAGTCGCGGCTCGACCTCCTCCTCGTCTCACGCGGGCTCGCCGAGTCGCGGTCGAAGGCGGAGGCGCTCGTCCTGGCGGGACGCGTGAAGGTGAAGGGGGTCGAGCGCCCGAAGCCGGGGACCCCCGTCGGCGCGGACGCGGAGCTGACGGTCGAGGGGCCGGAGCACCCCTGGGTCTCGCGCGGCGGGGTGAAGCTCGCCGGAGGTCTCGACGCGTTCGGGATCGACCCGGCCGGGAGGACCTGCCTCGACGTCGGCGCCTCGACGGGCGGCTTCACCGACGTCCTCCTCTCGCGCGGGGCGGCCCGCGTCTACGCGATCGACGTCGGGCACGGGCAGCTGCACGCGAAGCTCCGGAACGACCCGCGCGTCGTCCTCCGGGAGGGGGTGAACGCGCGGCTCCTCTCGCGCGCGGAGGTCCCCGAGCCCTGCTCGCTCCTCGTCGCCGACGTCTCCTTCATCTCGCTGCGCCTGATCCTCCCCGCCGCGATGCCGCTCCTCGCCCCGAGCGCCGAGGCGCTCCTCCTCGTCAAGCCGCAGTTCGAGTCGGAGCGGGGCGAGGTGGGAAAGGGGGGGATCGTCCGCGACCCCGACGTCCGGGCCCGCGCTCTCGAGCGGGTCGTCGCGGCGGCCGTCGCGCTCGGTTTCGCCCACGTCGGTTCCGTTCCGTCGCCGATCACCGGCGCCGACGGGAACGTCGAGCTCCTCGCTGCGTTCCAGCTCGGCGCGCGCCCGAGCGGCAGCGACTAGAATCGGCCGATGTCGACGCGAGCGAAGGCGCGCCGGAGGACCGTCCGGCGAGTGGGCCTCGTCACCCGGACCTCGAGCGGCGAGGCGATCCACATCACGCGCCGGCTCGAGGCCTGGCTGAGGAAGCGCGGCGTCGAGGTGCTCCACGACGCGGAGTCGATGGGGGCGCGCTCGGCGATGGGCGGCGTGCCGCGCGCGGAGATCGGGCGGCACGTCGACCTCCTCGTCACGCTCGGCGGCGACGGGACGCTCCTCTCTGTCGCGCGTCACCCGGCGCCGGGCGTCCCGATCCTCGGGATCGACATCGGGACGTTCGGCTATCTGACCGCCTGCCCGCCCGACGCGTGGGAGCCGCTCCTGACGGACGCGCTCGCCGGGACGGCCCCGGTCGAGACGCGTCGCCTCCTCTGGGTCGACGTCGTCGAGCCGGGGCGGCCGCGCCGGAGGATCCGCGTCGTGAACGACGCGGTGATCGGGAAGTCCGCCCTGTCGCGGATCGCGACGATCCGTGTCGAGGTGGACGGACGCCAGGTCCTCCGCTATCGGGGCGACGGCGTCATCGTCTCCACGCCGACCGGCTCGACGGCGTACAACCTCTCGGCGGGCGGGCCGATCCTCGCCCCGACGATGCCGGCGATCATCCTGACGCCGATCTGCCCGCACACGCTCTCCCTCCGTCCCATGGTCCTCTCGGACCACGTGAAGCTCGGCCTCGCCGTGGAGGGCGAGCCGTCCGACGTCTACCTGACGCTGGACGGGCAGGAGGGGTTCCCGATCGGCTCGGCGACGCGCGTGCGGATCGCCCGCGCGCGGGAGACGGCGCTCCTCGTGAGGGCCCCGGGCAGCACGTTCTTCGACGTCCTCGCCAAGAAGCTCTCGTTCGGCGGCGAGAAGGGGTAGGCGGCCGTCACGATGGGGGCGAAGAAGGGGCTCGGCGGGCGGATCCCCCACCCCCAGATTCCCCAGCTGAGTCTCGAGCAGGTCCGGGTGCTCCGGCTCTTCGCCCTCCTCTTCGTCTTCTCCATCCTCGTCCTTTACGCCGTCTTCCGTTCCGCGCGGTTCCAGGACCTCCTGCGGCGCCGGACCCAGACGCTCCTGACCGAGAAGATCGGACGCGAGGTGCGGATCGGCGGCTTCGACCTCGCCCTCGTCCCGCCGGCCGTCCTCGTGAAGGACGTCTTCGTCGCGAACGACCCGCGGGGCCTGCCGGGGGCCTGCTTCTCGGCGGAGGAGATCAGCCTCCGGGGCATCCCGCAGGTCTCCGAGAGCCGGATCGACCTCCCGAAGGTGAGGGTCATCTCGCCGCGGATCGTCCTCGAGGTCTTCGACGACGGGACGAACAACTTCTCCTCGATCGCCGCGGCGCTCCCGAAAGGCGACGGAGGGGGCCGCGACGTCCGCGTCCGACAGGCGGTCCTCCAGAAGGGGACGATCCGCTTTCGGGAGTGGAAGTCGAAGCTCGACGTCGCGCTCACGGACGCGGCGCTGACGGCGCGCTCGGGTCGCTTTTCCCGGACGACGCGCGCGTCGCTCGGCTGCCGCAAGGCGCGCTTCCGGCTCGACGACGGCGACGTCCTCGACCTGGAGGTCGGCGCGGACGTCGTCCTCGATCCGGGCCGCCTCCGGCTCCGCGGCCTCCGGCTGCGGGGCGACGGCTTCGCGCTCGACGCCCTCGGCGGAATCGACGACCTGAAGGACCCCGAGGTGAAGATCCTCGCCCGCGTCCGGGCGCGGGGCGAGGACCTCGACCGCTACTTCGGCGCCGGCGTCCCGGTCGCGGGTCCGGTGTCCGCGGTCGCGAGCGTGCGCGTGCCGAGAGGCGGCGGCTTCCGGATTCGCGGCCGGTTCGAGATCGAGGAGGGAGGGAGCCTCGGGCCCTTCCCGATGACCGGCGAAGGGTTCATCCGCGTCGATCCCGAGGGTCTCCTCGCGCACGTCTCGCGCGCCTCGTACGCGGGCGGGAACCTCGAGGCGCTCGTCCAGCTGGCCAGGATCAAGGGTCCGCCGCTGCCGGTCCGGATCGCCGTCTCGGGAAGGGAGATCGGCTTCGAACGGTTCTTCTCGGACCTCGGCCTGCCCGGCACGGGACTGATGGCGAAGACCGACCTCGACATGACGCTCACGTTCGGTCCGGGGGGCGTCGATCGGAGCGACGGCTCCGGCGTGATTCGCCTCCATCCGACGCACGGAGTCGCGTCGGCCGTCCGCGGCCGTCACGCGCTCCCCGTCTCCGGCGGAGGCCCGCTCTTCGTGGAGGACGGCGCGATCCGATTCCCGGGGATTCCGTTCGTCACGGCGGGCGGGCTCACGGCGATCCTCGACGGGACGCTCCGGATCGGAACCTGGGCGCCCGACTGGAAGCTGACGATCGAAGCGCCCGACCTGCGCGAGGCCGAGCGGCTCGCAGACAACTTCTACCCGGCGATCCAGGGCGAGCCGCTCCTGCCGAAGCTGAACCTGGGCGGCTCGGGCCGCCTCGTGGCGACGCTCGACCGGAGCTTCGACGACCCGAGGATCGCCGGTCGCCTCGACGCCACGAATTTCGTCCTCCGGGGCGTCCCGTTCGGGCAGACGGCGGCCGACTTCGCCGTCGACCGGAACGTCCTCGCCCTGGACGCCCTCGACGCGCGGGACGGAGACGGCCGGATGGTCGTCCGCGGGCAGGTCGGGTGGGGAGGGACGCTCGGAGACGAGTACCGCCTGGACGGCCTGACGCTCGAGACCGAACGCTGGCCGGTGGAGCGGATCCTCTCGTTCCTCACGCTCGACCTTCCGGTCACCGGACGCGCCACGGGCCGGCTGCCGCTTTCCGGCGTCACGCCCCGAGTCGTCGGCGCGGGAGAGCTCGTCTTCGAGGAAGCGACGCTCTGGGGGCAGCCGTTCGACCGCGTCGCGGGGACGCTCGGGTTCGAGGCCGAAGCGCTTCGTCTCTCCGGCGTGAGCGGGACGCTGGGGACGGGGAGCGCGCGGTTCGACGGCCTCTACCGCTACGACGACGACGGCTACGAGGTCCGGGCCGCAGCGTCGGCCCTCCCGCTGGAGCGGCTCGGAGCGCTCTCCGGCGGGGCGGCCGGGCTGGCCGGCCGTCTCACCGGGACGCTCGAGGGGAGCGGCACGCTGGAGGAGCCGAGGCTCTCGCTGGCGGGGCGGGTGGACGGGGCCATGATCGGCGGTCAGCCGCTCGGCCGCGCCGGGGAGCCGCTCGCGGTCCGGCTCGCGCTCGACGGCGACGACCTCGATGCCGAGGCGGAGGCGCCTGGCGCCGCCCGGCTGACGGCCCGCGGCAGGGAGGGAGAGGTTTCGCTCGGCCTCGAGGTCCTCTCCCTGAGCGCCTACTCGGCCCTCTTCGGCCTCTCGCCCGAGGCCGGGCTCGACGGGACGCTCGCGATCGACGCGCGCCTTCGAAGAGATCCGGAGACCGGGCTCGGTTCCGCGCAGGGCCGCGTCGCCTCCCTCGACGCCCGAATGGGGCCGCACCGCTTCTTCCTTCCCGCGCCTGCCCCGTTCGGGTGGAGCGGGGGCCGACTGTCCTGGGCCGGCGCGCGCGTCGGCGCCCGCCGGACGGCCGGAGAAGGGCCGGCGCTCCCGGAGGGCGAGGTCACGATCGACGGGAACGTCGAGACCGGGGGCGCGGGCGCGATCGACGTGCGCGCCACCGGGACGATGGAGGCGGCCTTCCTCGCGCCCTTCCTCGGCGTCGCGAGCCTCGAGGGGAGGATGGCGGTCTCGGCGACGGCGTCGGGGACGACGGCGCGGCCCGTCTTCGAGGGAAGAGTCGTCCTCGACGGCCTCGAGCTCGTCACGTCGCCCGGCGAGGAGCCGGTGGAGGCGATCTCGGGGACCATCCTCCTGACGCCGGGCCGCGTCACGACCGACGACCTGACTCTCCGCTGGAACGGGAACGTCGCTCTCGCCGGGGCGGCGACTCTCGACGGCTTCGCGATGACCGGGATCCGGCTGAACGTCCACCTCGACGGGCTCCGGAGCGAGCCGTTCCCGGGCCTACGCGCGACCGTCTCGGGCGACCTCGTTCTCCTCGGCGACGACGAGCTCCGCTCGGCCCGCGGCGAGCTGACGCTGACCCGGGGCCTGTACGCCGAGGACCTCGACCTCTCGCTCCAGGCGCTCCTGGGAGGACGACGCGGTGTCGCCGAGGCGCCCCCCGAGCCGACCCGGTTCGACGACGTCGACCTCGAGGTGCGCGTCGCGATCCCGCCGGGGGCCGTCGAGGTCCGCAACAACGTGGCGCGGCTGCGCGGCTCCGGCGACCTGACCGTCCGCGGCACGTTCGGGCATCCGCTCCTCCTCGGGGCGATCGAGGCGACGGAGGGGGGGCGGCTCGAGCTCCGCGGACTGCGCTACGACGTGACGAGGGCCAAGCTCGTCTTCGCGAACCCGGCGACGAACGACCCCTACTTCGAGCTCGAGGCGCGGACGCAGGTGAAGGAGTATGCGATCACGCTCGGCGTCTCCGGAACGGCCTCCCGCATCGTCCCGCGCTTCACGTCGTACCCGCAGCTCCCGGAGGCGCAGATCGTCTCGATTCTCGCGAGCGGCGAGATCCCGAGAACGACGGCCGGGAGCATCGGCTCCGTCTCCCCCGTGTCGACGGACCAGGACATCGTGGCGGCCGCGCGCGAGCTCATCACGGGCCTCGCCACGGACGCCGCCGCGAGCCGGACGAAGGAGTTCCTCCGGCTCGATCGTCTCCAGATCGACCCCGTTTTCATCGGCTCGACGTTCGACGCGCCGCGGCTCACCGTCGCCAAGAGGCTCTCGAACGACCTGACCGTCACCTATTCCTACAAGGCCTCCACGGACCAGGAGCAGGTCCTCCTCGTCGAGTACCAGCTCTCCCCGGCGGCCTTCCTCCAGCTCCTCCGGGACGAGAACGGCGTCTACTCGGCGGAGGTGAAGATCCGGCAGAGGCTCCGTTGATGAGGCGCCTCCTCCTCGCCGCGCTCCTGGTCCTCGCCGGCTTCCCGGCGGGAGGAGAAGAGCTCTGGGGGCGGCGCATCGAGTCGCTCGCGTTCCGGGGGGATGCCCCGATCGAGGAGACGTCGTTCGCGCGCCTCACCGACCTCGGCCCCGGGCAGGAGCTGACGGAGAGCGCGGTCCACTCCTCGCTCCGGAACCTCTTCGCCACTGGCCGCTTCGCGGACCTCGCCGTGGAGGCGGCGCCGGCCTCCGAAGGAGCCGTCGTCACGATCGTCTTCTCCGCTGCCGCCCGCGTCGCCGAGGTGGAGGTGGCCGGGGAGCGGATCCCGGTGAAGGGGCGCGTCCTCGACGCCCTGAAGACCCGCCCGCGCGACCGCTGGAACGAGGAACGAGGCCAGACGGCGTCGCGCGCGGCGCTCCGCGTCCTCGAGGAGCGGGGCTACTTCGAGGCGGAGGTGACCCCGTGGGTCTCGCCCGGACCGGACGAGACTTCGGTGAACGTCCGGTTCGAGGTCGTGGCGGGTCGGCCGGCGGAGCCGGCGCCGGCCGACTTCGCCGGCGACCTCGGACCCCTCACGGCGGACGAGCTCCGGTGGAAGGGGAAGCTCCGAAAGGAGAGGGTCTTCCGGGAGGCGGTCGCGCGAGAGGACGCGGAACGCTACGCGGCGCTCTACCGCAAGCTGGGACGCTCCCGAGCCGAGGTGCGCTACGAGGGCGTGTCGTACGAGCGAAGCTCGGGCCGGGCGACGGCCCGCTACGCGGTCTTCGCCGGGCCCGACGTCGTCCTCGACGTCTCGGGGATCGCCGAGGCGGAGGTCCGGCGGCATCCGGCGTCCCCCTGGGCGAAGGGGGACCCGCCCGACGCGGACGCCCTCTCACGGCTCCGCTCGGCGCTCCGGGAGGAGCTCCAGGGGAAGGGCTACGCGCGCGCCGAGGTCGACGTCGACGTGGACGTCTCGACGGACCGAGAGGAGGTCCGCCTCCACGCGGAGCGGGGCGAGCGCTGGGTCGTGGGGCGGACCGCCGTCGAAGGGACGTGCGCGATCTCCGAGCGGACGCTCCTGGCCGTCCTCCGGAGCCGTCCGCGCGGGCTCTTCGAGAAGGGTCGCCTCGTCGACTCGGACCTCGCGGCCGACCGCGGGTCGATCGCGTCCCTCTACCGCGCCCGCGGCTTTCCGGACGCGAAGGTGACCGCCGAGGTCGTCGCGGGAGCGCTCCCCTTCGAGCTCGACGTCCGCTTCCGCGTGGACGAGGGGCCGCCCGCCTGGCTCGGCCGCGTCTCGGTCGAAGGCCTCGCCTCGCTCGACGTCTCCGCGATCTCCCGGCGCCTGCGCGCGCGGCACGGCGGTCCCTACCTCCAGGAAGACGTCGACGCCGACCTCGCGTCGCTCCGGTCGGCCCTCGGGGACGGTGGCTTCCCGGACGGCCGCGTCGAGGCGCGGGCCGCGCGGCGCGCCGCGGAGCCGGGGGCGCCGGTCGTCGTCGACGTCGTCTACGAGGTCTCCGAGGGGCCGAGGGCCGTCTTCGGGAAGACGATCCTCCGGGGAGCGAGGGCGACGCGCCTCTCCGTCCTCGAGCGCGAGCTCGCGTACGAGGAAGGGGCGCCGTTCTCGATGGCGCGGCTCATCCGGACGCAGCAGAACCTCGACCGGCTGGGGGTCTTCTCGCGCGTGGACGTCTCCGGCCTCTCCCCCGAGCCGGACGGCCCCACGCGTTCGATCCTCGTCCAGGTGGAGGAGGCGAAGCCCTGGAGCCTCCTCTACGGGCTCGGCGTCGAGTACGACGAGAGGGCCGAGCGCGCCTTCAACCCGCGCCTCTCCCTCGCCCTGACGCACGCGAACCTCTTCGGCCGCGCGATCGCCGGAGTCGTCGAGGCGCGCTACTCGAGGCGCGACACGCGGGTTCTCGTGCGCCTCGCCGACCGGTCGGTCTTCGACTCCGGGCTCGCGGGCACGATCACCGGCTACGTCGCCGAGGAGATCCGGCAGTCGTACGGCGTCCGTCGAGGGGGCGCCTTCTTCGAGGCGAGCCGCGTCTTCGCCGGGACCGTCAAGGGGGCGCTCCGCTACCAGTACGAGATCGTCGAGCCCGACGCCCCTCCCGACATCCTTTCGGAGATCGAGCGCCAGGACCAGCGCATCCTCATCAACTCCGTCGGGGCGAGCGCCGTCGTCGACCGGCGGGACGACCCGATCGTTCCGACGAAGGGATTCTTCGCGGCGGCGGAAGGGAAGTGGGCCTTCCCGGCCGCCGCGGCGGAGGCCCATTTCCTGAAGGGGTCGACGCAGTTCTCGCTCTACCGGCCGTTCCGCGGCGGGACGCTCGCCGCGGGCGTCCGGGCGGGAGCGACGAAGTCGCTCGTCACGTGCAATCCGGAAGCGAACCCGGGATGCCTACCGAACCTCGACACGCCGATCGTCGAGAGAGTCTTCGCCGGAGGCCGGACGACGCACCGCTCCTTCCCGCTCGACGATCTCGGCGTCCCGGGTCAGACGCTCAAGGACGGGCGGGGAATCGGCGGGAACGCGTTCCTCCTGGCGAACGTGGAGTGGCGGGTCCCGCTGACGGGCGGGCTCGGCGTCGTCCTCTTCGCCGACTGGGGGAACGTCTGGGCCGGACCGGCCTACGTGAGGGCCGCCGAGGGGCGCTGGGGCGCCGGCCTCGGGCTCCACTACCTGACGCCGGTCGGGCCTTTCCGGCTCGAGTACGGCTTCCGCCTCGACCGCAAGAAGAACGAGGATACCGGGGCGCTCAGCTTCAGCATCGGCTATCCGTTCTGAGGCGGGACCCGTACGGGTGCCGTCGATTGGGAAACCCGGAGGCCGCCCCGCCCTTGCGCCGGTCCGGCTCCTGCGTATAATGCGCGTCCGCCCGCTGGGGCCGCTCTTTCGAAACGGGGTCGTAGTTCAGTTGGTTAGAACGCAGGCCTGTCACGCCTGAGGTCGCGGGTTCGAGCCCCGTCGGCCCCGCCATTTCGATTTCGTCACTGACGGCCCGCCCGGGCTTTTCGCCGGGGCGGGCCGCTTCGCTTTTCGGGCCCCCGGGCCCCGTGTCATCCCCCCTCGCGCCGCTGGGACGGCGGTCGAAGAAGCCGAGCTTCATGCCGCGCTGCTAGACTTCGCCGCCCGCGGGATGATCGCCCACCCCTGCCCATCGCCGTCGCGCACGATCCATCGAGAGGCCCCGGAAGCGGGCCGATGAGCCGGCCGTGAAGCCTGTCGACCTCTTCCTCCTCCTCGGTATCGGTCTTCCGGTCGTCGCCGCAATCGTCGTCGTCGCGGCGCGGCGCGGGGCGTTCCGACGGGACGTGTTTCCCAACGACCGGCGTCGTGCGGGAGCGCTCGTCGCGCTCGGGGTGACGCTCGCGGCCACGACGATCCTTCCCGCGTTCTCCCTCGGTCGGCCGATCGACCCGGCCCGCCTGAGCCTACCCTCGATCCTCGCGCTCCAGCAGCTCCTCCTCGTCTTCCTGCTCGGATGGTGGCTCCTCGCGGGGCGGCCTCCGGTCGCGGAGTTCCTCGCGCTCGGCGCGCCGGACCCGTGGCGGGAGGTGCGGACGGGGCTCGTCGTCGGCCTCGCCGGCTGGGGGCTGACGGTCGCGGCGGGGCTCGTCGTCCTCGGCGTCCTCCGCTTCGCCGGCGTGGACGAGGTGCGTCCGATCCCGCCGCTGGTGCGCTGGCTCACGAGCCAGCCGTTCGCGAGCCGGCTGGTCCTGATCGCGGCGGCCATGACCGTCGAAGAGGTCTTCTTTCGGAGCTTCCTTCAGAGGCGGTTCGGCGCGGTCTCCGCGTCGATCCTCTTCCTCGTCTCGCACGGCGGGTATGGGGACCCGCTCTACTTCGTCGGCCTCCTGGCGATCACGACGATCCTCGCGTCGACCTTCGAGAAGACGGGGTCCGTCCTCGCTCCGATGGTGGCCCACGGCACGTTCGACGCGGTCCAGCTCCTCCTCGTCCTCCCCTCCGCGGTCCGGGCGATCCCCGGCTGAGGCTCAGCCCGGCGGAGGGAGCGCCGCGCTCCGCACGACCTCGACGATCTCTCGCCGTACGGAGATCCGGGGCCTTTCGGGAGCAGGCCGCGTCGCGTAGAGCGGCGCGAGTAGCGCCGCGATCCTCTGCGCCCCCTCCGGGCTCGCAGACCGGATTCGCCAGAGGAATCCGACGCCGGGCGCTCCGGATGCGCTGCCGTGAAAGGAGAAGACGATCCGGTCGTCCTGCCAGGAGGCTGCGGCCACGCGGGACGCGTCTCCGGCCCCGGCCTGCTCGAGGAGCGTCCCGAGGACCCACTCGCCGAGCGTGTCGGCCCACGACGCGGTGCCGCCGCCCGGGACCATCCGTGGCGTCGGCCGATCGGCCGGCGCGAGCCGCTGGCGCGGCGGGAGGACGACGCCGGGGCGGAGGATCTCGCGGGTCGTCATGGGAAGCCGACGGTAGACGGCGTCGACGGCGGGCCAGCCGCCGGCCGTCCTCTTCTGCCGCACCCAGGCCGTGCCGGCGGCATAGGGGAAGACGAGCTCGCGGACGAAGTATGCGGGCACCCCGTCGGCACCGTCGACGCCGTCCGGGTCGTCGAGGCCGTCGAGGACCTGCTCCAGAGGGTCGGCTCCGAGAGCTTCCCGGGCCTCCTCGGGAACGCTCTCGAGCAGGGCCTCGGTCATGAGGACCGTCGCCTCACCCTCGAGGAAAGCCTGGAGCGCCAGAAGGGAGTCCGTCGAGTCGCGCAGCGCCTTCATCCTCTGGTCGAGGCCGAGGCGCTGATCCTGCAGCGCGTGGGTCAGCTCGTGGGCGAGGAGAAGCTGCTCCATCAGGTCGCTCGCGGGGCCGGCGACGTCCCGGGACCTCTCGGGAACGACGTAGAAGCGCTTCTCCGCCGGGTCGTAGAAGCCGACGACCTGGCGGGTGTAGAGGCGGGTGAGCCGATCGAGGAGGCCGGGGGACGGTTCGATCAGGCCGAGGGCGGCCAGGCCGGCGGCATAGGCCTCGAACGGGATCGGGAGGTCCTGGACGAGCTTCTTCGCGAGGACCGTCTCGAGCTCCTTCTCCGGCAGAAGCGCGGAGGCGACCGGGGCCCGGAACGCGGCCCCGCGCACCTTCTCGACGAGCTTCTGGGCCTTCGCGACCCGGACGGCGAGGAGGGCGGACTCGTCGGGACGGGCGGGGGCCGCGGGGAGGACGGCGAGCGCGAGGAGCCCGGCGACGAAGGAAAGGGGCCTCGAGAGTGGACGCCGCCGACCGGGGTCGCGTATGATTTCGGCGACGTCGTCGCAGGGCTCGGGCGCGCACATGGCGCCGCAGCTTAACAGGGGCGGGGCCCCTGACCCCGTCGCTCCCGGTCTCGGTGCGGCGTCCTGACAGATCGAAACGATGCCCGCAACAGCGCCCGGCCCCATCGTCCTCTGGCTTTCGAGCCGCTACGAGAACATCGAGCTGGCTCAGGCGGCGCTCGCCCACGTCTGCCGTCTCCGGGGGATCGACGGGGAGATGGAGCACTGGATCGGCATGGCGATGCGGGAGGCCGTGGCGAACGCAGTGAAGCACGGCAACCGGCTCGACCCCGACAAGCGCGTCCTCGTGAAGCTCGAGTCGGCGGGCGACGACCTGACGATCGTCGTCGGCGACGAGGGCGGAGGGTTCGACCCGGAACGGATCTCCGATCCGCTCGCTCCCGAGAACCAGCTGAAGACCTCGGGGCGAGGGATCTTCTACATCCGGACCTTCATGGACGACGTGGCCTTCTCGCGCGGCGAGGGGGGCGGCACCGTCCTGACGATGCGCAAGGACCTCAGTAACCGCGGAAACGCGAAGGGAGAGAAGAAATGAACAAGAACGCCAGCATCCGCAAGGCGGGCGAAGTCACGATCATCGAGCTGAAGGGGAAGATCACGATCGGCGCCGGCGACCTCCAGATGAGGGAGGCGATCCACGCCACCCTCGCGGAGGGGGCGCGCAAGCTCGTCGTCGACATGGCTCAGGTCTCCACCATCGACTCGTCCGGGGTGGGGGAGCTCGTCGGCTGTTTCACGACCGCCACGCACAAGGGCGCGAAGATGAAGCTGATGAACCTTCCGGCCAAGATCAGCGACGTCCTCACCGTGACGCAGCTGATCACGGTCTTCGACGTCTACCCGAACGAGGCCGAGGCGATCGCCAGCTTCAGCGCCTGAGGTCCGTCCTCCCGGTCGAAACGTGGCCTGCGCGGCCCGGCCCGCCCCTCGGGGCGCGCCGGGCCGTTTCGTTCGGCGCCGGCGCGGCCGGGCTCGTCAGGGCTCGAGCCAGAGCTCGTTCCACCTCACCGGCGGCAGAAGGAGATGCGCCTGGACGCCGCGCAGGCGCGGCGCGTGCGCGACGAAGCCGCGGTTGTGGAAGAGGAAGACGAGCGGGGCCTCGGACTGGACGAGCCGGTCCAGGTCGCGGTAGAGCGCCTCGCGCTCGGCGGCGTCCAGGAGGCTGGCGCCCTTCTCGACGAGCCGGTCGACCTCCGGGTTCGCGTAGCCGCCGTCGAGGACGCTCTCGGCCTTCGAGGAGAAGAGGGAGCGGAAGAACGTGTCGGGGTCCGGGAAGTCGGCGAACCACCGCGACAGCCTCACGTCCGGGTAGACGCCGCTCCGCTTTCTCGCCGCCGCCTCCTCGCCGGGAAGGACCTCGAGCGCGAGCTTCACGCCGACCGCCTCGAGCTGGGTCGCGATCGCGGGGAGGGGATTCAGGGGGTCACGCGAGTCCTTCGGGCTGAGCCAGGCGGAGAGGGTGAGCCCGTCCCCGACGCCCGCTTCGCGCAGCAGCGCCTTCGCGGTCTCCGGCTCGAATCGGTAGGGACGAAGCGCGGGGTCGTGCCCGACGACGTGCGGCGGGAGGATGGACGCCGCGGGAACGGAGAGCCCTGCGAAGGTCCTTTCGTTGATCGCGGCCCGGTCGACGGCGTAGTTGAGCGCCCTGCGGACGCGGACGTCGTCGAGCGGCGCCCGGTCGCACCGGAGGACGAGGAACGACGTGTGGAGCTGGACCGAGGAGTCGATGTAGGGCCGCCACGCCGGGTCGGCCATCAGGCGGGCGGCCTCGGGATACGGGATGTCCCAGACGACGTCGAGCTGGCCGTCGAGGAAGCGTTGGAAAACGCCCGCCTCGGAGTCCTCCGCGAGGTCGAGGTCGATCCCGTCGGGCGCGATCCGGTTCCTTTCCCAGTAGCCGTCGAAGCGGTCGAAGCGCGCGGACTTCCCGAACGCGATCTCCCTCGGGACGAAAGCGCCGGTGCCGCAGGGGAAGCGGCGGACCCGGTCCGGGTCGCCGAGGATCGCCGGCGGGAGGACGGTGATGTCGGGAAGGGTCAGGAGCTGAAGGAAGAAGGGGACGGGCCGCGTGAGCCGGACTTTCAGGACCGAGCCGGAGGGCGTCTCGAGCCCGACGACGCCGGGACTCCGTCCGGCCCGGAACTCCTCGTACCCCTCG
>CAYVPO010000018.1:0-16845 GCA_964453825.1 uncultured Holophagales bacterium
ACCTTCACCTTCAGGAGCGGGTAGGCCTCGGCCTCCTTCACCTTCTCCTTCATCACCTCGGCGGTGTCGATGCCGATCGAGAACGTCGTCTGCGCCATCCGCCCGGTCGGAACGCCGAGGAGCTTCCAGACCGGCTGCCCGACCGCCTTCCCCTTCCAGTCCCAGAGCGCCATGTCGAGCGCCGCGACGACCTGCGAGTCGCCGCCGCAGGCGGCCTCGGCCCGCTCCAGCCACGTGAGGTGCTCCCAGGGGGAGAGCCCGGCGCACGCCTCCTTCACCTTCGCGAAGGCCGCCTCGCCGCTCTCCCAGCTCTGGCCGTAGCGGACGTTCGCCGCCGTCTCGCCGTAGCCGGTGAAACCGCCGGCCGTCAGCGCCAGGAGGCCGTTCTTCTTCTCGCTCGACGAGTTGCGGGCGATCGTCCAGGTGTGCCGCAGCTTCAGGAGCATCGGCGTGAGGGAGAGCGTCGCGCCCTTCGGGGCCGCGGCGGCGCGGGGCGCGGCGGCGGCGAACCCGGGGAGGAGCGCGGACGCGGCGAGCGTGCCCGTGACGGAGAGGAGGTCGCGGCGCGAGACGGGGTCGGACATGCGACGATTATGAGCACGATGACCGTCCGTTTCGCGCCCCGACTTTCCGCGGCCGTGCCCCTCCTCCTCCTCCTCGCGGTGTGCCCGGCCCGCGCGCTGGCCCCGCCGCCCGCCCCGGAACAGGCCGCGCCGGCCGCCTCAGCCTCGTCCGCCCGCGGGCCGGCCGTCGTCGTCGTCCCGGTCGCGAACGTCCTCCTCCGGCCGGAGGCGCTCGCCCCGGTCGAGGACCAGGTGATCCTCGGGGAGACGCTCGAGGCGGCCCGGGCCGAAGGGCAGTACCGCTACGTCCGGCTTCGCTCCGGAACGCGAGGCTGGATCGAGGAGAGCGCGATCCGGCCCGGCCTCCCCGACCCGTCGGCCGAAGCGCTCGAGGTCACCTCGGGTCTCGCGCACCTCTACCGCGAGCCCTCCTTCACGACCTCCGCTCCGCTCGCGACGGTGCCGCTCGGCGCCCACCTTGGCGGCCTCGGGACCCTCGAGAAGGACGGATATCGCTGGCGGGAGGTCCTCCTCCCCGACGGTCGCGCCGCCTTCGCGAGCGCGGAGGACGTCGCACCCGCCCGGGCGGGCGGCGCGCCGCCCGTCCTCGACCCCGCCTCCTGGCTCGCCATGGCGCGGCGCTTCCTCGGCGCCCCCTACACCTGGGGCGGCACGACGCCGCTCGGCTTCGACTGCTCGGGCCTCGTCTTCCGGGTCCTCGAGAGACACGGCATCCTTCTCACGAGGAACAGCTCGGAGATGTGCTTCCGCGAGCCGCAGCTCGTCCCGGTCCCGTTCGAGGAGCTCGCCCCGGGAGACCTCGTCTTCTTCGGGACCGCGGAGAAGATCGACCACGTCGGCTTCTGGGCCGGAGACGACGAGGTCCTCCAGGCGACCTCGACCGGCGTCCCCTCGACGAAGGAGACGCCCTGGGCGAGCCCGAACCTGGCGCCGCGCTTCCGCTACGCCCGGCGGCTCGCGGCGCTCCCCGGCGCCCCCCGACCTTCCGGCCTCACGGCCGCGAAGGCGGTCGCCCTCGGCCGGTCGCTCGACGCTCTCGCGGCCGAGGCGAAGGCGACGTTCGGGATCGTCGTGAAGGACCTGCAGACCGGCGAGACGGTCGCGCGGAACGCGACCACCGTCATGCACGCGGCCTCCACGATGAAGACCGCCGTCTTCCTCGAGGCTCTCCGGCGCGTCGACGCGGGAACGCTCTCGCTCGCGACGAGCGTCCCGGTCGTCGACTGCTTCCCGAGCGCCGTCGACGGCTCCTCCTTCCGGGTCGACCCGGACCCCGGGAGCGAGGGACGGCTCGCGCCGTTCCTCGGCTCGCACGCGCGGCTCGACTTCGTCGCCCGCGAGATGATCGTCCGCTCCTCGAACGTCGCCACGAACCTGATGCTCGGGCTCTGCCCGCCGAAGGACGTGCAGGCGTTCGCGGACGCCCTCGGCGCCGGCGGCGTGAAGGTGCGCCGGATGGTCGCGGACGAGAAGGCCTACGAAGCCGGCCTCTCGAACGAGACCGACGCCGCGGGGATGGCCGCCCTGATGGAGGCCGCGGTCCGCTCGCCCCGCCTCTCCGTCGAGTCGCGACGCCTCGCGTTCGAGATCCTCGCGGCGCAGGAGTTCAACGAGCAGATCCCGGCCGGAATCCCGAAGCAGGCGGGAGCCGTCGTCGCGCACAAGACCGGGAACATCTCGAAGGTCCAGCACGACGCGGCCGTCGTGAGGCTCCCCGACGGGCGGGAGTACGTCCTCGTCCTCCTCGCGACCGACTTCGGCGCGAACGAGGAGGGCCGGAAGCGGGTGATCGAGACGACGCGGAAGATGTCCCGCGCCGTCTGGGACACGATGATCGCGCCGTGAGCCCGGCCGGCTCCGCCTACTTCTTTCGCGTGTAGGTCATCTCCATCGACTTCGCCATCTTCCCGTCCGGGCCCGACATCCACATCTCGAAGAGGAGCGTGTCGGCGTCGACCTCCGTGTCGACCGACTTGATCGCCACCTTCTTCCCGTTCGTCGGATCGAGCATCGAGCCGGTGTAGACGGTCTTCTTCCCGCCCTTGTCGAGGGTCCCGGACATCACCATCATCCCGGTCCCCATGGAGTCGATCCAGTACGCCTCGTACTTCTTCTTCACGTTGTCGAAGCCGGTGTAGCCGATGCCGGAGAAGGGCTGGCCCATGGCCGTCCCCTGGAAGCGCTGCTCGAGGTAGCGCCCGCCGAGGACCATCCGGAACTCGCAGCTCCCCGTCGTCTCCTCCGGGGGCTGGCTCGGGTCCATCCACGACTTCGTCTTCACGGTCCAGGTCCCCTCGAGCTTCGCGAGGCGCGCGTGCGCCTCGCCGGGCGTCGCGTACGCCGCCCAGGCCTTCATCGCCTCCTCCACGGCCGCTGCGGCGGCCGCGGAGGCCTTGCTCTCGTTCGCGGGCGCCTTCGGCTCCTCGGCCGCGGCGGGCCGGACGAGAGCCAGGGCGAGAGCCGAAACGGTCATCCAGCGGGTGCGATTCATGCAGCCTCCTGTCGGGCGGGACGGGGAGCGTCCGGATTCGGTGGAAGGGAGTTTCTCACGCCCCAACGCCATCGACGCCCGCGGTCCGCGCTACCGCGCGAGCGGGCCGGGAGGTACCCTCGCGCCGTGCCGCCCGGCCCCGGCGCGCGCCGCGCCATCCTCGTCTCCACGATCTCGGTCCTCGCCGGTGGCGGTGCCGCCCTCGCGGGCAGCCTCGTCCTGCGCGTCCTCATGGCGCGCGCCCTCGAGCCCTCCGCGCTGGGGCTCGTCCTCCTCGCGATCGCCGTCGTGACGCCCGTCGGCTCGATCGCGGGCCTCGGCACGAACGCCGCGGTCGCCCAGGGCGTGGCCGAGCGGCGCGCGCGGGGCGACCTGAAGGGCGCGAAGGAGCTCGCGAGCGGGGCCCAGCGCCTCGCGCTGACGGCCGGGCTCCTCGCGGCGGCGCTGATGGCCGGCCTCGCGGCGCCGCTCGCCGTCCTCCTCGGTCAGCCCGGCCTCGACGGCATCCTCCTCCCCATGGCCCCCGTGGCGCTCGGCCTCGCGGCGGGAGGCGCCGCGCTCGGCATCTCGCGAGGGTTCGGAGACGCCCTCGGGCGCGCGCTGGTGCGGGACGCCGGGGGCGGCGTCCTCCGCGTCGTCGGCGTCGGCGCCGCGTTCCTCGCCGCGAAGCCGACGTCGTTCGGCGTGGCAGTGGGTTTTGCCGCGGGCTCCCTGACGGCGGAGCTCCTTTTCGTCGGGTACGTCGCCGCGAAGGGCTGGGTCTCCGCCGGACCCCGCGCTTCCGCCCGCTCCCTGCTTCCGGGCCTGCGCCCCTTCGCGGCGACGGAGGTCCTCTCCCAGGCGGCGCTCTGGCTCGACGTCGTCGTCCTCGGCGCCCTCGCGCCCCCCGCCGTCGTCGGGCTCTACGGAATCGCACGGGGCCTGACGCGCGTCCTCGACCTCGTCCGGCAGGCCTCCTCCCACGGCTACCTCCCGGCGGCGTCCGCCGCCGTCGCCCGGGGCCAGGCGGACGCCATCGCCACTCTCCACGTCTCGACCCGCCGCTTCGCCTTCGCCCTCGTCTGGCCCGTCCTCTCCGTCTGCATCCTCGCTCCCACCCCGCTCCTCGGCCTCCTGTTCGGGCCGGCCTACGAAGCCGCCGCCCCCGCCCTGCGCCTTCTCGCGCTCGCGAGCTTCCTCTCCTCGTTCTTCGACTACCTCGACCTCGTCCTCGTCGCCGAACGGAGACCAGGGGACGTTCTGCGAGCCGGGATCGTCGGCATCGCGGCTCTCGTGGCACTCCTCGCCGCGCTCGTGCCGACCCACGGAGGGGAAGGCGCGGCCCTCGCGCTGCTCGGCTCGTCCCTGCTCCGCGGCCTCGTCCTCCATCGCTTCGCCTTCCGCTCGCGCCCCTTCCTCCCCTTCCTCCCCGCCTTCACCGGCCCGGCGCTCCTCGGGACGGCGACCCTCTCCCTGGGAGCGATCGCCCTTCGGCTGCTGCGCCCTGCCCCGCTCGGGGCGCTGCTCCTCGCGGCGGCGGCCGGTTGCGCCGCCGCGGCCGTCGCGCTCTACACGTTCTGGGGCAGGCGGCCCGGCACCGGTGCGCCTCCCGCCGCCGGGCCGGACGTGGGAACCTTCCCGCCGTGAACGCTCCTCCGGAAGTCTCGGTCGTCGTCGCCGTCTACCTCTCCGAGGTGACGTTGGAGGGCTTTCTCGACGCCCTCGTCCGGCAGACGTTCCGGAGCTTCGAGACGATCCTCGTCGACAGCGGACCGACCGAGGCCTGCGCGCGGATCGCGGAGAAACGTGTCGAGCCGCTCGACTACGTGAGGAGCGCCGGAAGGCTCTTCCCGCAAGCGGCCCGGAACGCGGGGGTCGAACGCGCCCGCGGCCGGCTCCTCGTCTTCACGGACCCGGACGTGTACGCCGACCCCGACTGGCTCGAGCGGCTCGTCGCCGCGCATGGCGAGACCGGAGCGGTCATCTCGGGCGCCATCGCCTGCCACGGCTCGAGATGGCTCGACCGCGGCGTCCACCTCTCCAAGTTCAGCAAGTGGCTGCCGGGCGGCGAGCGGCGCCCCGTCGAGATGGGACCCACCGCGAACGTCCTGGTGCCCCGGGCCCTCTTCGAGGAGGTCGGGCGATTCCACGGCGACATGCTGATGGGGGACACGACTCTCGGCCGCGACCTCCTCGCGGCGGGGAGCTCGATCCTCTTCGAGCCGGGCGCCGTCGTCCGGCACCACCACCTCGAGACACCGGCCTCGTTCGTTCGGGAACGCTTCCGGCGCGGGGTCCTCTTCGGGCGGCTCCGCGGGGGGTGGATGCGCGAGGAGAAAGGCCGGCTCCTCGCGCTTCTCCTCGGGAGCTTCTTCCCGCTCCGCATCGCTTCGAACCTCTCTCACTGCGCTCGGCACGCCGCACGTGCCGGCGAGCTCACTGCCTTCCTCGCGACGCTCCCGATCGTCGCCGTCGGCTTCAGCGCGTCGATCCTGGGGGAGGCGAGGGGCTACGCAGAAGTCCTCTTCGGCGCCTCGCGGGGCTCCGAAAGCTCGTAGGCGGTGAAGCGGGTCTCCGCGTCTCCCGGGCCGAAGACGAGCCCGAGCGCCTGGCCCCAGGCCGCGCGAAGCTGGACGGCGTAGACGAACGGTGCGTTCCGGAGCAGCAGGCGCGCCCGCGCGGGCCGACTCCTCCGGTACCTCCGCACCGCGAGGAGGAGCGCGTACAGCGGGATGACGGGCGTGGCGGCCACGTAGAGCGCGCGTCGCGCGAATCTCCACCGCCCCTCGGCCGCGCGGAGCGGCCCGTAGATCCGATAGAAGAGCTCCACGCCGAGCCCGATGCTCCGGAGCGAAGTCTCGTTGAGGTGCTCCATGACGGCGTCCGCCGCCAGGACGAACCGGCGCCCCTCGCGCAGCATCCGCTCGTGGAGGACGAGGTCGCACGCGAGGAGGCGCGGCAGCTCGTCGCCGAACGCGAGGAGAGAGTCCCTGCGGAAGCTCGCGTTGTGCCCGGGGAGGAGACGCGTCTCCCCGCCGGCGAGGGGCGGCTCGAAGAGGCCGTAGCTCAGGAGCCCGATGACGTCGGCCTTCCCGGCTCCCGGGTTCGCACAGACGACGCTCCAACCCACACCCGTCACGCCGGGGTCCCGGAAGGCCCCGAGGACCGCTTCGGCCCAGCCCGATCGCACTCGGGTGTGCTCCTCGAGGAAGGCGATGACCGGGGCACGGGCCTCGGCCACGGCGCGGGCGCGGGACGCGGAGAAGGTCGTCCCTTGCGGAAACCGGAGGATCCGGACCGCCGCGCTCTCCGAGCCGCGGACCCTCTCGGCCCCCTCCGGGCCGAGATCGACCAGGAGGACCTCCAGCCGTTCTCCGAGCCCCTGCGCGTCCAGCGAGGCGAGACACGGCGCCACCCGCCCACGGAGAGGACCGACGACGACGACGACGGAGAGTTCCGGAATCATCCCTGTTAGCCCAGCCTTTCGAACGCCGCTTCCCCCGCCCAGACGAGGAGCGCCGCGAGAGTGGCGAAGTAGAGCACGGTGAGAACGAGCGTGCCCGCTGCCGCGACGAGCATCAGGCCGTCCTCCTCCAGCTCGCCGAGCGCGACGAAGACGACCGCGAGGGCGGGGAGCGAGTTGCTGAAGGGGACCCCGACGAACGGCACGGAGACGAGGAGCCCCGCCAGGGCGATGAGGACCCCGCCGGTCCGCCGGCCCCGCTCGCCGGCGACCCAGGACGACAGGCGACGCCGCGTGAAGCGGCGGCAGAAGCCGAGGACCTTCGTCGCGACCCGGAAGAGCCTTCCCCATGCCTTCGGGCCGGGCGCCCACGCGGCGACGCGCCGCGGGAGCCACGGCGACGCCTGGCCCCGCGCCATCTGCCAGCCGAGGATCGCGAGCGAGAGGCCCAGGGCCGTGGAAACGGGGCCGAGAGCGACCGGCTGGAGGAAGGGCAGGGCCTGCAGGACGCAGACGAAGACGAAGCCCGACTCCTTCAGGCTCCCGAACGCCTCGCCGAGCGTCAGCCGCCGCGTCTCGGCCCTCTCCCGGCACGCCGCGAACGCCTCCATCAGCTCCTCGTACCGTCCCATCGCCTCCTCGACCGCCGGCTCGCCGCCTCGCTTCGCGCGCGGCCACGGCTCGGGTCCGATAATGCCCCGAGCCGCCGCGGCCGCAGCCGGGCGACGGAGAGGGATACATGGCCAAGGGTGGAAAAGGGCTCCTCGTCCTCGTTCTCACGATCGTCGTCCTCGGCGCCGGGCTCGTCGTCGCGGGAGTCTTCCTCGCCGGGCGCAAGACGCAGTCGGTGCCGAGCCGGGCGATCCTCGAGCTCGACCTCGAGCGGGGGCTCCCCGAGACGGCCCCCGACGACCCGTTCGCCGTCTTCGGCGGCGAGCGGCCGCTCACGCTCCGCGACGTCCTCGACGCGCTCGAGAAGGCGGGAGACGACCCGCACGTCGTCGGCCTCGTCGCGCGGCTCGGCGCCGCTCCGATCGGCGTCGCCGAGATCCAGGAGGTGCGCGACGCCGTGAAGGCGTTCCGCGCGAAGAAGAAGCTCGCCTTCGCGTACGCGGAGACGTTCGGGGAGTTCGCGCCGGGAAACGGCGCCTACTACCTGGCAACCGCGTTCGACGAGATCTGGCTCCAGCCCTCCGGCGACGTCTGCCTGAACGGCCTCGTCGCCGAGAGTCCGTTCGTCCGCGGCGTCCTCGACAAGCTCGGCGTCAAGCCCGAGTTCGGGCAGCGCTACGAGTTCAAGAACGCGATGAACATGTACACGGAGACGAAGTTCACCGACGCCCACCGGGAGGCGACGAAGGCGCTCGTCGACGACCTCTTCGGGCAGATGGTGACCGGGATCTCCGAGGGCCGGAAGATGTCGGAGGCGGAGGTCCGCGCCCTCGTCGACCGCGGCCCCTTCCTCGGCCCCGAGGCGCTCGAGGCGAAGCTCGTCGACGGCCTCGCCTACCGCGACGAGGTCCACGAGAAGCTGATGAAGAAGGGGGGCGCCGGGGCGAAGCTCTTCGGCCTCCCGGCCTACCTGAAGAAGGAGGGCCGGCCGCACGACGAGGGGAAGAAGACGATCGCCCTCGTCTACGGGATCGGCGGAGTCGTCCGCGGGAAGAGCAGCGGCAACCCCTTCACGGGGGGCCGGACGATGGGCTCCGAGACCGTCGCGAAGGCGATCCGGAACGCCGTCGCCGACGACGCCGTCGCCGCGATCCTCTTCCGCGTCTCGAGCCCGGGCGGCTCCTACGTCGCCTCCGACACGATCTGGCGCGAGGTCGTCCTGGCCGAGAAGGCCGGGAAGCCCGTCGTCGTCTCGATGGGCGAGGTCGCGGCCTCCGGCGGCTACTTCGTCGCCATGCCGGCCACGAAGATCGTCGCGCAGCCCGGCACGATCACCGGCTCGATCGGCGTCCTGGGCGGGAAGATGGTGACGACCGCGATGTGGGAGAAGGTCGGGCTGACGTTCGACCAGGTGGACGCCGGCGCGAACGCGAACCTCTGGAACGCCTCCCGCAGCTTCACCCCCGCCGAGTGGGAGCGCTTCAACGCGTGGCTCGACCGCGTCTACGTCGACTTCACCTCGAAGGTCGCCGACGGGCGGAAGCTCCCGAAGGAGAAGGTCCTCGAGATCGCGAAGGGGCGCGTCTGGAGCGGAGAGGACGCGAAGGCGCTCGGCCTCGTCGACGAGCTCGGCGGCTACGCCGTCGCGCTCCGGCTCGCGAAGGAGGCGGCGAAGATCCCGGCTTCCGAGAAGGTGGAGGTCGCCGTTTTCCCGAAGGAGAAGAGCCCGTTCGAGGCGCTCGCCGCGATGCTCTCGGGCGAGCGGGAGGACGAGAGCTCCTTCACCGCGCTCGTCCGGCTCCTCGAGCCGCTTCGCCCCGCCCTCCGGCAGATCGAGGCCGAGCAGGCGGGCGTCCTCTCGGCCCCCGTCCCGACGATCCGCTAGCGGGCACGCGCATGGGGGGGAGGCTCGCTGGGAGCGTCCCCCATGCCGGTCCCGCTCTCAGTGGATGCTTTCTCCCGCGACCGCGGCGGCGATCCGCCGGGGCGCCTCGAGCGACCAGTCGAGCGGCCCGCGCGCCTGCGAGGCGAGCTTCCCGTCGGGGCCGAAGAACATCGTCTCGACCGCGCGGCGGTTGTTGAACTTGAGCGTCGTTTTCCCCTCGGCGTCGACCGTCAGCGTCTCGGGGACCGGCGGGACGAGCCCGTTCTTCGCGAGCCAGGCATCGAGCTCGGCGAAGGAAGCGGCCTTCACGAGGACGACGACCTCGGCCTCCCCGCTCCCCTTCGTCGCTTCCTGGAACGCGAAGAGGCCGCGCAGCTCCACGGCAGCAGCCGGGTCGGACGGGTCGACGAACGTGACGGCGAGGACCCGCCCCGGCGCCCCGACGAGGTTCCGCTCCTTCCCCCCGCGCGTCAGGACCTCGAGGTAGCCCCCCGCGTCGAGATTCAGGATTCCGTGGTCGTGGTCCGCGTGGGTGGCCGGGACGAGGGCCGTCCGGAACGCGAGGAAGAAGCCGGCGAAGGCTCCGACGAGGACGAGGCCGAGAACGAGGCGTCGCTTGGAGGGAGTCACGGCGCGGATTCTACGGAGGGCCCGCCGGGGCTGCCGACCTCGGCCTCCACGTCGACGAGGAAGCGGGCGTAGTCGGAGAACTCGAACCGGAAGGCGCGGTCGAGCCGGAAGAGGACCCCCGTCCGTCCCTCGAGGCGGATTCCGACGAGACACGGGAGCCACGCCCCGTCGGCGAAGCGCTGCGCGCGATACGATATCGACGCGTTCCGGATGCTCGCCGCGAGGCCGCCCCCGACTCGGAGCGGCGTCACGAGCCGGGCGTCGACCGAGACGACCTGGAGGTCGGTCGCGTCGACGAGGACGCGCCCGGCAAGGGCTCCGAGCGCCCGGTCGACGGCCCGCGTCGCGGCCCGTCCCGGCCTCGGCGCGAAGTCGAGCGCGTAGGCCGGGCGCCCGTCGACGCGGACCTCCTCGACCGGCCCGTAGGAGAAGCGGGAGATCAGGTCGGAGAGGCGGACCGGGCCGAGGAGGGGGTCCTCCTCGGAACCGCCCACCTCGGGCGGCCCGGAGGCCCGGCGCGCGGCCCGCTGGTCAGCGCGGCGCCGGTGCTCCTTCGCGTCCTCCTCGGCCACCTCGCGCAGCTCCTCATCCGTCGGAAGCCGTCCGTCCACCTCGAGGAGCTCGCGCCGTACGGCGCTCCCGTCGCCTTCGGTGTAACGGAACCGCCGGCGATGGA
Organism: uncultured Holophagales bacterium; assembly: GCA_964453825.1. GTDB lineage: Bacteria > Acidobacteriota > Thermoanaerobaculia > UBA5066 > UBA5066 > UBA5066. The sequence goes on from CAYVPO010000018.1 coordinate 10,321, forward strand.
TCGTCTTCGGCCTCCCGTCGCGCCCGAAGTCGGTCCTCACCTCCACCTGGTCGAACGTCGAGGCCGCCACCGCGAGGTCGGCCTTCCGCTGCGCGCGGGCCACCGCGCGAATCAGCTCCTCGGCCGACACCGGGACGGCGGCCTCGGCGCCCTGCCTGAGAGCGCCGGGGGCCGCCGCCGCCGCCAGAAGGGCGAGGCCCACGAGCGCCGTCCGGCGGGCGAGGTGCCTGCTCATGCCCGGAACGTTACGATGCCTGCATGACGAATGCACCCAAGTCGTCGTTCGAGCTCGCCATGGAACGCCTCCGGGCCGCCGACCGGGAATCCGGCGCCGAGGAGCAGACCCTCACCGACGCGCAGAAGGCCGCGATCGCCGAGGCCCGCTCCGTCGCGTCTTCCAGGCTCGCCGAGCGCGAGATCCTCTTCCGGGACGCCCTGAAGAGGGTCTACGACCCCGTCGAGAGGGAGAAGGCGGAGGAGGAGTACCGCGTCGACCGGGCCCGGATCGAGGCCGACCGGGACCGGGCGATCGAGAGAATCCGCAGCGGGAAGAGCTGACGGAAGTGGCGGCGTGAGAGTCGTCGTAACGGGCGGAACGGGGTTCCTCGGACGCGCGCTCGTCGCCGCGCTCGCCGGCCGGGGGGACGAGGCCGTCGTCGTGACGCGCGACCCGTCCCGCGCGGAGCTCCCGCCCGGCGCGCGCGGCACCGGCTGGGACGGTCTCGCGACCGCCGTCGACGGCGCCAACGCCGTCGTGAACCTGGCCGGCGAGACGATCGCCCAGCGCTGGACCGCCGCCGCGAAAGCCCGGATCGTCGGGAGCCGCGCGCAGGCGGCGGAGCGGGTCGGCGCCGCCCTCCGCGCCGCGAGGAGCGCGCCCGCCGTCCTCGTGAACGCCTCGGCCGTCGGCTTCTACGGGAACCGCGGGGACGAAGAGCTGACCGAGGAGAGCCCCTCGGGGAGCGGCTTCCTCGCCGAGACGACGCTCGCCTGGGAGCGCGCCGCGCGGGAGGCAGTCCCCGACGGCGTCCGCCTCGTCCTCCTCCGGACCGGCTTCGTCCTCGGCGAGGACGGGGGCGGACTCTCGAAGATGCTCATCCCCTTCCGCTTCGGCCTCGGCGGGCCGCTCGGCTCCGGGAGACAGTGGGTCCCGTGGATCCACCGCGACGACCTCGTCGCCCTCCTCCTCGCCGCCCTCGACGACGTCCGGTACGAGGGACCGGTGAACGGGACCGCCCCTGCCCCCGTCCCGATGAAGGAGCTCGCCGCAGGGCTCGGTCGCGTCCTCCGGCGGCCCGCCTTCGCTCCCGCGCCCGCCTTCGCCATCCGCGCGGCGATGGGCGAGATGGCGGCCCTCGTCCTCGACGGTCAGAGGGCCCTCCCCCGGAAGGCCCTCTCCCTCGGCTTCCGTTTTCGCTTCCCCGACCTCGAGCTCGCCCTCCGCGACCTACTCGCCCCGAACCGGGGCTGAGCCACCCGGGTCCCGTCGGCTCCGTCGTTCCCGCGCGTGCCGACTGCGTCCGTCCCGCGTAGACTCGCTCGATGGCGCCCTCGATCGGAACCTCCGTCCCGCGCGTCGACGGCCCCTCCAAGGTGGCCGGTACGGCGCTCTACGTCGACGACCTCGTCCTCCCCGGCATGCTCCACGGCGCGACCGTGCGGAGCGACCTCCCTCGCGGCCGGCTCCTCGGCGTCGACCTCGACCCCTCTTTCGACTGGACCGGCATCATCGTCGTCACCGCCGACGACGTCCCGTCCAACGTCGTCCCGCTCATCGAGGGGGACCAGCCGGTCCTCGCGAAGGACGAGATCCGCCACGTCTACGAGCCGGTCGCCCTCCTCGCCTGCGAGGACCGTCTCCGGCTCGCGGAGGCGCTCCGCCACGTCACGCTCCGCGTCGAGCCGCTCCCGCCCGTCCTTTCGATCGACGACGCGCTCGCCGCGCGCGAGCTCCTCCGCCCGCCCGACAACGTCTTCAAGCGCTACCTCATCACGAAGGGGCGCGGCGGCGCGGCGGTCGACGGCTGCGAGGTCGTCGTCCGGGGCGTCTACGAGACGGGCTGGCAGGAGCACGTCTACATCGAGCCGAACGGGATGATCGCGTTCTGGGACGAAGCCGGCGCGCACGTCGTCGGCTCGCTCCAGTGCCCCTACTACGTCCAGAAGGGAATCAAGGGGGTCTTCGGCCTCGAGGACGAAACCGTCGACGTGACGCACACCGTCACCGGCGGCGCCTTCGGCGGCAAGGAAGACTTCCCGACCGTCGTCGCCCTCCACGCGCTCCTCCTCGCGAAGAAGGCGGGGCGGCCGGTGAAGATCGTCTACGGCCGGCAGGAGGACGTCGAAGCCTCGACGAAGCGGCACCCCTCGCGCGTCGAGATCGCGAGCGGATGCGACCGCAACGGGACGCTCCGCGCCGTCTCCATCCGCGTCGTCTTCGACGGCGGCGCCTACGTCACGCTCAGCCCCGTCGTCCTCTCGCGCGGCGCCCTCCACGCCTGCGGCGCCTACCGCTGGGAGGACGTCACCGTCGAAGCGCTCGCCGTCGCGACGAACACGCCGCCGAACGGCGCCTTCCGCGGCTTCGGCGCGCCCCAGACGATCTGGGCGATCGAGCGGCACCTGGACCGCGTCGCCCGGACTCTCGGCATGGACCCGCTCGACCTGAAGCGCAAGAACGTCCTCCGCCTCGGCGACACGACGGCGACCGGCCAGACGCTGAAGGAGTCGGTCGGGGTGCAGGAGTGCGTCGAGAAGGCGCTCGCCGCGAGCGGCTACGCGGAGAAGCGCGCCCGCGGCCCCGTCGTCTCCGGGCGCACGGCGCGCGGCGTCGGCGCATCGGTCTTCCTCCACGGCGCCGGCTTCACCGGCTCGGGCGAGAAGTACCTGAAGGGGAAGGTCGCCGTCGACCTCCTCCCGGGCGGCCGCGCGCGCGTCCGCACCGCCTCGACCGAGATGGGGCAGGGCGTCGAGACCGTCTTCCGGCAGATCGCGGCCGACGGGCTCGGCGTCGGCGTCGAGCGCGTCGACTTCGCCGTCCCGTCGACGAAGGTCGTCCCCGACTCCGGCCCGACCGTCGCCTCGCGCACCGTCATGGTCGTCGGCTCGATCCTCGAGAAGGCGGCGAAGCTGCTCGCCGGGCGCGTCGCCGCGCTCGCCGCGGAGAAGAGCCTCGCCCCCGCCGCCGCGTGGGAGCTCCTCGCGGCCGACCCGGAGCGCGCGTCATGCCTCGTCCAGTACGAGCCGCCCCCCGACGTCGTCTGGGACGACGCGACCTACTCGGGCGACGCCTACCCCGCCTACGGCTGGGCCTGCGACGTCGCCGAGGTCGAGGTCGACCTCGACACCTTCGAGACGAAGGTGACCGGCTTCTGGGCCGCGGTCGACGTCGGCCGCGCCATCAACCCGACGCTCTGCGCCGGCCAGGTCGAGGGAGGGACGCTCCAGGCGATCGGCTGGGCGCTCACGGAGAAGCTCGTGACGAAGGACGGGAAGATCCTGAACCCGCGGATGACGAACTACATCGTCCCGACGAGCCTCGACGCGCCCCCGTTCGAGACGATCCTCGTCGAGTCGGCCTACTCCCGCGGCCCCGGCGGCGCGAAGGGGGTCGGCGAGCTGCCGATGGACGGCGGCGCGCCGGCCGTCGCCGCCGCGATCGAGCACGCGACGGGCCTCGTCCTCGACCGCCTCCCGATGCTCCCCGAGGACCTGTTCGAAGCCTCGACGAAGGGAGGCGCGCGATGAGCGTGTCGCTCACCGTCAACGGCGTCGCCCGCACCGTCGACGCCCCGCCCGCGACCCGCCTCCTCGATGCCCTGCGCGAGACGCTCGCCCTGACCGGGACGAAGGAAGGCTGCGGCGAGGGCGAGTGCGGCGCCTGCACCGTCCTCCTCGACGGCGTCCCCGTGAACTCCTGCCTCGTCGCCCTCGGCCAGTGCGCGGGGCGCGAGGTGACGACGGTCGAAGGCCTCGGCGACGTCGCGCACCTGACGCCCCTCCAGGAGACGATGGTGACCGAAGGGGGCGCCCACTGCGGCATCTGCACGCCGGGGATGCTCCTCTCGGCCGAGGCGCTCCTCCGCGAGAACCCGAAACCGACCGACGGCGAGATCCGCGAGGCGATCGCCGGCAACGTCTGCCGCTGCACCGGCTACCAGAGGATCGTGAACGCCGTGAACGAGGCGGCGAAGAGGCGGGAGGCGCGCTCGTGAGCGTCGCCGGTCTCGCCCTCCACCCGTTCGCGGCGCCGAAGACGCTCGACGACGCGCTCGCGCTCCTCGCCGGGCGCGCGGCGCGGACCGAGAAGACCGTCCTTCTCGCCGGCGGCACCGACTGGTTCGTGGAGCGGCACGTCGCGCCGCCCGAGACGGCCGGGACGCTCCCGCTCGTCGTCGACGTCTCGCGCCTCGACGCCCTCCGCGGCATCTCCCTCGAAGGGGAGTCCCTCCGCATCGGGGCCGCGACGACCTACCTCGAGATCCGGAAGGACCCGCGCGTCGCCGCGCGTTGCCCGCTCCTCGCCGCGATGGCCCGCGACGTCGGCGCGCTCCAGATCCAGGCCCGCGGCACCCTCGGCGGCAACCTCGCCTCCGGCTCCCCCGCCGCCGACGGCGCCTGCGCCCTCGCGGCCCTCGACGCCACGCTCGTCCTGACGAGCGTCCGCGGCGCGCGCCGCGTCCCGCTCGCCTCGTTCTACACGGGCTACCGCAAGAGCGTCCTCGCGGCCGACGAGTTGATCGAGGCGGTCGAGATCGCCCTCCCGCCCGCGGGCTCCCCCTTCGCGTGGCGGAAGGTCGGGACGCGCCAGGCGCAGGCGATCTCGAAGGTCGCGTTCGCCGCGCTCGCCGTCGTCGCGGACGGCCGCGCGACCCGCCTCGGCCTCGGCATGGCCTCCGTCGCGCCCACCGTAGCGCTCCTCCCCGCGACCCGCGCCCTCGGCCTCTCCCGCCCGCTCGCGGAGATCACCGACGCCGACGTCGAGCATGCCGTCCTCGCCGACGTCTCCCCGATCGACGACGTCCGGTCGACCGCGGCCTACCGGCGCCACGTCGCCGTGCGGCTCGCGCAACGGTTCTTCGGGGAGCTGCGCACGGCCTGAGCCCGTCGCCGGCCGCGGTCCGCCCGCCTATGGCCGCAGGATCTTCTCCATCGCCCTTCCGCGGGCGAGCTCGTCGATGAGCTTGTCGAGCTGGCGGATCTTCCGCATCAGCGGGTCTTCGACCTCTTCCACCCGAACGCCGCAGACGACGCCCGTGATGAGCGCGGCGTTCGGGTGGAAGGCCGGAGCCTCGGCGAAGAACGTCTCGAAGTCGGTCCCTTCTCGAAGCTGCCGCTCCAGCTCCTTCCCGGAGTAGCCGGTCAGCCAGCAGATGATCCGGTCCACCTCCGCCTTCGTGCGGCCCTTGCGCTCCGCCTTGGTCACGTAGTGCGGGTAGACGCTCGCGACGCTCATCCTGAAGACGCGGTGTCCGTCCATCGTGCCTCCCGTCGGCCTCCCTCGGGGCTTCCCCCCAGGCCACCTTCGATGGGGTCTGGTCTACACTCTACACTCTACGGAGTCGCCCCGGCGACCGCCCTCACCCGCACGAGGAGGAGGCGCCCTTCCTCGTCCCGCGGGTCGAGCACGAGCCCTTCCGCGAGGACGGTCGTCGCTTCGTCGAGCCGCCCGGTCCTCGCGAGGAGGCGCGAGAGGTTGTGGCGGACGAGTCGGGACGAGGGGTCGAGGCGGAGCGCCTCGCGGTAACGCGCGAGCGCCTCGTCCGCCCGGCCGAGCTGCGCGTGGACGTTCGCGAGGTCCCCGATCGTCGACGCGTCCCCGGGCTCCAGACGGACCGCTTCGTCGAAGGCCGCGCGCGCTTCCTCGAATCGCCCCATCTCGGCAAGCGTCAGTCCTGCATTCCGGTGCCCCTCCGCCGCGTCCGGCGCGAGCCGCGCCGCCTCGCGGAACTCCGCGAGCGCTCCGGGCGCGTCGCCACGGGCCGCGAGGGCGTTGCCGAGGTTGTTCCGGATCGCCGCGTCCGACGGGTCGGCGATCGCCGCCCTCCGGAACGCCTCGAGAGCCGTCTCGGCGTCGGCCGGCCGCGCCAGCTGCGTCAGCGCCACGCCGAGCGCGTTGAGCGCCTCGGCCGACCCGGGCCGGAGGCGAACGGCCTCGCGCAGGTGCGGCTCGGCTCCCGCCGCGTCGCCCGAAGAGAGGAGCGCGGCGCCGAGCAGCCGCTCTGCGACGTGGTTCTCACCGGTCACGTCGAGCGCGCGGCGAAAGAGCGTCGCCCCGTCGCGCCAGTACCCGACCTGCCCGCTGGCGACCGGGGCGAGAGCCAGCAGCGCGACGCCCCCCGCGGCGGCGAGCGCGATCCCGGGCGCCGCGCGGCGGGCCGCGACCCGGCGCGCTCCTACCGCGAGCGCGAGCGCGAGTCCGACGTAGGGAACGTAGGTGTACCGGTCGGCCACCGACTGCTCTCCCACCTGGACGAGGCCGATCACCGGGACGAGCGTCCCGACGAACCAGAGCCACCCCACGAG
>CAYVPO010000018.1:16945-30545 GCA_964453825.1 uncultured Holophagales bacterium
CCGAGCGGCCAGGCGTCGAGGAGGAGCATCAGGAACGGCGCCGTCACGGCCATCGGCTTGGCCAGCAGCGCGAGCGCGAGGCAGAGCGCGACGAGGGCGAGACGCGGGAAGGCGCGAGCGCCCGCCGCCCGCCTCGCATACGCGGTGTACGCCGCGAGCGCGAGCCAGAGGAAGAGCGCGGAGAGGACGTCCTTTCGCTCCGAGAGCCACGCGACCGACTCGACGTGCGCCGGGTGCCAGGCGAAGAGCGCCGCGACCGCCGCCGCGACGCCCGCGCTCCCGGTCCAGGCGCGGACGAGAAGGAGCAGCAGCAGCGACGAGACGACGTGCAGGCCGAGTCCCATCGCGTGGTGGCGCCCCGGCTCGGGGCCGAACAGCTCCACGTCGGTCATGTGGGAGAGCCAGGCGAGCGGGTGCCAGTTCCCCGTGTGGAACGTCTCGAAGGCCCACGCCACGCCCTCCGCGGTCAGCCCCTGGAGGACGACGGCGTTGTCGCGGAGGTAGTTCGGGTCGTCGAAGTTGACGTAGCCGAACCCGGCCACCGGCAGGAAGACCCAGACCGCGATCAGCGCGACGACGACCGCGGCGCCGAACGCCGCCGCCCGGCCGGAGTCGAACGAACGGGGCGGGGGTGCGGTAGGAGCGGAGCGGTCAGCCTCCGGGCGAGGCCTGCGGCGGGCCATGGCGGCAGGATAGCGGAGGCGGCGCCCCTTCTTCAGAGCGGCGGGATGAGCCCCGAGAGAATCGCGGCGAGCGTCGCCGAGCCGACGACGATCCAGAGGAGGAGGCCCTGGGCGAGCGGGCGGAGGCCGACCCTCACCAGCACCTCCCGCGTCAGGCCGGTCCCGATCAGGAAGAGGGTGAGGACGAGGAGCTGCCGCGCCACCGCCGCGAGGCCGGTCCAGAGCGGCTCGAGCTGCGGAGCGATCGTCCGGAGGGCAGCCGCGGCGACGAAGCCCGCGATGAAGAGGGGGAACTTCGGCCGCTCGCCCGAGCGGGCGAGGAGCGCCGCCCCGAGGACGCACGGCACGATCCAGAGCGCCCGCGTCAGCTTCACCGTCGTGGCGAGCGCCAGCGCCTCCGGCCCGTAGGCCGAGGCGGCGCCGACGACGCTCGACGTGTCGTGGATCGCGAGCGCCGCCCAGAGGCCGAACCGCGCCTGGTCGAGGCCGACGAGGTGCCCGACGGCCGGGAAGAGGAGGAGCGCCGTCGCGTTCAGCGTGAAGACCGTCGCGAGCGAGACGGCGATCTCGTCGCTCTTCGCCTTCACGACCGGCGCCATCGCGGCGATCGCGCTCCCTCCGCAGATCGCCGTCCCGAACGAGATCAGCGTCGAGACCGGCCCCGAGGTCCCGGCGAGGCGGCCGAGGAGGACGCCGAGCGCGAGCGTCAGCGCGATCCCGACGACGGTGTAGACGAGCGACCGGGCGCCGACGCGCGCGACCGCCCCGAGGCTGAGCCCGAAGCCGAGGCCGACGACCGAGACCTGGAGGAGCACCTTGCTCCACGAGGCCGTCCGGGCCGGGGCGGGGTTCCCGACGAGGAGGCTGAAGAGGACCCCGCCCGCGAGGGCCGCGGCCGGTCCGACCCAGGGAAGGAGGCTCGCGGCGGCGAGAAGGAAAAAGAGGGCGGCGCGGGCGCGCGAGGACATCCGCGCATTATTCGACGTGGGCGGTCCGCCGCAAGCGAAGGCCGGAATCCCCGCGCGGCGCGCGAGGCGTCAGCGCGCGAGGATGAGGACGAGGACCTCCGCCGAGACGATGCGGAGGATCATCGTGAGCGGGTAGACGGCGACGTAGCCGAGCGTCGGCGCGTCCGACCCGGCGAGGCCGTTCGCGAACGCCAGGGCCGGCGGGTCGGTCATGCTGCCGGCCATCACGCCCGTCAGCGTCAGGAAGTTGACGCGGAAGACGAGCCGTCCGATCGCGCCGACGACGAGCATCGGGACGATCGTGATCACCGCGCCGATCGCCATCCAGGTCAGGCCCGGCCCCTTCACGAGCGTGTCGACGAACCCGGCCCCGGAGCGGAGGCCGACCGCCGCCAGGAAGAGCGCGATGCCGATCTCGCGGAGCATGAAGTTCGCGCTGATCGGGAGGTAGAAGACGAGCGGACCGACGCGCCCGAGCCGCGAAAGGAGGATCGCGACGAGGAGCGGCCCGCCCGCGAGGCCGAGCTTCACCGGCGCCGGCATCCCCTGAAGGTGGATCGGGAAGAGGCCGACGGCGACGCCGAGCGCGATCGTCAGGAAGACCGGGACGAGGTGCGGGTAGTTCAGGTCGCGCGGCGAGTCGCCGAGCTCGGCGGCGACCTTCCGGATCTCCTCCGGACCGCCGACGGCGAGGATCGCGTCGCCCGTCCGGAGCTCGAAGCCGGGGAACGCGGCCATCTCCAGCTCGGAGCGGGAGACTCGGGTGATCCTCACGCCGAAGCGCGCCGCGAAGTTCAGCTCGCCGAGCGTCTTCCCGACGACATCCTTGCGCGTGACGATGAGCCGCTTGCTCGTGATCGGCGTCGGCAGGCTCCGCAGGTCGAGGTCGCTCTCCTTCCCGACGAGGAGCCGCAGGTCGTCGAGGTCCTTCTTCGGACCCACCGCGAGGAGGACGTCGCCGACGGCGAGGCGCGTCTCGTGCGTCGGGACGAGGAGCTCGCCGGCGTGGTAGACGCGCGAGACGACGAGGCCGGCCCGGTCGACGAGGGGGAGATTCTCGAGCAGGAGGCCGTCCAGGTTCGCGTTCGTCACCTCGAGGTTCGCGCGGTGGAGCGGCGGAGCCTCGCTCCGGCGCGACCGTTCGAGGAGCTTCTCCTCGAGCGGCATCGAGACACGGAACGCGACCTTCAGGACGAGGATCGCGATGATGATCCCGGCGACGCCGAACGGGTAGGCGACCGCGTAGCCGAGCGGCGGAATCGTCGCTCCGCGGGCGAGGGACGTCGCGTCGGTCGCGACCTCCTTCAGCGCCTGCTGGGCCGCGGCGAGGCTCGGCGTGTTCGTCGTCGCGCCGGAGAGGATGCCGACCACGGCCGGGAGCTCGACGTCGAGGAGAAGGTGCGCCGCGGCGGCGAGGCCGACTCCGAGGAGGACGACCGCCGTCGCGAGGATGTTCAGCGTCATACCGCTCCGCCGGAGCGACGAGACGAAGCCCGGCCCCACCTGAAGGCCGATCGACGTGACGAAGAGGATGAGGCCGAAGTCCCGCGCGAACTCCAGCACCTCCGGCTCGATCGCGACGCCGAAGTGGCCGAGGAGGAGGCCGACGAAGAGGACCCCAGCGGTCGTCAGGCCGACGCCCTTCACCTTCACCGAGCCGAGGGCGAGCCCGAGGCCGGCGACGAGTGCGAGGACGAGGGCCGCCGGGGCCCCGGGGAGAAGCATCGGCGGATTCTCGCCCGCCTCGGGCGCGACGTCCACTCGACGGACCGTTCGTCTCGCGCGATGAAGGATACGCATTCTGCGTTCCCAGCGCCCGCCCCTCCACGAGCAGCCCCCCCCCGCGATCGGCGCTACCCGCCGGGGCGACAACGACGTAGAGTTCGCTGATGCGCCTTGCAGCCTTCGCCCTCCTCGGCCTCGGCCTCGCGCTTCCTGCCGCGGCCGACGGTCCGTTCCGACCCATCGATTCGCACACGGAAACGGCCGGGCTTCCGCCGACGACGATTCGAGCCACGGCCGTCCGCCCCTTCCGCTTCGACGCCCGACTCTTCGCGGTCGCCATGAGAGTCGTTGCCTCCGAGGCTCCGAGTGAGGTCGGTACGCCCTCGACGCTCCTCGAGCTGCCGCACCCGGACGGGGGCCTCGAGCGCTTCCGGGTCATCGAGTCGCCCATCATGGCCCCCGAGCTCGCCGCGAAGTTCCCCGAGATCCGGACGTACCGCGGCCAGGGGGTCGACGACCCGAGCGCATCCGTTCGATTCGAGGTCTCGCCTCGCGGCTTCTCCGCGATGGTCCTCTCGGCCTCCGGGGCCTGGTACGTCGACCCGTGGACGCGGGGCGTCGTCGACGTCGTCGGCTCGTACCACCGCCGCGATGCGCTGCGCGATCCGGAGAGCCCTTTCGAGTGCCAGGTTCCCGGCGCGCCCGACGACGACGCGGGGCCCGGCGCCCACGCGATGACGACGGACCTCGGGCCGACGCCCTTCCCGCTCGCCTCCGTCGGTCCGACGCTCCGGACCTACCGCCTCGCCCTCGCCACGACCGGCGAGTACTCCGTCGCGGTCTGCGGTGCGTCGCCCACGAAGGCGTGCGTCGCGGCCGAGCTCGTCGTCGCCGTGAACCGGGTGACCGGGATCTACGAGCGCGAGGTCGCCGCTCGGATGGTCCTCATCGCGGGGAACGACGCCGTCATCTACCTCGACGGCGCAACCGACCCCTATGCGAACAACAACGGCAGCACGATGCTCGGGCAGAACCAGACGACCCTCGACTCCGTCATCGGCAGCGCGAACTACGATTTCGGCCACGTCTTCTCGACCGGAGGGGGCGGCGTGGCGTACCTGCGGGTCATCTGCAGCTCGAGCTCGAAGGCCGGCGGCGTCACCGGCCAGTCGAACCCGACCGGCGACCCGTTCTGGGTCGACTACGTCGCCCACGAGATGGGGCACCAGTTCGGCGGGAACCACACGTTCAACGGCAGCATCGGCTCGTGCACCGGAGGCAACCGGAACGGGTCGACGGCCTACGAACCGGGGAGCGGGTCGACGATCATGGCGTACGCGGGGATCTGCGGGGCGAACAACCTCCAGCCCAACAGCGACCCCTACTTCCACGGCAAGAGCTTCGACGAGATCGTCGCCCACATCACGACCGGCGGCGGCTCCTCCTGCGCGGCGAGCTCCGCGACGTCGAACACGGCACCGGCCGTCGACGCGGGCGCCGCGTACACGATCCCCTCCCGGACTCCCTTCGCGCTCACCGGCTCCGCGACCGACTCCGAGGGCGACGCCCTGACGCACGGCTGGGAACAGTTCGACCTCGGCACCGTCGAGCCGGCGCCCCCGCTCGTCGATGCCGGAAACCGCCCCATCTTCCGCTCGTTCAACCCGACGGTCTCGCCGACCCGAGTCTTCCCGAAGCTCTCCGACGTCCTCGCCGGAACGACGACCTACGGCGAGACGATGCCGACGACGAACCGAACGATGAACTTCCGGCTCACGGCCCGCGACAACAGAGGCGGCGGAGGCGGCGTCGCGTCCGACGCGACGACGGTCACCTCCGTGAGCGCGGCCGGGCCCTTTACCGTCACCGCTCCCGCGACGGCCGTCGTCTGGAGCGGCGGCTCCACGCAGACGGTGACCTGGAACGTCGCGGGAACGGCGGCGGCGCCGATCTCCTGCGCGAACGTCGAGGTGTCCCTGTCGGTCGACGGCGGGCAGACGTTCCCCGCGACCCTCCTCGCCTCGACCCCGAACGACGGCTCGGAGGCCGTCACCGTCCCAAGCACGCCGACGGCCGGAGCGACGGCGCGGGTGCGCGTCGCCTGCGTCGGTAACGTCTTCTTCGCGATCTCGCGCCCCTCCTTCACGATCGGGACCCCGCCCCCTCCCCCGACGGTGTCGACGATCGTCCCGTCGTCGGGCCCCACGGCGGGCGGGACGACCGTGACGATCACCGGGACGAACCTGAGCAGCACCGCTTCGGTGACGTTCGGCGGCACGGCCGCCACCTCGTTCACCGTGAGCTCGGCGACGCAGATCACGGCGACGACGCCGGCGCACGCGGCCGGAGCGGTCGACGTCGTCGTCACGACCTCCGGCGGCTTCGCGACGTCGACGGGCGGGTTCACGTTCGTCGCCCCGATGCCGACGATCGCGTCCGTCGCGCCGAGCTCGGGGTCGACCCTGGGCGGAACGACCGTCACGATCACCGGGGCGAACCTCACCGGCGCTTCGGCCGCGACGTTCGGCGGGACGCCGGCGACGTCGGTGACGGTCATCTCGGCGGCCCAGGTCCGGGTGACGACTCCGGCGCATGCCGCAGGCGCGGCCGACGTCGCCGTCACGACGCCCGGCGGAACCGCGACCAAGACGGCCGCGTTCACGTTCGTCGTTCCGGCGCCGACGATCGCCACCGTCGCGCCGGCCTCCGGCTCGACGCTCGGAGGAACGGTCGTGACGCTCACGGGGACGAACCTCACCGGCGCCAGCGCCGTCACCTTCGGCGGTACGGCCGCCGCGTCGTTCACCGTCGACTCTGCGACCCAGGTCACCGCGACGACGCCCGCGCACGCCGCGGGAGCGGTCAACGTCGTCGTCACGACACCCGGAGGGACCGCGACGAGGACGGGCGGATTCACGTACGTCGCTCTCGTCCCGACCATCACGACCGTCGCCCCGGGTGCCGGCCCGGCAGCGGGCGGGAGCCTCGTCGCGATCACCGGGACGAACCTCACGGGTGCCACCGCCGTGAGCTTCGGCGGCAGCGCCGCCACCTCGTTCACCGTCGACTCCGCGACACAGCTCCGCGCCACGACCCCGGGGCACTCCGCCGGTGCGGTCGACGTCACCGTCACGACCCCCTACGGAGACGCGACGTCGACGGGCGGCTTCACCTACCTCGACGGACCCTCCGCCCTTCGATTCCACACCGTGGTGCCCTGCCGGATCGTCGACACGCGATGGGAGCCCGACGGGCCTTTCGCGGGTCCGGCTCTCCTCGCCTCACCGGCAGAGCGGACGTTCCCGCTCGTTCCCGGCTGCGGCGTACCCGCCGACGCGCTCGTCGTCTCGACGAACATCACCGTCGCGGGATCGACGGCCGGAGGCGCGCTTCGCGTCTACGCATCCGACTCCGCCCTGACGGACGCGACGGTCATCTCCTTCCCGGCCGGGAAGACCCGCGCGAACAACGCGCTGCTCCTCGTCTCCGCCTCGGGAGAGGTCACCGTCCGGAACGACGCCGACGGCGAGGTCCACCTCGTCATCGACGTGAACGGCTACTTCCGGTAGCCGGCGCCCGCCCTGGCGCGACGAAGCGGCCGGCGAAAGCCGGCCGCTTCTCTCCTACCCCGAGCTCTCCGCGGCCTACGCCCGCCGGAACCAGAGCGACTGCTGCGCGACCGGGGCGGCCTTCGCCTCGAGCGCAGCGAGCTGCGCGCTCGAGAGCGGGGTGAAGGCCTTCGCGATCGTGACGTTCTCCTCGAGCTGGGCGATCGAGTCGCATCCGACGATGACGGTCGAGACCGGGAGGGAGAGGACGTAGCGCATCGCCTCGGCCATCGAGAGGGTCCCGGCCCGCGTCGCCTTCACGCGCCCCCGCTGCTCCTCGAGCGGCGGCGGGACGTACCCGGCCAGGAGCCGGCCGCGCGCCGGGATCTTCATCCCGACGATCCCCATCTCCTTCTCCACCGCGAGCGGAAGGAGCTCGCTCGCAAAGGGGAGGTGGTGCGGGTCGGCGGCGTTCACGGCGAGGAGGACGGCGTCGAACGGGAAGCGGCGGATCGCCTCGGCCAGGACCGCAGGGTCGGTGTGCCCCGAGAGGCCCAGGAAGCGCACGAGCTTCTGCTCGCGCGCCTCGCGGAACGCCTCGAGCGCGCCCCCTTTCGCCGTCACCTTCTCCACGTCCTCCATCGTCGACATCGCGTGGAGCTGCCAGAGGTCGACGTGGTCGGTCCGGAGAAGCTTCAGCGACGTCTCGAGGAGCTTCAGCGAGCCGTCCCGACCGCGGTCGTGCGTCTTCGTCGCGACGAAGACCTCGCTCCGCCTCTTCGGCAGCACCTGCCCGAAGTAGCGCTCGCTCCAGCGCGCCTCTCCGCCGTAGCGGGCGGAGGTGTCGACGTAGTTCACCCCGAGGTCGAGGGCCCGTTCGATGAGCGGCACCGCGACGGCGTCGTTCTCGGCCTTTTCGATCGCCGCCTGCCCGCCGAGGCTGAAGATGCCGACGCGGAATCCGGTCTTCCCGAGGTTGCGCGTCGGCATCGCGTCGGCGGTCCGCGGGTTCCAGGGATGACCCGAAGCCGCCGCCGCCGCGGGCTTCGTCGCCGCATCGGCGGCCGGCTCGGCCGAGAGACGCCCCGCGACGAGCCCCGCGGCGGCAGCCGCGCCCAGCTTCAGGAGGTCGCGCCGCTCCACGCCGCCCGTCGTCGTCCCGTCGCGTTCCGTCATGACCGCACCTCCCGCCGGGGTCCCGGCGGCCGAAGTATGGCGCGTCCGGGAGGCGGAGATCGAGAAGGCCGCGCGCGGACGCCCGGGCTCGCCCCTCAGCGCCTTCCGCCGTCCGGCGCGGTCGCCCGCTCCCAGGCGACCCTCCGGAGGCCGGGGTCCTCGGCCTTCTCCGCGACCTCGCGGAAGAGCGGGAGCGCCTCGGCGAGGCGCCCGGCGTTCAGCAGCGCGATCGCCTCGTTGTAGCGGCGGACGAGCCGGTTGTGAACGACGACGCGCCGCACCTCCGCCACGTCCCATCCGAGCGCGCGCTGCATCTCCGGGTCGCGGCCGAGGGAGGCGTGAAGCGCCTCGAGGCGTGCGAGCGCCTCCTCCTCGCGCCCCTCGTCGACGAGACGGTTCACGAGGTCGACCTCGGCCGGCACGTCGCGCGTGAGGGCGGGCGCAGCGCGCCGCGCCGCGGGAGAGGGCGCCGCGGCCGGGATCGGGATGCCGGCGACGGGCGCGGGGACCGCGCGCCCGGCGGCGACGGCGCCGAGGAGACCCGCGGCGCCCGCGCGCGTCAGCGGCAGGACGCGCCCCGCCGGCGCCCGGATGACCGGGAGGAACCGCGCGAGCGAGCGCCCCGCGAGGGCGTGGGCGCGCGCGCGGAGGAGGAGAGAACGCCCCGTCTCCCCGAACGCTTCCGCGAACGCCGCGTCGGCGCCGAGCCCCTCCGCGAGGAGAGCCGCGTGGCGGGCGAGGCGCTCGTCGCCGTCCGGCACGGCGTGGAGGAGGTAGTGGACGACGGCCCACGCCTCGGCGCGGAGGAGAACCTCGGCCGACTCGTCGCCCGCGAGCGACGGTGCGGAGAAGAGCGCCGGCCTCCCGGCCGGAGGCCCCGCCGAGCGGAGGAGCGCGACGTTCCGAGGGACGAGGCGGCCGAGCGTCGCGCGCGTCCCCGAGACGGAAACGGTCGAAAGGTACTCCGCGAGCCCCGCCGCGGCCCACTCCGGGAGCGCGGGGCGGGAACGGCGCGCGAGCGCGGAGACGGCGGCGCGGAGGAGGGCCTCGCGCGCCTCCTCCCCGCCCGACGCCGCGAGGACGATCCGGCCCCCGTCGCGCGACGGCAGAGAGATCCGGGAGAGGTGCTCCGCCTCGTGCGCGAGGGCGACGACCAGCGGCGGACGGGACCCGAATGCCCCCGGGACGATCTCGGGGAGGAGCCCGACGAGCGCCCCGAGCGTCGCCGCCGTCTCGACGAGTCTCGGGTCGGAGGCCGTCCCGACGACCGTGACCGGCCCCGCCTCCACCTTCCGCCACGACTCCCGCGGGGCGGCGGGGCGGGGCGCCGCTCCCGCCGCGGCCGGAAGGAGCGCCGCGAGGAAGAGCGCGAGGGCGCCGAGGAGGATCGTCCGGCCCCGTTCGGGCTGCGGCCGTCCGCGCGGGAGCGCTCTCGCGCCTCGTCCGTTCACCACGCCAAGTATGCGGCCCTCAGCTGCCCTCCGGGCCCGCCGGCCACGTCCGCCCGGTCGCCTCTGGCGTAGAAGGATCTGATTGAGCCCGAAGAGCCCGGCGAAATCCGGATCCGTGAGGTTCAAGGGCGGCGTGACCGGGAGCTGCTGATCGACGGGGAACGGATCCCGTCGAGCCGCGTCGCCGACCCGGCGGCTCGGCTCCGAGCCCCGCTCTTTCAGGAAATGGACCCAGGCAAGGGAAGGGTCTCGACGAGCGTGCCGAGCCGTGCGACCCAGGGCCTCGACTTCCTCTCCGCGGTCAGCAGGGGAACGTCGAGAGTCTGCGCCAGGGCGATGAAGACCGCGTCATAGGCCGTCGCATCGAGCTCGAGCGCCGTCGCGAGCACCGCGCTCTTCTCCGGTTCCTCCACCGCCAACGGAGCGTCGAGGTGGAGCGTGTAGATCTCCTCCGCGAGCGAGGGCGTCAGCTCGCGGCGCTTCACGTAGGTTCGAAGAACGTTCGCCATCTCCCAGAAATGGAGAGACGGCACCATGAAGCGAACGCGCCCCTCGAGGAGCTGCTTCTGCCAGCTCCTGGCGGCCGGCGCGAACGCTTCGGGCAGGTACCAGGCGATGGCGACGCTCGTGTCGAGGACGAGGGACCTCATGCCCGATCCCGGTCCTCTCTCAGCACCTCGGACGGGGCTTTCCGGAGCTTCAGGGCGCGCAGGCTGGGGCCGAGCCTGTCGAGCCGGTCGCGGTACGTGGCGTTCCGCTCCCGGGCCGTGCGGACCTCGACCAGCGTCCGCAGCGCCTCGTCCACGGCGGCCGTCTTGGTTCGCGCGCCCGTCAGCTTCATCGCCTCACGAAGGAGCTCGTCGTTCAGAACGATGTTCGTCCGCATGCACTCGAGTTTACACTCTGGTGTAGATCCGAGTGTAGTCAGGCGTCTCCCGCCGTACGATGCCGTCGTGACGGACTCCCCGCCCGACGCCGCGAGGAAGAGTGCGGCCTGGCGGAGGAAGAGCGTCCGCCCCCCCCCGGCCACGTCCGCCCGGGCTCCCCCGGCGTAGAGCGACCGGATGACGACCACGCCTCCCGCCCGCTCCGCCCGTCCGGTGGTCGCCGCGATCCTCGCGACGGCCGCGACGTTTCTCGCCCTCGACCTCGCCTGGCTCGGCGTCGTCGCCCGCGGCTTCTACGAGCGGACGCTCGGGGACCTCCTCCGCCCCGATGCCTACCTCCCGGCCGCCGCGCTCTTCTACGCCTTCTACGTCGCCGTCACCGTCGGCTGGGCCGTCCTCGGTGCGGCGTCGAGGCGCGACGCCGCCCGGCGCGGCGCCGGCCTGGGGTTCGTCGCCTACGCGACCTACGACCTGACGAACTGGGCGGTGATCCGCGACTGGCCGGCGCTCCTCGTCCCGATCGACCTCGCCTGGGGCGTCGTCCTGACGACCCTCGCCGCTCTCGCCGGCCGCGCCGCGCACGACGCCATCCGGGAGTCGCGTTGAGCCTCGCGCTCGTCGGCGGCAACGCCGCGCTCGTCCTCGCGCTCATGACGGTCCTCTGGATCGTCAGCGTCCGCTTGCGCGACGCCAGCATCGTCGACCCGTGGTGGTCGATGGCCTTCCTCCTCGTCGCCGCGAACACGGTGCTCCAGACGGGGCTCACGCCGGGGAAGACGCTCCTCCTCGCCGCCGTCGCCGCCTGGGCGCTCCGGCTCTGGCTCCACCTCCTCCTCCGGAGCCTCGGACAGCCCGAGGACCCGCGCTACGCCGGGTTCCGCGCGAAGTACGGGCCGGAGCGCTACTGGTGGTTCAGCTTCTTCCAGGTCTTCCTCCTCCAGGCCGTCCTCGCCGTCGTCATCTCCGCGCCGCTGCAGGTCGCCGGCGCTGCCGCCGCGCCCGACCCCGTCTCGATCACCGACCTCCTCGGCCTCGCCCTCTTCGCCGCGGGCTTCGGGATCGAGGCCGTCGCCGACGCCCAGCTCGCCCGCTATCGCAAGGCGCGCTCCTCCGGCGGCCCCGGCGCGCCCGGCCCGGTCCTCGACACCGGCCTCTGGCGCTACAGCCGCCACCCGAACTACTTCGGAGAGGCGCTCCTCTGGTGGGGCTTCTGGCTCTTCGCGCTCGACGCCCCGTGGGGCTGGGCGACCGTCTTCGCCCCCGCGCTGATGACGTTCCTCCTCGTGAAGGTCTCGGGGGTCGCGATGCTCGACGCCCACATGGCCGCGAAGCGCCCCGAGTACGCCGCCTACATCGGTCGGACCTCCGGGTTCCTCCCGCTCCCGCCGCGCGGGCGAAGCGCCGCGTGACACGAGCCCCGGCCCCCGCCGGTTCGGGCCTCGTCCTCCTGACCGGCGCGACGGGCTACGTCGGCGGCCGGCTCCTGCGCGCGCTCTCGACGCGCGGCCGGCGCGTCCGCTGCCTCGCGCGGCGGCCGGAGGCCCTCGCGTCCCGCGTCCCCGCGGGGACCGAGGTCGTTGCGGGCGACTGCCTGAAGCGCGAGACGCTCGACGCGGCGCTCGCCGGCGTCCACGCCGCGTACTACCTCGTCCACTCGATGGCGGCGGGCGCGGAGTTCGAGGAGCAGGACCGCCTCGCTGCCCGCAACTTCGGCGAGGCCGCCCGCGCCGCGGGGGTGCGGAAGATCGTCTACCTCGGCGGCCTCGGCGAGGCCGGAGAGGGCCTCTCGGCCCACCTGCGCAGCCGCCAGGAGACGGGCGAGGTGCTCCGGTCCGCCTCCGGCCTCCCGGTCGTCGAGCTGCGCGCCTCGATCGTCCTCGGCTCGGGGAGCCTGTCGTTCGAGCTCATCCGGTCACTCGTCGAGCGCCTCCCCGCCATGATCTGCCCGCGCTGGGTGGAGACGAAGGCCCAGCCGATCGCGATCGAGGACCTCGTCGCCTACCTCCTCGCCGCGCTCGACGTCGACCCCGGCGAGGGGCTCACCGTGGAGATCGGCGGCGCCGACCAGGTGACGTACGGCGACCTGATGCGCGAATACGCGAAGCAGCGCGGCCTGAAGCGCTGGCTGATCCCGGTGCCCGTCCTGACGCCCCGCCTCTCGAGCCTCTGGCTCGGCCTGACGACGCCGGTCTACGCGCGCGTGGGGCGAAAGCTGATCGAGGGGGTCCGCAATCCGACCGTCGTGAGGGACGACGCCGCCCGCCGCCTCTTCCCCGCGATCGTCCCGATGGGCCTCCGGAAGTCCATGGAGCGCGCCCTCGCGAACGAGGACGAGGAGTTCGCCGCGACGCGCTGGTCCGACGCCCTCTCCTCGGCCGGCACGGCGCCCGGCGGCTACGGCGGGCTGCGGGTCGGCGCGCGGCTCGTCGACTCGCGCACGACGCGGGTCCCGGCGACGGCGGCACAGGCCTTCGCGCCGATCCGCCGGATCGGCGGCGAAAGCGGCTGGTACTACGCCAACTTCCTCTGGCGCCTCCGCGGCTTTCTCGACCTCCTGGTCGGCGGCGTCGGCGTCCGTCGCGGCCGGCGCCACCCGGAGACCGTCGCCGTTGGCGACGCGCTCGACTTCTGGCGGGTCGAGGCGATCGAGCCCGACCGCCGGCTGCGCCTCGCCGCCGAGATGAAGCTCCCCGGAAGGGCGTGGCTCGAGTTCGAGGTGAGAGAGGACGAGGGGGGCTCGACGATCCGGCAGACCGCCCATTTCGACCCCGCCGGGCTCGCCGGCCTCCTCTACTGGTACGGCATCTACCCGCTCCACGTCCTCGTCTTCCGGGGGATGCTCCGGGAGATCGCGGCCCGCGCGCGGAACGGGAAGTGAGCGCGGCTACGCGCCGTCGCGGCTGACGGTCGCCGCCGTCGACATCAGCTCCTCGAGGAGCGCGATCGCCGCCTTGCCGCTCATCGCGAACGGGTCGAGGACCGCGGTCTCCGAGAACCGGAGGACCGTCCCGAGGTTCACGCGGTTCAGGCGGACGTTCCCCATGCGCCACGTCGCGAAGCGCCGCTCCGCGATCTCGGCGTAGTCGAGGAGCGTGACGTCCTGGTGACGCGGGTCGCGCAGGATGCGGCCGTAGAGGTCGTTCACC
Organism: uncultured Holophagales bacterium; assembly: GCA_964453825.1. Classification (GTDB taxonomy): domain Bacteria; phylum Acidobacteriota; class Thermoanaerobaculia; order UBA5066; family UBA5066; genus UBA5066. The sequence continues at coordinate 30,530 of CAYVPO010000018.1, forward strand.
GCGGCGCGCCCCCCCT
>CAYVPO010000019.1:0-5615 GCA_964453825.1 uncultured Holophagales bacterium
CGCCGTAGAGCGTGCAGTAGCCGACGGCCAGCTCGCTCTTGTTGCCCGTCGTCAGGAGGAGCGGGCCGAGCTTGTTCGAGAAGGCCATCAGGAGCATCCCGCGAAGCCGGGCCTGGAGATTCTCCTCGGTCACGTCCTCGGGCCGCCCGGCGAAGAGCGGCGCGAGGGTCGCCTTCGCGGCCGCGAAGAGCGGCTCGATGGAGACGACCTCGAAGCGGATTCCGAGCGCCGAGGCGAGAGCGCGGGCGTCGGCGATCGACCCCTCGGACGAGTAGCGGGAGGGGAGCGCGAGGCCCGTGACGTTCTCCGCGCCGAGCGCGTCGACGGCGAGGGCCCCGACGAGCGCGGAGTCGATTCCGCCGGAGAGGCCGACGACCGCCGTCCGGAATCCGCACTTGCGCGCGTAGTCGCGGATGCCGAGGACGAGGGCGCGCCGGAGCGACTCGAGCGGCTCCCCGGCGGCGTCGTCGGGGAGGTCGGCGGGCTCCGAGCCGGAGACGGGCGTGACGCGCGGGCCGTCCACGTCGACGACGACGAAGTCCTCTTCGAAGAGCGCGGCACGCGCCCGCACGCGGCCGCTCCCGTCGAGGACCATCGAGCCGCCGTCGAAGACGAGCTCGTCGTTGCCGCCGACGAGGTTCAGGTAGACGACCGGGAGGCCGCCGTCGCGCGCGAGGCGCGCGAGCATGCGGCGCCTGAGGCGCGGCTTCCCTTCCGAGAACGGGGAGGCGGCGACGTTCAGGATCAGGTCTGCGCCGCGTGCCACGAGCGCCTCGCCCGGGTCGGTCGGGTAGAGGCGCCGCGCGCGCCAGAAGTCCTTGTCGTTCCAGAGGTCCTCGCAGATGGTCAGCCCGAGCTTTCGCCCCGCGAGCGGGGCGAGCGTCGGGCGCTTCGCCGGCTCGAAGTGGCGGACCTCGTCGAAGACGTCGTAGGCGGGGAGGAGGCACTTCCGGGCGACCGCGGCGACGCGTCCGCCCCGCAGGAGGACGGCCGCGTTGTGGAGCGGCTTGCCGGTCCTCGCCGGGTTCGGCAGGACGGTGCCGGCGAGGAGGGCGGTCTTTCCGGAGCCCCGCGCGAGGTCGTCGAGGAGCCGCGCCGCCTCGACCAGGAAACCGGGGCGCTCGAGGAGGTCGCGCGCCGGGTAGCCGCAGAGCGCCATTTCGGGGACGAGGAGGAGGTCGGCCTTCGCCGCCTCGGCCTCCTTCCAGAGCGCCCGGACCTTCGCCCCGTTGCCGGAGAAGTCGCCGACCGTGGCGTTCATCTGGCCGAGGGCGATGCGCATCGGGCGGATCGTAACCCTCGCCGCGGCCGGCACTCAGCGGGCCGCGACGAGGGTCGTGCGCGAGAGGAGGTCGGAGAGGGTGCGCCCCTTCCGGTCGAACGCCGCGACGAGGAGGGGGACTCCGGCGAGAGCGCCGGTCAGGAGCGCCCCGACGAAGCGGAGCGCCGCAGCGGAGAGCGTCGGCGAGCCGCCGTCGTCGGCCGTCACGCGCAGGTCGGCGAGAGCCATGCCGGGAGTGGCCCCCCAGACGAACGGAACGAGCACCAGGAGGACGAAGGCCGCGAGGAGGAGGAACGCGCCGACGCCGAGGAAGGCGGAGGGGGGGAAGCGGAGGTCGAGGAGGATCGCCCCGGCGGCCAGCTCGAGCGCGCCGAAGAGGCCGAGGATGACGACGTCGGCCAGTCCGGCGGCGAAGCGCCGCGCGAACGTCACGGTCGCGTCCGCCTCGTCGACCATCGGGCCGGGTTCGTCGACCTCGTCGGAGACGGAAGCGGCCGGCTCGACGGCGGAGCGCGTCACCGCGGCCTCGGCCGCCGCGGGCTCCGGGCCGAACGGCGCCTCGGAGACGTCGGGGAAGAGGCTCAGCGTCTTTCCGCGCCCGCGGGGAGCGGGAGTGGCCTCCCCTCCGAGCGGGTGCTCCGCGAGCGGGTCGTGCTTCTCGTCCGTCATGCGCGGGCCGTCAGGGGCGCGGCGTGACGTGCCGGACGTAGATCCGCGAGAGGAGGTCGTTCGCCCCGTTCGCGTACTTCCGGGCGAACTGCAGGTGCCGCTGGGTGTCGGCGTCCCTGGGGCGGAGGGCCGCGGCTTCCTTGAACGACTCGGCGGCCTTCTTCATGCTCCCGGCCTGGAGCCCCATGACCCCGTCGTTGAAGTAGCTCTTGAAGAGGTATTCCTCCACGTCCTGGTTCTTCTGGTCCTGCTTCCGAAGGTCCCAGAGGAGCCGCTGGGCGCTCTCGTAGTCCTGCTCGTTGTACGAGCGGATCGCCGAGCCGAGGGCCGAGACGGCGTCCCGGGCCTTCACGAGGGCCTGAGCCGCTTCGGTGTCGTCCTGGCGGGCGCGGACGACGACGTCGAGCGACTTGACGGCGTCGATGTACCGCCCCGACTCCAGGCTCGCGAAGCCGGCGAGGCGGGCGGCCTCCACCTCGGCGTCGCTGACGGTGGACGCGGCGGCGCGGCCAGGCTGGGCGGACGACTTGATGGTGTCGATGAGGACGAGCGCCTGGTCGTGGCGCGGGTCGGTCGGCGGGACCGCCGTGAGGAGGGCGAGCGCCTCCTCGGCCTTCCCTTCCTCGAAGAGGGCGCGGGCCTTCTGGATCGGGTCGGCGACCGGCGCCGCCGAGACGGGGGCGCCCCCGGCGGGGGTCTCCGCGGTCCGCGCGTCCGACTTCGGTCGGAACAGGAACCAGGCGACCGCAGCGACGCCCACCAGGACGAGCGCCGCCGCGCCGACGAGGAGCCGCCCGTCCACCTTCGCACCCTTGCTCGGGGCGGCCGCGGGCTTCTCGACCCGTGCGGGAGCGCCTCCGTCGAACCGTTCCTCTCCAATCGGAGTCTCGTCGAGCGGGGGGAGCCCCTCCGCGAACGAGGGGCGCCCGGGCGACTCCAGCTCGTCGCGCAGGTAGGGCTCAACAGGGGCAGAGGGACCGGGTGCGTACGCGGGGGCGGGCGCGTTCGGCACGGCGGGAGAGGGTGCGGCCGCCGCGCCGGCCGAGGCGAGCGCCGCGTCGATCTCGTTGAGGTAGTTCCGCGCCGTCGCGTCCGACTCGGAGAGCGTCAGGACCTTCAGGAACGCATCGCGAGCCGAGACGAGGTTTCCGGCCTCGTAGAGCTGGACCCCCTCGGAAAGCAGGACGTCGAGCTGTCGAGCCGCCTCGTCCTGACGCGCGCGGGCCGCGTCGATCCGGCGGGAGGCGTCCTCGCTCGAGAGGTCGATCAGGAAGACGCGGCTCCAGAGGTCGATCGCCTCCTGGAGCGCGCCCCGGGCCTCGGCTTCGTCTCCCTGGCGCAGGAACTGCGCGATCCGGGGGTCGACTCCGGACGGGGCGGGCGCCGCGGACGGGAAGGCGGCCGGGGCGGGAGCGGCGAACGGGTCCGGGACGGAGCCAGCGGGGGAGTCGTCCTCGGGGACCAGGACCGGAGCCGCGGCGAACGGGTCGGCCGCCGGCGATGCGGCCGTCGAAGGTTCACCGAACGAGAAGTCCGGAGCGGGCATCGGGGCAGCGAACGGATCGTGAGACGGGGCCGGCGCGAACGGGTTCGCCGCGAGGTCGTCGAAGCTCAGGCTGTCGAGCCCGGCACCCGGGGCGGCGAACGGGTCCGCCGCGGGCGCAGGCTCCGCGAGCGCGGGCGGCACGTCATAGCCGGCCGGCGGCGTGGCGGGAGGCGCCGCCCCGACGGGAGCGGGCGCCGGGATGGGGAGCGCTCCTTCGCCGAGATAGGGGGCGAAGTCGGCGAGGTCGACGACGGTCCCCGCGGCGATCCCCCGGAGCGAAGCGAGGAGCTGACGCGCGGGCGCGAAGCGCGCGTCCATCTTGAGGATGAAGTCGCACCCGAGGAGCGCGTCTTCGTTCCGGCCGGCCCGGGCCATCTCGAGCGTGTGGCGGAACGTCTGGAGGACCTTCTCGCGGGCCTCGGCGGAGAGAGCGGGACTCCCTGGATAGGCAGCGAGCTCAGGCATGGGAACCTCTCGAAGTCAGCGTAACAAGCCGCCTTTCCCGCGGCAAGCGCCCTGACGGCCGCACGGTATGATCTTCGGCCCCCGACGGGGAGAGGTTGCCATGACGACACTCATCGAATGCATCCCGAATATCAGCGAAGGGCGCCGGCCGGAGGTCGTCGAGGCCGTCCGGAAGGCCGCCCTCGGAGCCGGACCGGGGGTCCTCCTGCTCGACTGGACGTCCGACGCGGACCACAACCGCTCCGTCCTGACCTTCCTGGGCGACGGGCCCGGGCTCCTCCGCGGGATGGAGGCGATGGTCGACGAGGCGCTGCGCCACGTCGACCTGACGAAGCACGAGGGCGCTCACCCGCGCCTCGGCGCCGTCGACGTGATCCCCTTCGTCCCGATCCGCGGCGCCACGACGGCCGACTGCGTCGCGCTCGCGAAGGAGCTCGGCGCGCGGCTCGCCGGGAAGCACGGCCTGCCGATCTACCTTTACGAGGACGCCGCCTCGAGCGAGGCGCGGCGGAACCTCGCGACGATCCGGAAGGGGGAGTTCGAAGGGCTTGCCGAGAAGATGAAGAGCCCCGAGTGGAAGCCCGACTTCGGGCCCGAAGCCCCGCACCCGACCGCGGGCGCGACGGTCGTCGGCGCGCGCTCCCCGCTCATCGCCTACAACGTCAACCTCGGGACGGCCGATCTGTCGATCGCCGACCGGATCGCGAAGTCGATCCGCCACCTCTCGGGAGGCTTTCGGTTCGTCAAGGCGATGGGGGTCCGGCTCGAGGCGCGCGGCATCGTCCAGGTCTCGATCAACATGACGAACTACGAGAAGACGCCGCTCCACCGCGTCTTCGAGACGGTTCGATCCGAGGCCGAACGGTTCGGGGTCCCCGTCGTCGGCTCCGAGATCGTCGGCCTCGTCCCCCAGGCGGCGCTCGTCGGCGCCGCCGAGCACTACCTGCGGCTCGAGGCCCCCGCCTCCCCGCAGGTCCTCGAGAACAAGCTCCTCGACGTCGCGTTCGCCGGCCGCGAGTAGGCGGGCGCGCTCCCGGGCGGGCGGGAATCCGCCTGCCCGGGGGACGCGGCGCTCCGGGCGTGGCGGCTCGCGCTCAGCGGAACTGCCGGAGGAGGACCCAGGCCCCGGCCGCGATCAGGAACGCGAATCCGAGGAGGCCGGCGCGTCCGCCGACGGGGACGTCCGCGAGCCCGGTGACGACGAGGCCGGGCGCCGAGGAGGCGTCGTCGGCCGCGAGGACCGTCGAGGCGGGCCCGAGAAGCAGGAGGTCGTAGCTCCCCGCTGCGGGGGCGGGGCCGAGCGGCGCTCCGCTGAAGGCTGTGGTCGGGGACGACAGCGGCGCGGAGAGCGTGCAGACGCCGCCGAACGGCGCCCCGAGGGTCCAGGTCGCGTTCGCGATCAGGCAGAGCTGGTAGCTGAGGGACGTATCGGGGACGCTTCCGGAGGCGAGGAGGGCCTGGCCGGGGACGGCCGTCGTGGCACCGAGGTCGACGGCAGGGGGCGCCGTGGGGACGACGGTCGGAGTCGTGGTGGGCGTGACGGTCGGCGTCGGCGTGCTCGTGGGGGTGCTCGTCGGGGTGCTGGTGGGCGTGTTCGTCGGCGTGCTGGTCGGGGTGCTGGTCGGCGTGCTGGTCGGCGTGAACGTCGGCGTG
>CAYVPO010000019.1:5715-17850 GCA_964453825.1 uncultured Holophagales bacterium
GTGAACGTCGGCGTATCGACCGGGGTGTTCGTCGGTGTGCTCGTCGGCCCGGGCGTCGACGTCTCCGTCGGCGGGGCCGGCGTGTTCGTCGGCCCTGGCTGCGCGTAGGCGCGCCCGTCGCCGCGGTCCTCCGGGACCCCGGGGACGAGCGTGGCTGCGAGGACCGTCGCGAGAACGGGAACCCAGGCCCATCCGTTCCCGGGAGCTTTCCTCGTCGTCGCCGTCATTCCCCACTCTCCCTCAGGTGCCGTCCGTAAGTTCGGAACTCGTCTCAGGATACTAAGTGCCCGCCGAGCCTTCCTGCAACCGCGATCTGCGTCAGGAGCTCCTCGTTCCGGCGAATCGACTCGGCGGGCGAGAAGAGCCGGGCCACGAGCTTCGGATCGGGCCGGAGCTCCACCCGCCTCCGGAGGACCTCCTCGAGCGTCGCGGCGAGCGCTTCCGGCGACTCGGGCGGGCAGAGGAGGCCGAACCCGGTCTCCCGAACGACGACGCGGGCGCCCGGGATGTCGCTCGCGACGACGGGGGTCCCGGCGAGCATCGCCTCGACCTGGACGAGCGCCATCATCTCGGAGCGGCTCGGGAGAGCGAAGACGTCGCACATCGCGTGGAAGTCGGCGATCCGCTGCGGGTCGCGGAGGAGGCCGAGGAGCGTGAGGCGTTCGCCCGCGGCCTCGACCAGGGGCCGACACTTTTCGAAGAAGCGCTCGTAGGCGACGTTCGGCTCGCCGGCGAAGACGAGCCGGGCGTCGGGGACGCGCGCCTGGAGAATCGGCAGCGCGCGCAGGAGGACGTCGAAGCCCTTCTCCTCGACGAAGCGCCCGGCGAACCCGACGATCGTCTTCCCCTCGAGTCCCAGCCCCGCGCGCCAGCGCGCGACCGCGGCGCGGTCGGGCTCGGGGAGGAGGACGGGCGGCCGGATGGAGACGACCTTCTCCCGGACGGGGCCGAGGAGGCGGGACGCGTCGGCGTAGTCGTCGCTGTAGGTGGTGACGGCCGAGGCGAGGCGGGCGGCACCCGAGAGGACGGCGAACGCCGCGGTCTCGATCGCCTTCTCGCGGGGACTCGAGGGCATGACGACGTCGCCGTGGTGCGTCATCACGAACGGAACGCCGAACGCGCGCGCCATCCCGGCGACGAGGAGCGCCTCGGGGAGCGGCGTGTGCATCTGGACGACGTCCGTGCGGAGGAGAAGCCGGGCGAGGGCGAGCGGGAGGCCGGGGACGATCATTCCGCGGCTGAACGCGGCGAGCGGCTCGAGCCGGACGACGCGGACGCCGTCGACGACCTCCTCCCGCGGGAGCGACGGCAGGTGCCGGGTCGTCAGGACGGTCACGTCGTGCCCGCGCCGGGCGAGGCCTTCGGCGAGGCGGACCGCGTGGACGGTCAGCCCGGTCCAGTGAGGACGGTAGTACGTGAGGACGGAGAGGATCCGGATCGCGTGCCTCGAGGCCGCGGAGGGTAGCAGGCCGCGGAACCGGTACTCTCCGCGCGATGCCCGGCGCGTCCCCGCTCCCCGCCACGCTCGACCGCGACGCGCTCGAGACGTTCCTCGCCTCCGAGCTCGACTTCGCGTTCCGGCGCCGCCTGCGCTGGCTCCTCGCGGCTCTCGACCTCCGCCCCTCGCTCCGGCTCCTCGACCTCGGCTGCGGGCCGGGCGTCCTCCTCCGCGCCCTCGACGCGAGCGCGCCGCGCGTGCGGGCCGTGGGACTGGACGAGGGGGTCGAACGGCTCCGGGAGGCGCGCGCCGCCCCGACGCCGTTCCCTCTTCTTCGCGGCGACGCGCAGGCGCTCCCGTTCCGCGACGCGTCGTTCGAAAGGGTCCTCGCCGCGGAGGTCCTCGAGCACCTCCCCGACGACGCGGCCGCGCTCGCCGAGATCCGGCGCGTCCTCGTGCCGGGAGGCCTCCTCGCGCTCTCGGTGCCGCACGAGAGCTACCCGTTCCTCTGGGACCCGATCAACCGCGTGTGGAGCGCCCTGGGCGGAGCGCCGTTTCGTACGGGGCCGCTCGTCGGCATCTGGACGGGACACGAGAGGCTCTACCGGCCGGAGGAGCTCGCGAAGCGCGTCGCGGCGGCAGGCCTCGAGGTCCTCCGAGTGGAGGAGGCGACGCACTACGCGATCCCGTTCGCGCACGTCCTCCTCTACGGCGTCGGCCGGGGCCTCGTCGAGAGCGGTCTCCTTCCGGATCGGCTCCGGCGCCGCCTCGGCCGGCTCCCGTCGGTGCCGGGCACGGAGCGGGGCTTCGACCCCGTCGCGCCGCTCCGGGCGCTCCTTTCCGCGGTCGACCGCCGCAACGACACCGAGGCCGTCCAGAGGAAGACGACCTTCGTGAACGTCCTCCTCCTCGCCCGTCGTCCCCTCTGAGACAGAGGCCGCTCCGGTATCGTCACGCGATCCCTTGAGCGACCCCTCTCCGTTCGACCTCGTCCTCGCGGCGCTCCGACGAGTCTCTCCGCGACGCGCGCTCCTCCTCGCCGGGGCGCTCGCGGTCCTCGCCCTCGCGGCGCGCCAGCTCCTCGCGCCCGGAGGAGATCTCGTGTGGCCGCTCTTCTGGATCGCGGCCGGCGTCGTCCTCGGCGAGCTCGCGCGCCGCGCCGGCGGGCCCGCGGGACAGCTGCCGGCGGTTGCCGCGACGTCCCCGACGCCAACGCCAGCGCCGGAGCGCGGCTCTCGCCTCGCGACCGCGGCTCTGCTCCTCCTCGTCCTCGCGGGCGTCGCCTTCCGCGTCTCCTGGGCCCGCTGGGACGACGGCCAGCTCCTCCACCCCGACGAGTACGGCCTGACCGGGACGCTTACGAAGCTCTCGTTCCCGATGAGCGCGGCGGAGTGGTTCGACACGGCGCGCTCGCCGATGAGCCCGTACGCGCGCTACGACCGCGAGGGGAGAGCGATGCCGGGCGGTGCACCCGACGCGGCGATGCGGTGGGGCCAGTGGCCGCAGCTGATCGTTCGCGGCGTCGCCGAGGCGTTGAGCGCCGACCGGGAGCGGGGCGGCCCCGACTTCACGCGCTTCGCGGAGCTGCGCCTCCTCGGCCGTCGCCTCTCGGCCCTCGCGAGCGTCGCGACGCTCGGCCTCCTCTTCCTCCTCGGGCGGCGCGTCGGGGGGCGAGACGTCGCCCTCCTCGCGACGGCGCTCGCGGCCCTCGCGCCCCTCGCGCTCCAGCAGGCCCGCTTCCTGACGGTCGACGGCTTCGCGGCTCTTTTCGCGACCGCGGCGCTCCTGCCGGTCGTGCGCATCGCCGCGCCGGGGGAGCGCTCGGAACGCCTCCCCTGGAGCGACGCGGCGCTCTTCGCGCTCCTCGCGGCGATGTCGGTCGCCTCGCGCCTCAACCTGGCGCCGATCGTCCTCCTCCTTCCGGCGGCGCTCCTCGTTCGGGGCCGGGGCGGAAAGCTCCTGCCGCTCCTGCGCCGCGCGGCCGGTCCGGCCCTCCTCGGGGCCGTCGTTTTCTTCGCGGCGTTCCGCGTCATGCACCCGATGTCGTTTCGCGCGCCGCGGGGCGAAACGAAAGCGTGGACGACGACCCTGAACCCCGACTGGCTCCGGAACGTCGCGCTCGCGCGCTCCGAGTCGGCGCTCGAGACGTCCGCCCCCCCCGCCGAGCAGTGGACCGGGCGGACGCGAGTCCTCTTCCCGGTGCGGAACACATTCCTCTGGGGGCTGGGCCTCCCGGGCGGACCGCTCGCCCTCGCCGGCCTCCTTCTCGTCGGGGCGGCGCTGCGCGCGGGGCGGCGGCGGCCTCCCGGCGCTCTCCTCCTTCTTGCGGCCTGGACGGCGGGCTTCTTCCTGTTCATGGCGGTCCGGCCGGTTTCATCCGTCCGCTATTTCCTGCCGCTCTACCCGCTCTTCGCGCTCTTCGGAGCGCTCGCGCTCGCGCGCCTCGCTCCGCCGGGCGCCTCCGCGGCGAGGCGGGCGACGGCCGGCGGGCTCCTCCTCCTGGGCCTCGCGTGGGCGTGGGGCTTCACCGGAGCCTGGCGGGCGCCGAACACGCGGATCGCCGCGTCGCGGGCGATATACGCGACGTTCCCGGCGGCGACGAACCTCGTCCTCGACGAGGGGTCTGGCCCGAGGCGGATCCCGCTCCGGACCGACCGGAGCTCCGAGCTTTCCGCCGCGGCACGGGTCGTCGGCCTTCCGGCCGGGACGCGCGGCGAGCTGCGGGGCGTCACGTTCGCGCACGCCTCCGGAAAGCCCGGGAGCAGGCTGCGCATCGTCCTCAGAGAGACGGCGGGTGGCCCCGAGCTCGCCACCGGGACGCATTCCCTGCCCGACGCTCCGCGGCATCCTCTCGGCGAGGCCGCGTTCGTTCCTCTCGGCCCGGTCCGGCTCTCGCCGGAGCGAAGCTACGAGATCGCGATGTCGGCTCCCGAAGGGCCGATCGCCCTTTCGTCCTCCGTCCTCCTCGGCGAGACGTGGGACGAGGTCCTCCCGTGCGCGGTCGACGGCCTCGACGGCGGCCTCTACGACGTCCGCCTCCTCCCCGTCCGCGGACCCGATCACGAGGGGAAGCGGGCGGCGATTCTCGAAGCCCTCGCCGAGGCCGACGGCGTCGTCCTGTCCAGCCCCCGCGCCCTCTGGGTCGTCCCCCGCCTGCCGTCGAATCACCCCTTCACGCTCGCCTGGTATCGCGCTCTCTTCGACGGGAGCCTCGGCTTCGCGCCCCTGCCGTCGAGCCCGTTCCAGTCGCCTCTCGCCCTCGGCCCGCTCCGCCTCTCCGACGCGGCCGGTACGGCGGCGTGGGGACGGCCTCCCGAGCTCCCGGCGGGAGGCGGTACGGCGCTCGCGGCCGAAGAGGCGTTCTGGGTCTACGACCGGGCGCCCGTCTGGCTCTTCGGGCGGAAGGCGTCCCTCGCGCGCGCGGAGCTCGAGGCCCGCCTCCCCGCGTCGCTCCTCGACGGCGTCGTCGCGCAGACGCCGCTTCAGGCCTCGGCGGCGCCCGGCGGGCTCGCCCTCTCCCCGGCGCGGCTCGCGCGCGAGGAGGCGGGCGTCGGGCGCGGGGCTCCCCCCGACCCCCGCTCGCCCGCGAACCGATGGCCCGCCGTGGCCGTCGTGACGTGGAGCCTCCTCCTCGCCCTTCTCGCGGCAGCCGCGCTGCCGTTCACGCTGGAGGCGTTCGGTCGGCATCCTGCGGTCGCGTACGCCGCGGCCCGCATCCTCGGCCTCCTCGTCGTCGGCTGGCTCGCCTTCCTCCTCGCCGCGCTCCGGATCGTCCCGTTCGGGCGGAGCGGGCTCTTCGTGGCGCTCGCGGTCCTCGTCGCGGCGGGCGCGGCGGCGGCCTGGCGAAGGCGCGCCGCGCTCGCGGAAGCGCTGCGGCGCGAGCGGCGGAGCCTCCTCGCGACCGAGGGGGTCTTCCAGCTCCTCTTCGTGCTCGGGCTCTTCCTGCGTTGGGGGAATCCCGACCTCTGGCACCCGTCGCTCGGCGGCGAGAAGCCGATGGCGCTCGCGATCCTGAACGCGCTCCTGCGGACCGCGGAGCTCCCGGCGCAGCACCCGTGGTTCGCGGGAGGGACGCTCAACTACTACGACTTCGGCTATCTCCTCGCGGCCGTTCCCGCGCGCCTCCTCGGCCTCGTTCCCGGCCTCGCCTACAACCTCGCGGTCCCGACGTTCTTCGCCCTCGCCGGAGCCAGCGCGTTCGCCCTCGGCTCCTCGCTCGTCCGGAGCGCCGCCGCGCGGGGCGAGGAGAGGCCGTCCGGAGCGCCCCTCCTCGCCGGATTCCTCTCCGCCTCTCTCCTCGTCCTCCTCGGGAACCTCGGGCAGCTGCGCCTCCTCCTCCGGGCTTTCGCCGCGCTCGGCGGAGGAGCGGCCGGGGCCGTCGACCCGGTCGCGATCGCGAAGGGAGCGATGCGGGCGCTCGCAGGAGCGTCCCTCCCGATCCGGGCGGAGGAGTGGTACTGGAACGCGACGCGCCTGATCCCGGCCGTCGCCGGCTCCGGCAACGAGATCACCGAGTTCCCCTTCTTCACGTTCCTCTTCGGCGACCTCCACGCCCACGCGATGGCGCTGCCGATCGGCCTCCTGCTCCTTGCGTTCGCGCTCTCGCTCGCCGACGCGTCCCCGGCGTCGCGGCTCGGGCGGTGCGCGCTCTTCGCGGTCGGAGCGCTCGCCCTCGGCGCGCTCCGCGCCACGAACCCTTGGGACGTCCCGGCCCTGACGTTCCTGGCCGTCGCCGCGGGCGCGTTCGGAGGCGCGCGGCGCGCGGAGACGGGGCGCCGCCTGCGGGCCGCGGTCGTCTGGGGGCTCGGCCCTCTCGCGCTCTCGGCTCTCCTCTTCCGTCCCTTCGACGCGGCCTACGTCGCTCCGTACACGGACGTCGTCCGGAACGCCGGCGCGGCGACGCCGCTCGCGGCGTGGCTCTGGCTCTGGGGACTCCCGGCGTTCCTCCTTTCGAGCCTCGCGGCCCTCGAGCTCGCCCGGTGGCGCTCCGAGGCGCCGGAAGAAGAGAGCGAGCGATGGAGGTTCGCCGCGTTCGCGCTCGTCCTCCTCGCCGTCGGGGCAGGCCTCGCGGTGAAGCTCCCTTCCGCCCCGGTCGTCCTCCCGCTCGCGGCGGCGGCGGCCGCTCTGGCCCTCGTACCGGGCGGCGGCGCCGGCCCGGAGCGGCGGGCCGTCCTCCTCCTCGGCGCAGGGGCCTTCCTCGTCACGCTCGGCGTCGACGTTCTCGCCGTCGGCGGCGACCGGATGAACACCGTCTTCAAGCTCTCGTTCCAGGCGTGGGCCCTGCTGGCCGTGGCGTCGGGCCCGGCGCTCGCCTGGATCGTCGCGGCTCTTCGGGACGGCAAGGGGGGATGGCGGGGGCCCTGGCCGGCGACGGCAGCGCTCCTCCTCGCTTCGGCGGCGCTCTACCCGCTCACGGCGACGCCGGCGCGCTTCGCCGAACGCTTCCCACGAGTCGCGCCGGGAGAATCGTGCCGGGCCTTCGCGGACGCTCCGGCGCCGCCGGACGCGCTCGGCACCGGAGCGGCCGGCCGTCCGCGCGGTCTCGACGGCACGGAGTTCCTCGCCGAATCCGCCCTCTGCGTCGAGGGGCGGCTCGTCCCGCTCCGATACGACGGGGAAGGGTTCGCCTGGCTCCGCGCGAACGAGCGCGGCTCGCCGGCGATCCTCGAGGCGGTCCTCCCCGAGTACCGGTGGGGCTCGCGGTTCAGCGTCCACACCGGGCTCCCGGCGGTCGTTGGCTGGAGCTGGCACGTGCGGCAGCACCGCGCGGCGGTGCCGGGCTCGATCGTCGAGAAGCGAATCGCGGAAGTCGACGCGTTCTACCGATCGCGGCTCGCCGGTCCCGGGGAGGGGACGGGCGAGGGAAAGATGACGATCGAGGAAGCCCGCATGTTCCTTTCGCGCCACCGCGTCCGGTGGGTCGTCGACGGCCTGCTCGAGCGGGTGGTCTACGGCGAGGAGGGGCTCGCGAAGCTCGGCGAGCTCGAGCGCCTGGGCCTCCTCGAGCGGGCGTACGCGAACCCGGGCCTCACTCTCTGGCGGGTGCTCCCGGGCGCGACGTCGCGCTGACGCCGCCGGCCGCGGAGCGCTCGGTCAACGGAGCCGCTTCGCCGGCATCTCGCGGCCTCCCTGGCGGAGGACGAGGCCGGTCACCTTTCCGTCGCTCCCCTTCACGAACGTGATCCGCGCGTCGACGACCTTCGGGAAGAACTCCGTCTCCGAGGCGGGGAAGACCTCGAACTCCTCCTGCCCCGTCGCGCGCGTGAGAAGGCGGCTTCCCTCCCGCCGGACGGTGAGGATGAAGCCGGGCGCGAGCTCGTACTCCCCGGCGTAGAGGTCGTAGAGCGCCGGGTCGACCTTCGCCTCCGTCGGGGCCGCCGGGACGTCTCCCTCGCGGACACCCTTCTCCGCCGCGTCGGCCCCTTCGGGGTAGAAGAGGGCCTCCTTCGCCTTCCCGTCGGGAGCGACGAACGAAATCCGGGTGAGGGAGCGGTCGAAGAAGAACTCGCTCGCGGAGAGCGGCTTCAGCTCGAGGCGCGGCCCGCCCGAGCGCTGGGAGAAGAGCTTCCCTCCGTCGACCGTGATCGTCCGGGTCGTCTGCGGGTCGAAGCGGTAGACGCCGACCCAGCGCTCGAGGAGCTTCGGGTCGACCGGGACGGGGACGCGCGCGGGGAACGGCTTCCCGATGAGGAGCGCGGCGATCTCCTTCCCGAGCGTCGTCGGGTCGGCCGCGGGGGCGTCGCTGTTCGCGAGGACGGCGACGTAGACCTTCTCGTCCGGGAGCCTCACGGCGTAGGTCGAGAAGCCGTTGATGCCGCCGCCGTGCTCGATCGAGCGGGCGCCGCGGAGCGTCGAGACGCCGAAGCCGTAGCCGTAGCGCGTCGGTTTCCCGTCGCGCGTGACGGCCGGGGTCCACGCCTGCTCGAGCGAGGCCCGCTTCACGAGCTTCTCCCCGTAGAGGGCGGCGTCCCAGAGGGCGAGGTCGTCGACGGTGGAGACGAGCGCGCCGGCCGCGTGGGGCTGCGTCATGCTGAGGAAGCGGGCGTTCGCCACGGTCTCGCCGTCGCGTGTATAGCCGGCGGCCCTCCTCGCGAGGATCGGGCCCTCGTCGCCGACCCGCGTCGACTTCATCCCGAGAGGACGGAAGATCCGCTCCGCGAGGAGCTCCCCGTACGGCTTGCCCGAGACCTTCTCGAGGATCGCGCCGAGGAGGACGTAGCCGGAGTTGTCGTAGCGCCACTCCGCCCCCGGGGCGAAGTCCATCGGCTCCTTCGAGAAGACCTCGAGGAGCTCCGCGGTCGTCAGGTCGGCCCGGATCTTCGGTCCGGTCATGTAGCCGGGGAGGCCGGTGTAGCTCCGGATCCCCGACGTGTGCGTCAGCAGATGCTCGACGGTGATCACGTGCCCGTGCGTCGGGTAGCCGGGCAGGTGTTTCGTGATCGGGTCGGAGAGCGAGAGCTTCCCCTCCTCGGCGAGCATCAGGACCGCGACCGCGGCGAACTGCTTCGTGATCGAGCCGAGGCGGAAGACGGAGTCGGGGACGAGCGGCACCCCGAGCTCGAGGTTCGCCATCCCGTAGGCCTTCCGGAAGACGGTCTTCCCGTCTTTCACCGCGATCACCGCGACCCCGGGGCCGTCCGCGGGGATCGCCCTGGCGAGCAGGGCGTCGATCTCCTGAGCCGGCGCGGCGGGCTTCGCCGCGGCGGCGGGAAGGGCCGCGGCGAGGAGGAGGAAAAGGGCAGACGCCGACACGAGACGCGGACGGGGACGAGTCATCGGAACACCTCTCTTCGTTCGGACGTGGGAAGCCATGGGAACTGTAACGGAAGGGGTCCCCGCCCGGTTCCGGGCTTCCACGCGGGTCGGCGGGGTGCGCGTCAGACCTTCCGCGCCTCCTCCGTCCAGAACGGCGTCTCGAGGCCGATGTCCCGCGCCGAGACGAAGCCGTCCCGTCCGCCCGTCCGCTCGTAGTGGCGGAGCGCGGCGACGACGTGCTTCCCGCCGGCGAGGAGGATCGGCACGTTCGCCGAGGCGACGAGGATGTTCACGAGGTCGGTCACGTACCAGATGTTCCCGAGCTGCAGGTCGGCGAGGACCGTCAGGACGCCGAACGGGACGAAGACGAGGGCCCCGAGCGCCCGCAGACCGAGGATGAAGCGGGGCCGCCGCGAGAGCATGTTCGCGCTGATCTCGGCGAAGACGATCATCCCGATGAGCGTCGTGAAGGCGAAGAGGGCGTAGCTGACGGAGAGCGCGACCTGGACGGCCGGGTCGAAGCCGGTCCCCGGCGTCAGGTGCCGCGCCGAGGACATGAAGACGAAGAGCTTGTCGGCCTTCCGCGCCTCCCAGGCGAACGCCTCCGGGGCGGCCCAGAGCTTCGCCATCACGGTCACGAAGCCGGCCATCGAGCAGATGACGACCGTGTCGAACCAGACGCCCATCGACTGGACGAGCCCCTGCTCGACGGGGTGCCGGTTGTCGGCGGCGGCCGCGGCCATCGTGATCGTCCCCTGCCCCGCCTCGTTCACCATCAGCCCGCGCTTGATCCCCTGCTGGAGCGCGACGCCGAAGCTCCCGCCGAAGATCGCCTCGGGCGCGAAGGCCCCCGCGAAGACCGAGCCGAAGAACCAGGGGACGAGCCTCCAGTTCAGGACGACGAGGAGGAGGACGACGCCGCAGTAGAGGACCGCCATGAACGGGACGCAGAGGTCGGTGAAGCGGATGACGCGCTGGAGGCCGCCCAGGACGAGCGCGGCGACGGAGACGACGAGGAGCGCGCCGATCGCGTAGAAGACCCCCGAGGTCCGCCCGTAGGTCGTCCCGGCGATCGTGCTCGCGACGGAGCCGAGCGCCGTGAAGAGGTGGAACGTCTGGCTCGGGACGTTCAGGAGGGCGTACGTGATGAAGAGGAGCGCGAGCGTCACGCCGACCCAGCGGCGATTGCCGAGGATCCGCATTCCGTAGAACGGCAGCCCGCCGACGAACTCGCGCTCCTTGCGCTCCTTGAAGAGCTGGGCGAGCGTCGCCTCGGCGAAGCCGGTCGCCATGCCGAACGTTCCGGCGACCCACATCCAGAAGAGCGCGCCCGGACCGCCGACCGAGACCGCGCCCGTGACCCCCATGATGTTCCCCGGGCCGGCGCGCATCGCGGAGCTGAGCATGAAGGCGGCGAACGGGCTGATCCCCGTCTCCGACGCCTTCCGGTCCATGACGATCCGGACGCTCTCACCGAAGCGCCGGAGCTGCACGCCTCCCGTCCGGACCGTGAACCAGATCCCCGTCCCGAGGAGGAGGAGCATCGCGAAGGAGAACTCCCCGAGGACCGGGATCGCCGCCCACGCGGCGACGTTCTTCGGGAAGTCCCACAGGAGGTCGGAGACCGGCACGAAGAAGGCGAAGAGGTCGTTGACGACCTCGAAGACGTGCTGCATCCCGCTCCCTTCAGCTTCCGCCGGCGGTCTCGACCCGGTCCCGGCCCAGGCGCTTCGCATCGTACAGGGCTCGGCCCGGCCGCCGGGAGCGCGATCAGGTGGACAGCTCGGCCCAGCGCGCGTACAGCTGGTCGACCTCGGCCCGTGCCTTCTCGATCTCGCGCGCCAGCGCGACGAGACGCGGGCCGTCGGAGACGACCTCGGGCCGCTCGCAGTCGGCCCGAAGCGCAGCGAGCTTCTCCTCCGCCTCGAGGATACGGCCCTCCATCGCGTCCAGCTCCCGCTGCTCGAGGTAGCCGAGGCGCCGCTTCGACGCCTTCGGCGGCGCCGCCGTCGGGGCGGGCTTCGGCGAGGCCTTCGTCGCCGCCTCGCGCCGCTCCTTCCGCCACCTCTCCCACTGGTCGAGGCCGGCGAGCGCCGTGACGCCGCTGCCCCCCTCGGCGTCGAACGCGAGGAGCGTTTCGGTCGCGCGGTCCAGGAAGGCGCGGTCGTGCGAGACGAGGAGGAGCGCGCCCGGGAACTCCGCGAGCGCCTCCTCCAGGACGTTCAACGTCGCGAGGTCGAGGTCGTTCGTCGGCTCGTCGAGGACGAGGAGCTGCGCGGGGCGGAGCATGAGCCGCGCCATGAGGAGCCGCGCCTGCTCGCCGCCCGAGAGCCGCGCGACCTTCATCTCGGCCTGCTCCGGAGAGAAGAGGAAGCGGTCGAGCCAGCTCCGGAAGTGGAGGAAGCGGCCGCGGTACTCGACCTGGTCTCCCTCGGGGCAGATGGTCTCCTTCACCGTCGCCTCGGGGTCGAGCGACTCGCGCCCCTGCTCGAAGAGGGCGACGGAGAGGCCGTCGGCGCGCGTCACCTTTCCCGAATCGGGACGCTCGGCGCCGAGGAGGACGCGCAGGAGGGTCGACTTTCCGCAGCCGTTCGGCCCGATGAGGCCAACGCGGCTCCCGGGGCCGAGGAGGAGGTCGAGGCTGGAGAAGAGCGGCCGGCCACCGTAGCCCTTCGAGATCCCCTCGGCGACGAGGAGGCGCTTCGGGGCACGCCCGGCGCCCGCGAAGTCGAGCGTCGCCGTCCGGGCGACGTTCCTCCCCTCGAGGGTCTCGATCTCCTCGCCGAGCGCCTCGGCCCTCTCGATCCGCGCCTTCTGCTTCGTCGCCCGCGCCTTCGGGCCGCGGCGGAGCCACTCGGTCTCGCGGCGAAGGACGTTGCGGAGGGACGCCTCCCGGCTCTCCTGCGCGGCGAGGAGGCTCTCCTTCGCCTCGAGCCACTTCG
>CAYVPO010000019.1:17950-22014 GCA_964453825.1 uncultured Holophagales bacterium
GCCTCCCGGCTCTCCTGCGCGGCGAGGAGGCTCTCCTTCGCCTCGAGCCACTTCGGGAAGCCGCCGGGGACGGAGAGGAGGCCGCCGGGGTTCCTCCGGTCGAGCTCCAGGATCCGCGTCGCGACGCGCGTGAGGAAGAGCCGGTCGTGCGTCACCGTCACCGTGGCGAAGGGCGCGCGAGACAGCAGCTCCTCGAGCCAAACGATGCTCTCGACGTCGAGGTGGTTCGTCGGCTCGTCGAGGAGGAGGAGCTCGGGCTGGCGGACGAGCTCGCGCGCCAGGGCGACCCTCTTCCTCTGCCCGCCCGAGAGCGTCGCGACGAGACTGTCGGGGCCGAGGCCCCCCGACGTGAGCGAGAGCTTCGCGAGCGCCTCGTCGGTCTTCAGCTCCGCCTCCCAGGCGACCTCCTCGCCGTGGGAGACGTGGGCGAGCGCTCCTTCGAGGACGACGGAGCGGACGGTGGCCCCGTCCGCGAAGCTCGGGATCTGGGGGACGAGGCCGACCGAGACTCCGCCCTGGAAGACGACCGCGCCGTCGTCCGGAGTCGTCTCCCCGGCGAGGATCGAGAGGAGCGTCGACTTCCCGGCCCCGTTCGGGCCGATCAGGCCGATCCGCTCCCCCGGCTCGATCCCGAACGAAAGGGCGGAGAAGAGGTCCCGGGCGCCGAACGCCTTCGACAGGCGCTGCGCTGCGACGAGCGGCGGCATGGCGCGACGGTAGCAGAGGCTGAGGACGGGGCCCGGCGGCGGCGCCCCCGGACGGAGGCGGACGGAGCTGCGAGGTCCATCGTGTGCGAATGAGGCCGAGGCGGAGAGCCGCGGGGCCCGGGCTCCCTTCACGAGGAGAGGGAAGTCTAGACCCGAGGAGGGTTGTCGCCGGCTGCCCGCTGCGGGATCGTTCCCGGGTGCGTCGCGCGCTCCACCTCGCGTTCCTCCTCTTCGACGGCCCCGCGCTGGCCGCCGGCGTCGTCGGGACCGGCACTCCGGCGTCGTGCACCGAAGCCGCGCTGGACGTGGCGCTCGCAGGCGGGGGCGCCGTGACCTTCTCGTGCGGGGGCGGGGCCGTCACGATCCCGGTCACGGCGACGAAGACGATCTCGTCCCCGACGCCCACCTCCGTCGACGGCGGCGGCCTCGTGACCCTCGACGGGCAGGACGCGGTCCGCCTCTTCTACGTCGACTACCAGCGGCGGCTGACGCTTCGGAACCTCGCGCTGCGGCGCGGGCGCGTCGCCGACCTCGGCGCCGCCGTGAGGAGCCACTACCACGAACGAGGGACCGCGGCCCTCACGATCGAGAACGTCCGCTTCGAGGACAACGTCTGCACCCAGGCGGGCGACGACGTCGGCGGAGGCGCCCTCTACATCCAGGGAGGCGTCTCGACGATCGACGGCAGCACCTTCCTCCGGAACCGAGGAGGCAACGGTGGCGCGATCGGTTACCTCGGCGGCGACGGGACCGGCCCCGCGAACGGCCTGACGGTTCGCGACTCGGTCTTCGTCGGCAACGAGACGCAGGCCCGCGTCTCGAGCTTCGGGGCGACCGGGGGCGCCCTCTATGTCGACGGCGCGGGGGACGGAGAGGTGCGGATCGAGCGCTGCACCTTTCGCGACAACGTCGCCTGGGCCGGCGGCGCGATCCACTCCGTGATGTACCTGAGCCCGCAGTCCCTCGTCATCTCCGACTCGACCTTCCTCGAGAACCGGGCGACGGGTGGCAACGGCGGCGCGATCTACCACCAGGACGGCGCGTTCGCCTTCACCGGGTCGCTCGTCGCTGGGAACCGCGCCTTCACGCAGGGGGGCGGCCTCTGGCTCTACCACCCGACCAGCGCGACGGTCACGAACGTCGCCTTCACGGCGAACCGCGCCGAGGGGGCCGTCGCGCCGTCGGGCTACGCGATCGGCGGAGGCTTCTCGATCTACCCCTCCGGCGCGAACGTCACGCTCTCGCACCTCACGGTCGCGCACAACCACGCCGGCTGGACGGGCGGGGGAATCACCGTCGCCTCTCCGGCCTCGAACGTCACGCTCCGCGCCTCGATCGTGGCGCACAACACCGCCGCGAACGGCGGCAACCCCTGGAACATCGGGAAGAACTGCGACGTCGGTTCGCCCCGGATGACGAACGGCGGCGACGTGATCGAGTACCCGGAGCGGAACCTCGGCGACGGCAACGACGAGAACTGCGTCGCCGGGCCCGTCGTCGTCGAGCCGCTCCTCGGCCCGCTCGCCGACCACGGCGGGCTCGTGGAGACGGTCTCCCTCCTGCCCGGCAGCCCGGCGATCGACGCGGCCTGGGCCGGCTGCGCCTCCGCCGTCGACGCGCGCGGGGCCGTGCGCCCGGCCGGGGTCCG
This sequence comes from uncultured Holophagales bacterium, assembly GCA_964453825.1. GTDB lineage: Bacteria > Acidobacteriota > Thermoanaerobaculia > UBA5066 > UBA5066 > UBA5066. Next base: position 20,306 of record CAYVPO010000019.1, read on the forward strand.
CTGTGACGTCGGGGCGTTCGAGGGGGCGGTGACGCCAACGGCCTTTCACACCGTCACCCCGTGCCGGGTCCTCGACACGCGCCTCGGCGCTGCGGCGCCCGTCGCGGCGAACGGATCGCTCTCGTTCGACGCGGCGGGGACGTGCGGCGTCCCGGCCGACGCGCGCGCCCTCGCCGTGAACCTCACCGTCGTCGCACCCCAGGCCGGAGGCGTCCTCAGGCTCTGGGGCGCGGGCGGGTCGCCGCCGACGGCCCAGGTGCTCGGTTTCGCCCCCGGGAAGACGCGCGCCTCGAGCGCGATCGCCTCGCCGGGCGCCCTCGGCCGGCTGACGGTGCGGAACGACTCCGCCCAGCCCGCGCACGCCATCCTCGACGTGTCCGGGTACTTCCGCTGAGGGACCGGCTCTCCGGCGGACGCCGGCCACGACGCGGAGCCGCACCTCGTGCCGTCGCCGGCAATCCCCGGCGGCAGGAGGAACCGGTCGACCTCCCGCGCCCGCATCGCAGGAGAGATCGCGGAGCGCCCGGCCGGGTCGGGTTCCGCACTTTACGAAACGCCCGGGGCCGTCGTATACGCTGCGGCTGCGCATCCCGTCCCCGCGCGCAAGGAGACCAGAGAATGATCAAGGCTCTCGGCTACGGAAACACCGCCGCGACGACACCCCTCGAGCGGATGGAGATCGACCGCCGCGAACCCGGCCCGAAGGACGTCCGGATCGACGTCCTCTACTGCGGCATCTGTCACTCCGACCTCCACACGGCCCGGAACGAGTGGCACGGCACGACCTACCCGTGCATCCCCGGCCACGAGATCGTCGGCCGCGTCGCGGCCGTCGGGTCGGAGGTGAAGGGCTTCGAGGTTGGCGACATGGCCGGCGTCGGCTGCCTGGTCGACTCCTGCCGGAGCTGCTCCGAGTGCAAGGACGACCTCGAGCAGTTCTGCGCGAAGGGCGCGATCTTCACCTACAACAGCCCCGACACCCACCTCGGAGGGATGACGTACGGCGGCTACACGAACGTCATCGTCGTCGACGAGGCGTTCGTCCTGAAGGTCCCTGCAGGTCTCGACCCGGCGGGCGCCGCGCCGCTCCTCTGCGCCGGCGTCACGACCTACTCGCCGCTCCGGCACTGGGGCGCCGGCCCCGGGAAGAAGGTCGGCGTCGTCGGCCTCGGCGGCCTCGGCCACATGGGGGTCAAGCTCGCGCACGCCATGGGCGCGCACGTCGTCCTCTTCACGACCTCGGCCGGGAAGACGGCCGACGCGAAGCGGCTCGGCGCCGACGAGGTCGTCCTCTCGAAGGACCCGGAGGCGATGAAGGCCCACGCGGGGAGCTTCCACTTCATCCTCGACACCGTCGCGGCGCCCCACAGCCTCGACGCCTACACGACGCTCCTCCGGCGCGATGGCACGCTCTGCCTCGTCGGCGCGCCCGAGCTCCCGCACCCGTCACCGACCGTCTTCAACCTCATCTTCGGGAGGAAGTCGATCGCCGGCTCCCTCATCGGCGGGATCAAGGAGACGCAGGAGATGCTCGACTTCTGCGCCGCCAAGGGCCTCACCGCCGACATCGAGACGATCCCGGTCCAGAAGGTGAACGAGGCCTACGAGAGGATGCTGAAGTCGGACGTGAAGTACCGCTTCGTCATCGACATGGCCTCGCTGAAGTAGCGGCACGGAGCGCGGGCGCCGCCTCCCGGCGGCGCCCGCCG
>CAYVPO010000019.1:22024-30196 GCA_964453825.1 uncultured Holophagales bacterium
GGTCCGTTTAGTCCGGGTTCTTCTTCCACGGGGCCGGGCTGCTGTCGCGCCCGGCCGGGGGGGGGCGGCCCCCGGGGGGCCCCCGCCGCGATCGCTCGGGAGCCGGCCGGCCCGCGTCCGGCTCCCGGCGGCGCCGGTCGCGTCGGAGAATCGCGGCATGCCGCACCTCGTCCTCGAGCACACCGCGAACGTCCCCGACCGGCCGGACCTCCGCCGCGTCCTCCTCGACCTCCACGACGCCCTCGCCGGGACGGGCCTCTTCGAACGGAAGGATCTGAAGAGCCGCGCGGTGCGCCACGAGCTCTTCGTCGTCGCCGACGGCGAGGAGGACCGCCCCTTCGTCGCGCTCTCGATCGCGATCCTGGATGGTCGCCCCGACGAGGTGAAGGCGGCGGTGGGCGACGCCGCGCTCGACGTCCTCGTCCGGGCCTTCCCGAGGCTCGTCGCGGACGGGCGGGGCGCGATCAGCGTCGAGGTGCGCGACCTCCACCGCGCGAGCTACCGAAGGGTCCGCGTCCGGGAGGCGTGACGGGGAGCCTTCAGAGGAGGGTCCGGATCCGCTCGCGCGGCGGGACCCCTTCGCATTCGACCGCGGCCGTTCCCCACGCCACCGCAGTCCGGAGCGCCGACTCCATCGGCGCGCCCGAGACGAGCGCGTGGAGGAGGCCGGCGGCGAAGACGTCCCCGGCTCCGGTCGAGTCGACCGCGACCGCCTCGCGCGCGGGGACCCGGAGCCGGCCGTCGGTCGCGTGGGCTTCGGCTCCCGCGCCGCCGCGCGTGACGACGACGTGGCGGACCGAATCGCCGCCGGCCCTTCGGAGCACGTCCCACGGTCTCTCCCCTTCCTCCGGCGAGAGGTCCGACGCGGAGGCGACGAGGACGTGGGCCGGGCGCGCGCCGGCCACGACGGGCGGGACGTGGGCGACGACGAGCGCCGAATCGAGCCTCTCGGCGAGGATCCGGGCGAGGTCCAGCTCGCGGCTCCTCACGTAGATCGCGTCGCCCGGAACGGTCCGGAGCCGGCGCAGCGGACCGCCCTCGCGGCAGCGATGGAGGTTCACGACCGTCCGCTCCCCGGCCGGGTCGACGAGGACGAGCGACCGGGTCGACGGCCCGGGGAGTCGCGCGACCTGCGACGTGTCGACCCCCGCCTCGGCGAGCCGGCGGAGGATCGTCCCGCCGTCCGCGTCGGTCCCGGCGGCCGAGACGACGACGACCTCGTGACCGGCGAACGCGAGCGGGATCGCGGTGTTCGCGGCGCCGCCCCCGACGCGTCGTCCGTGCTCCTTCCCGTCGAGGTGGAGGCCGGCGGCGAGCGGGCGCCGCAAGGCGACGACCTCGTCGATGGCGACCGATCCGACGACGACGATTCTGGACATCGTTCGAGGAGAGGCTACTCCCTCGCCGGGGGGAGGAGAGGGGGACTGACGCGCGCGATTGCCTCTTGCCTTTAGGAACGACTTACGCTTTACTCGCGCCACCGAATCAAGGAGGCACCCCATGAGCACCGATCCGAAGAGCATCGCCTCGTCGCTCCTTCCCGAGTTCGACCTCGAGATGGCCGGCACACGAAAGGTCCTCGAGCGCGTAAAGGACGAGGACTGGGCGTTCAAGCCGCACGCGAAGTCGTTCTCGATGGGCGAGCTCGCCGGCCACGTCGCGACGATCCCGGAGTGGCTGACCGGGACGCTCAACGCCCCCTCGTTCGACATGGCCCCGGGAGGGGTCCCGGCCGAGTTCCCCCGGCCCGCGTCGGCGCGCGAGGCGCTCGCGCTCTTCCTGGAGGGGGTGAAGGCCGCGCGCGCGGCCCTCGAGGCGACGGCCGACCCCGCCTTCGCCGAGCCCTGGTCCCTCCTCGAGAACGGGAAGGTCTGGTTCACGATGCCCCGGAGCGCGGTCGTGAGGGGCTTCGTGATGAACCACCTGATCCACCATCGGGCGCAGCTGACGGTCTACCTCCGGCTGCGCGACGTCCCGGTCCCCGCGCTCTACGGGCCGTCGGCCGACGAAAGCTGAGGGCGACATGGATCGGGGAGGCTCGCCACGAGCCTCCCCGTTCCGTCCGAAGCCGCGGCGGGGTCGGGCGGTCAGGCCCGGCCCCGCCGGCGGTGTCTCAGACCTCGCCTTCCGGCATCGCGCGGAAGTACGACTGCGGGTGGGCGCAGACGGGGCACGCCTTCGGCGCCTCGAGCCCCTTCTCGATGTGACCGCAGTTCGTGCAGTACCAGTAGACCTCTTTCCCCTTCTTGAAGACCGCCCCTGCCTTCAGGTCCTCGAGCGCCCGGCGGAACCGCTCCTCGTGGTGCTTCTCGACGACGGCGACCTGACGGAAGAAGCGGGCGATCGGGACGAAGCCCTCCGCCTCGGCCTCCTTCGCCATCCTCTCGTACATGTCGGTCCACTCGTAGTTCTCGCCGGCGATGCACTGCTCCAGGTTCGCCTCGGTCCCGGCGATGCCGTCGAGGAACTTGAAGAGGCGCTTGGCGTGCTCCTTCTCCTCGTTCGCCGTCGTCTCGAGGATGCTCGCGATGCTCAGGAGCCCGGCCTTCCGGGCCTCCGACGCGAAGTAGGTGTACTTGTTCCGGGCCATCGACTCGCCCGCGAAGGCTTCTCTCAGGTTCGCCTCGGTCTTCGTTCCTGCCAGCTTGCCGGCCATCGTTCTCTCCTCTGGTCCCGGTGGCTCTGCGCAACCCTGCGGCGGCCACCGGGCCAACAGGCAAGGGTACCGCGGAGCGGCGCGGCGGGTAACATCGCCCGCCGATGAAGACGACCCGACCCCGGGGGCTCGATCTCCGCCGAGCCCGATCCCTCCTTGCCGGGGCAAAGCCCCACCGGAGCGTCCCCGCGCGGGTCGAGGCGCTCTCGGCGGCGCTCCTCGGCGCCCCCTACGTCGCCCGCAGCCTCGTCGGCTCCGCGACGGAGCCGGAGGAGCTCGTCGCGCGGCTCGACGCGTTCGACTGCGTCACGTACGTGGAGAGCGTGATCGCGCTCGCCCGCTCGGCGGCCCCGGCCGCGTTCATCGAGGAGCTCCGCGCGCTCCGGTACGACGGCGGCGCCGTGGAATGGAGGAAGCGGAACCACTACATGACGGACTGGGTCCGTCGGAACGTGCGTGGAGGCGCGGTGCGGCCGGTCGCGCCGGGCCCGCTCGGGAAGAGGGTCGAGAAGGCGCTCTCGGTGGTGCCGGGCCTTCCGTCGAAGAGGGCCCGCTTCGCGGTGGTCCCGAAGGGGCGCCTTCGCGCGCTCCTCCCGCGTCTCGCGAACGGCGACGTCCTCCTCTTCGCCTCGACGAAGGCGGGCCTCGACGTCTTTCACTGCGGCTTCCTCGTCCTCGCGGGCGGCTCGATTCGACTCCGACATGCCTCCCGGAGCGCCGGACGCGTCGTGGAAGAAGATCTCGGACGCTTCCTCGCCGCGAACCGGATGGCCGGCGTGATCGCCGCGCGGCCTCTCGACGTGACCTCCGCGGGGAGCGATGGGCTCGTCGCTTCGCGCGGCGGCGGATCTCGGAAGGAGCGGGCATGAGCCTCCTTCGCCCGACGCCGCTCTCCTCGGAGGCGCTCGGGCTCCTCCTGGCCGGCGCGACGGAGGAGGTCGTCTTCCTGGCCGACCCGCGCGTCGCGGTGACGCCCGGCCCGCGGATGTTCGAGCGGATGGCGCAGGCGCTCCGCGACACCGGCGCGGCGTGGGTCTACTCCGATTCCGCCTCTCACCCGCGGATCGACTACCGCCCCGGGAGTCTCCGCGACGGCTTCGACTTCGGGCCGGTCGTCGCGTTCCCGCTCTCCCTCGCGCGCGAGGCGGGCGTCGCCGAGGGCCTCCGCTGGGGCGCGCTCTACGACCTCCGCCTCCGCCTCTCCGAGCGGGCGCCCGTCGTCCGGGTCCCCGAGCCGCTCTACGCTTCCGGGCCGCTCGAGACGCGCCCCTCCGGCGAGGCGCAGTTCGACTACGTCGACCCGAGGAACCGCGACCTCCAGCTCGAGATGGAGCGCGTCGCGACGGACCACCTCCGGCGCATTGGCGCGCTCCTGCCGCCGGAGTTCGCCGCCGTCCCGCCGCCGGCCGAGCGCTTCCCGGTGACGGCGAGCGTCGTCATCCCGGTGCGGAACCGGGAGCGGACGGTCCTCGACGCGGTCGGGAGCGCCCTCGCGCAGCAGGCGCCGTTCCCGTTCAACGTGATCGTCGTCGACAATCACTCGACCGACGGGACGACCGCGATGCTGGGCGGCGTGCGAGACCCGCGCCTGGTCCACGTCGTCCCCCAGCGGCGCGACCTCGGCATCGGCGGCTGCTGGGACGAGGCGCTGGTCCACCCGCGCTGCGGCCGGTACGCCGTCCAGCTCGACTCCGACGACCTCTACTCGGACGACACGGTCCTCGCGCGGATCGTCGCCGAGCTCGAGGCCGGCCCCTACGCGATGGTCGTCGCCTCGTACACGATGGTCGACTTCGACCTGAAGGAGACCCCGCCCGGCCTCGTCGACCACCGGGAGTGGACGCGCGAGAACGGGCGGAACAACGCGCTTCGCGTGAACGGCTTCGGCGCGCCGCGCGCGTTCGACGTCGCGGTCCTCCGCCGGATCGGCTTCCCGAACGTGAGCTACGGCGAGGACTACGCCGTCTGCCTTCGGGTCAGCCGTGAATACGAGATCGGGCGGATCTACGATTCCGTCTACCTCTGCCGTCGCTGGGAGGGAAACTCCGACAGCGCCCTCCCGCTCGAGACGCAGAACCGCTACGACGCCTACAAGGACTGGCTCCGGACGGTGGAGATCGCCGCCCGGCAGCGGCTCCTCGCGGGGCGCGTCTGAACGGGATGCGCGCGGCCGTCGAGGAGCTCTTCCTGCGGCAGGTCGAGGAGTGGCCGCTCCTGACCACCGGCGTCGCGGCGCTTGCCGGGGCGCGGACGCGCGACCTCTCGGGAGACGGACGCGGCCCGCTCGTCCGCCACATCCCGCACCGGGCGGCGAGCACGACGGCGAAGGTCGACCCCGCCTCGATCGCGAAGCGCCCCTGCTTCCTCTGCCGCGCGAACCTCTTCCCCGAGCAGCGGGGGCTCCCCTTCGGGGAGGAGTGGACGCTCCTCTGCAACCCGTTCCCGATCGTGGCGCGGCACCTGACGATCGTCCACCGCGAGCACTGCGACCAGCGGATCGCCGGGCGCCTCGGCGACCTCCTCGACCTCGCCGCTGCGCTCGACGGCCTTTTCGTCCTCTACAACGGGCCGCGCTGCGGCGCCTCCGCGCCGGACCACCTCCACTTCCAGGCGGGGGCGCTCGGGGAGCTGCCGGTCGCCCGCCTCGCGGCGCACGCGCCGGGCCCGGCCCTCGACGCCTGGGGCGCGCGGGCGCTCCTCTTCCGGGGAGGGCGTGCGGAGGTCGTCCGCGAGGCGGAGCGCGCCCTCGTGCTTCTCGCGTCAGCGCTCCCGCAGGAGCCGGAGCCGTGGGTCAACGTCGTCGCCTGGCGCGAGGCGGACGCCGGCTTCACGCTCCTCCTCTACCCGCGGGCGAAGCACCGCCACGATGCGTTCCACCGAGGCGAGCTGATCGTGAGCCCCGCGGCGATCGACCTCTCGGGCCTCGTCGTCACGCCCGTCGAGAAGGACTTCGAACGGCTCACGGACGCCGGAATGCGGTCGGTCTTCGAGGAGGTCACGATCGGAGAAGAGGTCTTCGCCCGCCTCCTCGGCGGGCTCGGAGGAACGCAGTGAACGTCTCCGTCGGCCTGATGGAAGGGCTGCCGTCGCTCGAGGTCGAGCTCCTCGGGACGTACGTCGACCCCTCCGGCGCGCGGCTCGGCCCGGGGCGAATCCGGCTCGACTCGGAGACGACGCTCGTCCCCGTCGACCCGGTCTCCGCCGCGTTCGCGATCGACGGCGTCACGATCGGCATCGGCTTCCACTGGGAGCGCAAGGAACGGCAGGTCTTCCGCGGCGCGCTCCGCCTTCTCCGGCGGCCGACGGGGCTGACGGTCGTCAACGACGTCCCGCTCGAGGAGTACGTCACGAGCGTCGTCTCCTCGGAGATGAGCGCCACCTGCCCTCCCGAGCTCCTGAAGGCGCACGCCGTCATCTCGCGGAGCTGGCTGAAGGGGCCCGCGGCGCGCGGCGTCGCCTCCCCGCCTTCGGCCGGCCCCGGCGAGGTCCTCCGGTGGTACGGGCGCGAGGCGCACGCCGACTTCGAGGTCTGCGCCGACGACCACTGCCAGCGCTACCAGGGGATCACGAAGGCGATCTCGCCGGCGGCGGAGGCGGCGGTCCGCGCGACGGCGGGCGAGATGCTCCTCTCCGGCGGCGAGGTCTGCGACGCCCGCTTCTCGAAGTGCTGCGGCGGCCTCACCGAGCGGTACGCGACGGCGTGGGACGACGCGCAGGTCCCGTATCTCGTCTCCTTCGCCGACGGCCTCGAGGGGCCCGTCCCGACCGACCTCGAAGCGTTTCTCCGCGCGTCGCCGGCCGCGTTCTGCAACACCTCGGACGCCGCGCTCCTCGCGCGGGTCCTCCCCGGCTTCGATCAGGAGACGCGGGACTTCTATCGCTGGGCGGTGACGTACGCCGCCGCCGAGCTGGGCGAGATCGTCGCCGCGCGCCTCGGCGTCGACGTCGGCCCGATCGTCGCGCTGACGCCGCTCGCGCGCGGCCCGTCGGGCCGCATCTTCCGCCTCCGGATCTCGGGGGAGCGCGGCGAGGTCGTCGTCGGCAAGGAGCTCGAGATCCGCCGCGCCCTCTCGCGCTCGCACCTCTACAGCTCCGCGTTCGTCGTCGACCGCGAGCCGGGCTCCGCCGGCGAGACGCGCTTCGTCCTGCGCGGAGGCGGCTGGGGGCATGGCGTCGGCCTCTGCCAGATCGGGGCCGCGGTGATGGCCGAGCGCGGCTTCGGCTACCGGGCGATCCTCGCGCACTACTACCCGGGAACGGCGGTGGGCGCCGTGCCGCTGCCGGAGCGGGAGATCACGGGGCCGCTCGACCTCGACGCGCGCTCCCTGCGCCTCCTCGAGACCCACTCGATCCTGAACGTCCTGAACGTCGTCGTCCTTCGGATCGGAGACGTCGGCGACCTCTGCGGCGAGGCCGGGGCCGCCGAGGCGCTGGCCGCGCGCGTCCGCGCCTGGCACGCGGACCTCGACGATCCGGAGAAGACGGCGAGCGCCCTCGAGAGGACGGCGGACGTCCGCGATGCCGTCCTCGCCTGGATCGCATCTGCGAGCGCGGGGGCGAGCGGGGCGCTCCGCGAGGAGCTCGACCTCCACGCGGCGAACCTCACCTCCGCCTTCGGCGTCCTGGCGACGCGCGCCGCCGAGCTGGGACGGCGCGTCCCCGGGGCCGACCCGTGGGTGCGGCGCCCTCTCGCCGAGATCCGCGCGAACCTCGAGGAAGCGTTCCGGGCGATCGAGAGGAACGCGCTCGGCCGCTGGCGGATCGCGGCGGGGGCGGGAGATCGGGGACCCGACGCCTACCTGATCGAGATCGACCTCTCGAGCCGCGACGGGAAGACGCTCGCCCTCCCGGCCGTCCTCGAGGACGTCATGAGGGACCTCGCCGCGAACGCGCGGAAGTTCACCGAGCCCGGGGGCGCGCTCCGCGTGACGCTCGCGGAGGAGGACGAGGAGCTGCTCCTCCGCGTCAGCGACACCGGGCGCGGGATTCCCGAGGAGGAGATCGTCGAGGTCGTCCGCTTCGGTCGGCGCGGACGACCCGACGGTCGCACGCACTTCGGCGGCGGCTACGGCCTGACGAAGGCCTGCCACTTCGCTCACGCGCTCGGAGGGCGGATCTGGATCCGCTCCGCGCCGGGAGCGGGGACGACGGTCACGATCCGGATTCCGCGCCCCGCGATCTGACCCGGGACGTCGCCCGACCCTTCGCGGGAAGCCTCTTGGGCGACGCGGGGCCCGTCCGACGGCGCTCGTGCGGGGACCCGTTGCGAAAGTCATCGTTTCCGTCACTCACTGGAAATCCGACCACTCGCGATACGTAAGCCGTGCTTTGGCAGTGGTTTGCGTGGAGTGCGCGACGCTTCGAGCCGTAGAGAAGCTCCACACGTCCCGAGCCGGCCGGGAGACCCTCGATCTGACGTAACTCTCTGCACGAACGAGTGATAGGCGGCTGGAACGAGCTCTGGCAGCGGCCTTGCGATATCTCCGGGCGAAGCGGGCCGAGAGAAATCGGGGCAA
>CAYVPO010000020.1:0-1399 GCA_964453825.1 uncultured Holophagales bacterium
GGGCCGCGGGGCGTTCTGCTACGCTCCCGCGGCCATGAAGCTCGGGATCGTCGGCCGGCCGAAGACCGGAAAGACCACTCTCTTCAACCTCCTGACCCGCTCCCACCAGTCGGTCGACAAGTTCGGCGCCGTCCGCGAGACGCACGTCGGTACCGCGCACGTCCCCGACCCCCGGCTCGACCGCCTCTCGGCGATGTTCAAGCCGAAGAAGCACACGCCGGCGACCGTCGACTTCGTCGACGTCCCCGGCATCGCGAAGGGCGAGCAGGAGAAGATCGACCTCGCGGCCCTCAAGAACGTCGAGGCGCTGGTGCACGTCGTCCGCGCGTTCGAGGACGCCGACATCCCCCACGACGGGGGCCTCGACCCCGCGCGCGACGCCAAGGCGCTCGACGAGGAGCTCGTCCTCTCGGACTACGTCCTCCTCGAGAAGCGGCGCGAGAAGCTCGAGAAGGACCGGAAGAAGACGAAGTCGGCCGAGCTCGACGCCGAGTGGGCGGCGATCGAGAGGTGCCTCCCCTCCCTGGAGTCGGGGACGCCGCTCCGGGCGGCGGGGCTGACCGCCGAGGAGGAGAAGCGGCTCCGCGGCTTCACGCTCCTCTCGCTCAAGCCGCTTTTGATCGTCGTGAACGTCTCGGACGCCGACGCCTCGGCGGAGCCGGTCGCGCGCTTCGGCCTCGAGGCCTTCGCCGAGCAGCCCCACGTCGCCGTGGCCCGCGCCGCCGCGAAGATCGAGATGGAGCTGAACGACCTCCCCGACGAGGACGTGCCGGTCTTCCTTTCCGACCTCGGGCTCACCGAGCGGGGCGTCGACCGGATCCTCCGCGCCTCCTACCGCCTCCTCGGCGTCCAGTCGTTCTTCACGGCCGGAGAGGACGAGTGCCGCGCCTGGACCGTCGCCATCGGGGCGACCGCCGTCGAGTGCGCCGGCACGATCCACTCCGACCTCGCTCGCGGCTTCATTCGCGCGGAGGTCGTCCCCGTCGAGGAGCTGCTCGACCTCGGCTCGCTCGCCGAGTGCCGGACGAAGGGGAAGCTGCGGCTCGAGGGGAAGGAATACGTCGTCCGGGACGGCGACGTCGTCCACGTCCGCTTCAACGTCTGACGGGAACCCGGGGCGGCGGCGGGACCGAGAGGAGCGTCAGCCCTTCGGCTCGGTGTCGGGCTTCTTCTCGGCGTCGCCGCCGGAAGGAGCCGCCGGCTCCTCGGCCGGCACGGGCTTCTCGTCGCGCCCCGACGGAGGTGTCTCCGGCGCGGTCGCGACGAGAGGGACCGGGATCTCGTCGGTCGGCGTCAGATCTTCCTCTCCCATCTTCGCGACCCGGAGCGAGACGGAGGTCTTCTCCCGGGAGGTGTCGACCTTCTTCGTCTCTCCGTTCCGCACCTCGACCGTGATGGC
>CAYVPO010000020.1:1499-30102 GCA_964453825.1 uncultured Holophagales bacterium
GAGGCGACCTCGCCTGCGGCGTGCCCCCCCATGCCGTCGGCGACGACGAAGAGGCCGCGCTCGGCGTCGAGCAGGTAGGCGTCCTCGTTGTGCTTTCTCTTCCGGCCGACGTCGGTGAGACCGTATGCGGTGAGCGCCACGGCGGGATTCTAGCCCTTCCGCCCGAACAGCCCGCCGAGGAGCCCACGGTTCTCGGAGGACGGCTTGAGCTCGGAGGCGAGTCGTTGGACCTCTCCGTCCTCGGGGATCCGCCGGAGGGCCTCCTGCAGGTGGCGTTCCGCCTTCGTCCGGAGGCCCACCTGGAGGTAGAGGCGGGCCGCCTCCCGGTGGACGGCGCCGTTGTCGCCGTCCAGGCGGAGGGCCCCCTCGACCGCCTCGACCCCCCTGCGCTCCTTTCCCGGGATGCGGCTGCAGACGAGGGCGAGGTAGTGGAGCGACTTCGCGTCCTTGCTCCAGTGGTGGACCGAGAGGTCGAACTGCTGGAACGCCGTGGCCAGGTCCCCTTCGCGGTAGGCCTTGACCCCCTTGGCCAGGTAGACCTTCGCGATCGCCGCCGGGTCGAACGTGGACGCCCCGGTCCCCTTGTCGAGGTCGAAGTCGTGCCCCTTCCGGCGCTGCTCGTTCGTCAGGACGTTGAGCGCTTCCGTCAGGACCTGAAAACGCGCTTCGGCTTCAGCCTTCTTTCCGGGGTCGGTGACGCGGTCCGGGTGCGCATCCCGGGCGAGCGCGCGGAAGCGATTCCGGATCGTCTCGTCCGAGGCGTCGCGGCTCACTCCGAGGACTTCGTAGTAGTTCGTCACGGCGTTCCTGTCAGCTCGCGCAGACGGGGCCCCCTTGCGCAGACGTTGGCGAAATTCTCACACGGTCCTCACGCCAAACTCAAGCGCCGCGTCGTCGCCTGGAGAGGGTCCGCTCCGCCTCAGAGCTGCCGCCGCTGGACGATTCGCTTCGCCGTCACCCGGACCACCTCGGGGACGTTCCGGTCGGTCGAGAGCGTCGTCTGGTCCCGCGGGGAGAGGCGCGCGACGAGGCTGATCGTCACGTCGATGGGCGAGCGCGGGTTCTTCACGATCGCGGACATGAGCGAGTACTTCTTCATCCACTCGCGCCTCTGGGCGATCGCCCGGAGGACGTCCTCCGAGACGCTCTTCATGTTCGCGATGACCTCCGCGTCGGCCTCGTTCGTCTTCGGAGACTTCAGGACGGCCGTCGAGACGAGGCGGTTCGTGTCCCGCACGAGGAAGAGCCGCTCCTCCCGGTTCCCGCGGTAGGCGACCCGGATCTTCTCGGCCACGGCCAGCGAGCCGAGCCGGAAGAGGACGTCGCCCGACTCGTCCTCGGGCGCGGCTTCCGGCGACTTCGGCTCGGCCGCCTCCTCCGCGTCGGCGATCTCCTCGGCCTCGGCGATCTCCTCCGCGTCGGCAATCTCCTCGGCCTCCTCGATCCGCTCTCCCCGCTCCCGCTCCTTCTTGAGGAAGAACTCCTCGAGGAACTCGTCCGCCCTCCGGCGGATGTCGGCCGAGAGATCGGGGTTCTCGAAGAGGTTCTCGACGATTCCGGGCGTCGCGAGGAGGCGCGCCTGGTTCGTGACGAGGACGTCCTGGAGGTCGGGCGGGATGCGCCGGGCGAGCCAGACGAGCGTGGCGTCCGAGACGGACCGGTGCTGGAGGACCCCTTCCAGGACGCGACGCTCCTTCGACCGACGGGCGATCGCGTCGAGCTGCTCCGTCCGGGCCCCCGGAGACCGGACGGCGCCGTGCAGCGCCTCCACGTCGAAGCCCTTGAACGTCTCCTCGCACAGCGGCGCGAGCTCGGGATCTCCGGACGCGAGGATCGAGCCGACGGCCCGAACGAGGTCGGCAGGCGAGAGCGGCACGAATCCACGGGCGGCGAACTCGAGGATGCGGCGGGGCGCCCGTCCGCTCTCGATCGCGGCGAGAAGGTCCAGCTCGGGAGCGTCCGCGGACATGCGGGAGGGAGCTTACGCCAGGGCGGTCGGGTCAGCCGTCTCGCGACGTGTCGGCGCCTTCGCCGATGACGTAGTTCCGGACGACCTGGCCGGGCTGCCCGACGGCGCCGAGGGCGGCGCCGTCCACGTCGACGGTCACGCCGCCGGCGTTCCCGAGCGTCAGGACGAACGTCCGGCCCCCCTCGAACTGCCGCTTCGTCCCCTTGCGGAAGAGCTCCGCCGCGACGATCCGCCCGTCGACGCTCACCTCGGTCCAGCAGTCGTCGCTGAACGTGAGCGTGAGCGTTCGTCCGTCTTCCGCGGACGAGCCCGCGGAACGGGCGACGGCCGGGTCGACGAGGGGCTGGTCGGAGGAGAGAGGGACCGTCGCCGCAGCGACCTCGGGGGGAAGGCCGAGGGCCTGCGGGACGGGCGTCGCGGCGTTCGCCGGGGCGGCGACGCGCGCGGCCTCTTCCGCCGGCTCGCCGGAACGGCCCTTCAGGAGCGCCGCCGCTCCCGTCAGGACGGCGACGACGAGCGCGACTCCGACTCCGAGCGCCGTCGTGTTGATCGAGACGTTCTTGCGCGGGCGCGAGAGGCGGATCCGGTCGGAGGAGGACGTGAGCGTCGCGGCGGCGCTCCTCTCCCGCTCCGAGCTCCACTCCACGTGAACGTGGTTGAACGCGGCGGCCGTCCGCTCGGCGTCGAGGCCGAGGTGCCGAGCCAGCGAGAGGACGAAGCCTCGCGCGAAGACCCGCGCGGGAAGCTGCTCGAAGCGTCCCGTCTCGAGCGCTTCGATCTGACGCACGGAGACCTTCGTCACGTCCGCGAGCTGTTCGCGTGTGACGTCGCGGAGCTCGCGTTCCCTGCGCAGCTCCTCGCCGAACTCCTGGGGGGTCTCGACGGCCAACCGATAAACCTCCGAGATAGAAGACATTACATTCGCCCGAGGGGGGTTGTCAAATGTCTCCCGGGGACGAATGGGTGCGGCCCGCCCTCTCCCGGCCGCCGACCGGCCCCTCCAGAAGGGAGCGGGCGCAGGCCGCGAGAAGCGGATCGGCGGACGGGTCGGCGGCAAGCCGCTCCCAGACGGGCCGCTCCGACGCGGTGAGCAGAGAGAGCGCGAGCGCGCGCGGCGTCCTCCTCGACAGGAGGAGCGCGGAGCGGACGGCCGTCCGCTCCATCCAGCGCGGGGTCCGCGCAAGGAGCGCGAGCTGCGCGTCCTTCGGCTGCCGGACCAGAAGCCAGGCCGTCAGATCCTCTTCCACGATCCTCGGGTTCCCAAGGAGCGCCGCGAGGACGTCGACGTCGCCGTCGTCGAGCAGGGCGCCCGCCAGGGCCCGATCGGCGAGGCGCGCGATCGCCGTCCGCTCCCCGCGGGAGAGCCTGGGGAGCGCCTCGAGCAGGCGCCGGTTCGCGGCGTGGCGGACCGGCATCGGCGTTCGACTCTCGCGCCCGACGTCGACGAGATCTCTCCAGGGGAGGTCCTCGAGGAGGCGGAGCGCATCCGGCCGCGGCGTTCCCGGATGGAGGACGATCGCCTTGCGGACCTCGCGGCTCGAGAGGAACGCGGGCGCCTCGAGGACGAGCGCGATCACGGCCTCGCCCGCGTACGGGTGCCGCAGGCAGCGCAGAACTTCCGCCTCGCCGAGACGGTAGAGGTTCTCCCCGACGAAGGCAGCCAGGGAGGCCCGGTCCGCGCGCGAGATCGCCGCGGTGAAGGAGCCGGGCTCCGGCCCGTCCCGGCGGGGCTCGTTCACCCCACGATTATCGGCTCGTCGCGCCGGCGAGCGCTCGCACGAGCGCGGCGGCGGCCCCGACCGGGTCTCGTCCCTCACGCACGGCCTCCTCCATCGCGAGGACGACCGCGCTCCCGACGACGACGCCGTCGGCGAGGCGCGCGACCGCGGCGACCTGCGCCGGCGTCGAGATGCCGAAGCCGACGGAGACGGGGAGGCGCCCGACGCCCGCGCGCACCCGCCCGACGAGCTCCGCGAGCCCGCCCGGCACGTCGGCGCGGACTCCGGTGACGCCGGCGCGCGAGACGACGTAGACGAACCCGCGCGAGAGACGGCCGACCGTCTTCACCCGCTTCGGAGGCGACGTCGGGGCGAGGAGGAAGACCGGGTCGAGGCGCGCGGCCTTCAGCGTCGCCGCGAAGGCGGCGCCCTCCTCCGGCGGGAGGTCGGTCACGAGCGCGCCGTCGACGCCCGACGCCGCGGCGCGCGAGGCGAACGCGGCCTCGCCCATCGAGAGGACCGGGTTCGCGTAGCCGAAGAGGACGAGCGGCGCGTCGAAGCCCGAGGCTCGCGTGCGCGCGACGAGGCCGAGGACGGCGGAGAGGCGCGCCCCCGAGGCGAGGCCGCGCTCGCTCGCCCGCTGGATCGCGGGCCCGTCGGCGATCGGGTCGGAGAAGGGGACGCCGAGCTCGACCACGTCGGCGCCGGCTGCGGCGAGCGCCGGCAGGAGCCGCTCCGTGACCTCGAGCGACGGGTCGCCTGCCTCGACGAAGACGACGAGGGCGGCGCGCCCTTCGCGCGCGGCGCGCGTGAAGGCGCGGCCGATGCGGCCGCTCACAGCGTCACCCCCGTCGCGCCCTCGAGCCGGGCCACCGTCGGAACGTCCTTGTCGCCGCGCCCCGAGAGGCCGAGAAGGATCGTCGCGCCGGGCCGCTTCGGCGCCTCACGGAGGACCCAGGCCACGGCGTGGGCCGACTCGAGGGCCGGGATGATCCCCTCCTTCTCGGAGAGGGCGTGGAAGGCGGCGAGCGCCTCGTCGTCGGTGACGCTCTCGTAGCGCGTGCGGCCGAGCGCGGCCAGGTTCGCGTGCTCGGGGCCGACCGCCGGGTAGTCGAGTCCCGCGGAGACCGAGTGCGTGGGGAGGACCTGCCCGTCCTCGTCGGCGAGGAGAAGCGTCCGCGTCCCGTGGAGGACTCCGACACGGCCCGTCCCGAAGCGCGCCGCGTGCTCGCCCGGCGCGGAGGAGCGCCCGCCCGCCTCGACGCCGACGAGCTCGACCTTCCGCTCGGGGAGGAACGCGTGGAAGAGGCCGATCGCGTTCGACCCTCCGCCGACGCAGGCGACGACGAGGTCGGGGAGGTCGCCGAGGAGCTTCTTCGCCTGGGCCCGCGCCTCCCGCCCGATGACGGCGTGGAAGTCGCGGACCATCCGCGGGTAGGGGTGCGGCCCGAGGGCCGAGCCGAGGACGTAGTGCGTGTCAGAGTAGGTCGCCACCCAGTCGCGCATCGCCTCGTTGATCGCGTCCTTCAGCGTGCGCGACCCGGAGTCGACGGGGACGACCGTCGTGCCGAGGAGCTTCATCCTGTAGACGTTCAGCGCCTGGCGCTCCACGTCGACGGAGCCCATGTAGACGACGCAGGGGATCCCGAGGAGCGCCGCCGCGGTCGCCGTCGCGACGCCGTGCTGGCCGGCCCCCGTCTCGGCGATGACGCGGCCCTTCCCCATCCGCTTCGCGAGGAGGACCTGTCCGAGCGCGTTGTTGATCTTGTGGGCCCCCGTGTGGAGGAGGTCCTCGCGCTTGACGAGAATCCGCGCCCCGAGCTCCTCCGAGAGGCGCTTCGCCTCGGTGAGCGGCGTCGGGCGTCCCGCGTACGTCGTCAGGAGGTGGTGGAGCTCGCGGCGAAACGCGGCGTCCGCGCGCGCCTTCGCGTACGCCTTCGTCAGCTCTTCGACCGGCGCCATCAGCGTCTCGGGGACGAACCGTCCGCCGAACTCGCCGAACCGCCCCGCGGCGTCGGCCTCGGGTACCACGAACTTCTCAGCCACCGGCCCTCCCCTTCTCCGACCTCACCGCGGCGAGGAACGCCGCGAGCTTCGCTCCGTCCTTGACGCCCGGGGCGCGCTCCACGCCCGAGGCCACGTCCACTCCCGCCGGAGAGCACGCCGCGATCGCCCTCGCGACGTTCTGCGGCGAGAGACCTCCCGCGACGAAGGCCTTCTCCCTCGCCGGGAAGTGCGCGAGGAGGCCCCAGTCCCACGTCAGGCCCGTCCCCCCGGCGAGCGTCGCGTGCGCGGCGTCGAGGAGGAGGACGTCGGCGGGCCACGCGGCGGCCTCCTCGAGCGGGTCCTGCCCGACGCGCACCGCCTGCCACACGGGAACGGGGACGCGCAGCCCTTCCCGCGCGGCGCGGGCGTCGTGCCACTGGAGCGCGTCGGGCCGCACCGCGTGGACGATCGCCTCCGCCTCGGCGGCCGCGTTCCCTGCAACGACGGCGACGACCCCTCTCGCGAAGCGGCTCGCCTCGCGGAGCGCACGGCCGCGGGCGAGGTCGACCCGGCGCGGCGAGCGGGGCGAGAAGTTGATGCCGATCCAGTCGGCCCCGAGCTCCTCGGCCTCGGCGAGGTCCTCCTCGCGCGTCACGCCGCAGACCTTCACCTCGGTCGTCCCCTCGCCGCGCAGCGCCCGCAGGGCGCGGGCCGGGTCGCCGGAGCGGAGGAGCGACTCGCCGACGAGGAACGCGTCGAAGCCCGCCGCGGCGAGCCGCTCGACGTCGGCGTGGACGTGGATGCCGCTCTCGGCGACGCGGACGACGGACGGCGGGAGGAGTCTCCCCATCGCGGCCACTCGGTCCAGGTCGACGGCGAACGTGCGGAGGTCGCGGGAGTTCAGTCCGACGATCTCCGCCCCGGCCGCGAGCGCCTTTCGGACCTCCTCCTCGTCGTGCGCTTCCACGACCACGGCGAGGCCCCGGGCGCGGGCCGCGCGGTGGAGCCGGGCCAGCTCGTCGTCCGCGAGCGCCGCGACGATGAGGAGAACGGCGTCGGCCCCGAGCGAGAGGGCGAGGTCGAGCTGGAGCTCGTCGACGACGAAGTCCTTCATCAGGACCGGGAGCCCCGAGAGCCGCTTCACCTCCGGGAGCCACGCGAGGTCGCCCCCGAAGAAGTCGGGCTCCGTGACGACCGAGATCGCGGCGGCGCCGGCGCGGCGGTAGGCCTTCGAGACGGACGGAAGGGCGCCCGTCGGGTCGGGGAGAAGGGTGCCCGCGGACGGGGATCGGTGCTTGACCTCCGCGATCACGCGTGGTCCGTCGGCCGAGAGCGCGGCCAGGAAGCGGGCGCCGTCGGACGGGAGCGCCGCTGTCCCGCGCGGGGCCAGCTCGCCCGCCTCGAGCCGCCGCCGCCGGGCGGCGAGGATGTCGGCCAGGATCGACGGCGCGCTCACGCCGCCTCCCGGGAGATCGCGGCGAGCCTCTCGAGCGCCCGGCACGCGGCGCCGGAGTCGATCGAGGCGGCGGCGCGTGCCATCCCGTCTCCGAGGTCGAGCGCGACGCCGGATACGAGGAGCGCGGCGGCTGCGTTCATCAGGACGGCGTCGCGCCGCGGCCCCTCCTCGCCGTCGAGGATCGAGCGGAGGATCGCAGCGTTCGTCTCCGCGTTTCCCCCCGCCATCTCGCGCGGGTCCCGCTCGGGGAGGCCGAACGTCGCGGCCGTCCACTCCTCGAGCCGGACCTCTCCCTCCGCCACCTCGGCGACGATCGTCAGGCCGTGCGGGAGGAGCTCGTCGCCGGCCCCCGAGTTCGAGACGACGAGCGCGTGCTCGGCGCCGAGCGCCGCAAGGGCGTGCGCGAGGACCGGGACGCGAAGCGGGCGGTCGACGCCGACGAGCTGGCGCGTCACGCCGAGGGGATTCGCGAGCGGGCCGGCGAGGTTGAAGGCGGTCCGGATCCCCAGCTCGCGGCGCATCGGCCCGACCGACTTCATCGCCGGGTGGTAGGCCTGCGCGAAGAGGAACGTGACATTCGCCTCGGCGAGCGCCCGCGCCGCGACCAGCGGCGGCATCTCGATCCTGACGCCGAGGGCCGCGAGAACGTCGGCCGAGCCGCTCGACGAGGAGACGGCCCGGTTGCCGTGCTTGGCGACCGGGACGCCGGCCCCGGCGACGACGAATGCCGCCGTCGTCGAGACGTTGAACGTCCCCTGCCCGTCGCCCCCCGTCCCGCAGACGTCGACGGAGCGCGCCGCGAGCCCCTCGTCGACCGGCGGCCGCGCCGCGCGGGCCCGGAGCGCGTCGACGACGCCGGCGACCTCCGCCGGGTCTTCGCCGCGGCGCGCCATCGCGGCGAGGAGCGCGGCGGCCCGGGCAACCGAGAAGCCCTCCTCGAGCATCTCTTCGACGGCGAGGCGCGACTCCTCCCGCGAGAGAGTCCGTCCTTCCATGACGAGCTTCAGCGCGCGGTGGAGGCCCTCCCCCGCGCCCGGCGCGGGGAGGTTCACGACGCGCCCTTCTCGACGAAGTTCCGAAGGAGCCGCTCCCCTTCCAGCGTGAGGATCGACTCGGGGTGGAACTGGACGCCGACGATCGGCCGCTCGCGGTGACGGAGCCCCATGACGACCCCGTCGGACGTCTCCGCCGTGACCGCGAGACAGGCGGGGACCGTCGACCGCTCGACGACGAGGGAGTGGTAGCGCGTCGCGACGAACGGGTTCCCGAGGCCGGCGTAGATCCCGTCTCCGTCGTGGCGGATCTCCGAGGTCTTGCCGTGCATCAGGACGGGCGCCCGCACGATGGAGGCGCCGAAGACGTGCCCGATCGCCTGGTGCCCGAGGCAGACGCCGAGGAGCGGGACGTCCTCGTTGCGCCGGATCAGCTCCTCGCTGATCCCCGCGTCCTCGGGACGCCCCGGCCCCGGCGAGATCACGATCCGCGCCGGCTTCAGCGCGAGCGCCTCCTGCGCCGTCGTCGCGTCGTTCCGGACGACGCGGACCTCCGGGTGGAGGGTCTGGAGGACCTGAACGAGGTTCCACGTGAACGAGTCGTAGTTGTCGACGACGAGGATCACGGCTCGTACTCCTTCGCCGCGTCGACGGCGCGCATGAGCGCCCACGCCTTGCTCTCGCACTCGTCCGCCTCGGCCTCGGCGCGCGAGTCGGCCACGATGCCGGCGCCCGCCTGGACGTGGAGGACGCCGTCCTTCACGACCGCCGTCCGGATGCCGATCGCCATGTCGAGGTGCCCCGCGAAGTCGAGGTATCCGACGGCGCCGCCGTAGGCCCCGCGGCGGACCGGCTCGAGCTCCTCGATGACCTCCATCGCCCGGATCTTCGGCGCGCCCGTGAGCGTCCCCGCAGGGAACGTCGCCGCGAGCGCGTCGACGGCGTCCTTGCCGTCCGCGAGCTTCCCGGTGACGCGCGTCGCCAGGTGCATGACGTGCGAGAAGCGCTCGACGGTGAAAAAGTCGCGCACCTTCACGCTCCCGGGCGCGGCGACGCGGCCGAGGTCGTTGCGGCCGAGGTCGACGAGCATCACGTGCTCGGCCCGCTCCTTCTCGTCGGCGAGGAGCTCGCGGGCGAGGGCGAGGTCTTCCTCGGGGGTCGCGCCGCGGCGGCGCGTCCCGGCGAGAGGGATCGTCTCGACGTCGTCCCCGCCGGCGCGGACGAGCCTCTCGGGCGACGCCCCGAAGATCACGGCGTCGGGAGTCCGGAGGTAGTACTGGTAGGGCGACGGGCTGACCCGACGCAGGGCGCGGTAGATCGAGAAGGGGTCCCCCTCGATCGGCGCCGACCAGCGGCGCGAGAGGACGACCTGGAAGACGTCGCCCGCGCGGATGTGCTCCTTCGCCCTCTCGACGCGGTCGACGTAGGCCTTCCGGGGGAGCGTCTCCTCCCACGGGCCGGCGAGGCGCGCGGGCCGACCGCCGTGCGGGCGCCCCGCCTCGACCCTCGCCGCGAGCGTCGCGAGGCGGGTCTTGACGGCCGCCTCCTCGCCGGGGCGGGCGTTCCCGAGGAAGAGGAGGCGGTGCCTCACGTGATCGAAGGCGAGGACCGTCTCGAAGACCCCGAACCAGGCGTCCGGCAGGCCGACGACGTCGGGGTTCGACGACGGGAGGCGCTCGAGGCGCCGGACAGCGTCGTACCCGGCGAAGCCGACCGCCCCGCCGATGAACGGCGGGAGGTCGTCGCCGAAGCCGTCGGACGCGGGGAGGGAGCGTGTCTCCGCTCGGACGACTTCGCGGAGGAGCGCGAACGGGTCGCCCTCGGCGCCGCTGAAAGACCGCTCCGGGGCGGTCCCCAGGAACGACCAGCGCGCCACGCGCTCCCCTCCCTCGACCGACTCGAGGAGGAAGCAGGGCTCGTCGTCCGAGAGAAGCGTCCGCATCACGGCGACCGGGGTCGTCAGATCGGCCGGCCTCTCGAGGACCACGAGCGTCCGGGCTTCGTTCTTCGCCATCACTTCTCCTCGGGGCGCTTCCCGCGCGTCTTCCGTCTTCTCTCCGCCAGCTCCGTCGCGACCACCTCGGGAGAGAGCCCCCGGGCGGCCATCAGGACGACGACGTGATACATCAGGTCGGCGATTTCCGCCGCGAGCCCCGCGTCGTCGCGCGAGACCGCCGCGAGGGCGACCTCGACCCCCTCTTCGCCCACCTTCTGCGCGCACTTCCCGATCCCCTTCTCGAGGAGACGGTTCGTGTACGAGCCGGGCTCCGGGCTCGCCTTCCGCGCCGCGACGACGTCGAAGAGGGGACCGAGGCCGAAGGGGTCGGCAGCAGCCGGAGGCGTCTCTTCCGCCGGGATCGCCTCGATCGGCGCGAAGCAGCTCGCGGCCCCCGTGTGGCAGGCCGGACCCGCGGGCTCGACGTCGTAGAGGACGGCGTCGCGGTCGCAGTCGAGCGAGACGCCGACGACGTGCTGGACGTGACCCGAGGTCTCGCCCTTCTTCCAGAGCACTCTGCGGGAGCGGCTCCAGAGGTGCGTCCGGCGCGTCTCGACGGTCAGGGCGAGCGCTTCGTCGTTCGCCCAGGCGAGCGTCAGGACCTCGCCCGTCGCGGCGTTCCGCACGACGACGGGAACGAGGCCGCGCTCGTCGAACACGACCTCCTCGAGCCCCGCCGGGATCGCGGGGCGAACCGGGACGCCCGCCTTCGCAAGCGCCCGCTTGACCTGTCCGACGCTGAAGATCCGATCGTGGAAGACGGACGCGGCCAGGACCGCGTCGGCGCCCCCCTCGAGGACGGCGGGCGCGAAGTGCCCGAGCTCCCCCGCGCCGCCGGAGGCGACGATCGGGAGCGTCGTGACGGCGCGGGCCGCCTTCAGCATCGCGAGATCGAAGCCCGCCTTCGTCCCGTCGGCATCCATCGAGGTGAGGAGGATCTCCCCCGCCCCGCGCGCCGTCACCTCGGCGACCCAGGTGGCGAGCTCGATCCCGGTGAGGTTCCGCCCGCCGTGGGTCGAGACGACGAAGTCCTCGCCCGCTCTCTTCGCGTCGACGGCGACGACGACGCATTGCGCACCGAAGCGCTCCGCGAGACGCGTGACGAGCGCCGGGTCGAGGACGGCCGCGGTGTTCACGGTGACACGGTCGGCCCCGGCCGACAGGAGCAAGCCGGCGTCCTCGACGGAACGGACGCCGCCGCCGACGGTGAACGGGATCGAGAGGACGTCGGCGACGCGCCGCACGAGGTCGGCGAGCGTCCCTCGCCCCTCGTGCGAGGCGGCGACGTCGAGGAAGCAGAGCTCGTCGGCTCCTTCCGCTTCGTAGCGGCGCGCGGCCTCGACGGGGTCCCCCGCGTCGCGCAGGTTCTCGAACTTCAGCCCCTTGACGACGCGGCCGTTCGCCACGTCGAGGCACGGGATCACCCGAACGGCGAGGCTCATCGCTTTCCCTCTGCGAGCGCGGCGCGGGCCACGGCGAGGCGGGCGACGGTCGTCGCCCCGCCGTGCAGCGCGCGGCCGAAGATCGCTCCCGCCGGGCCGCCGGCGAGGGCAGCGGCAACGAGCGCGAGGTCCTCCTCGCCGCGCATTCCGCCCGAGGCGAGGATCTCGCCACCGAAGACGGCGCGGACGGAGCCGAGGAGCCCGAGGTTCGGCCCGGTCATCGCCCCGTCGCGCGCCACGTCCGTGACGAGGAGCGTCGACACGCCCTGCTCGGCGAGCCTGGCGGCGACCGCGGCAGCTTCGCCCGCTCCGGCGTCCTCGACCCAGCCGTGGACCGTCGGGCGCCCCTCCTTGCAGTCGAGGGCGACGACGAGGCGTTCGCCAAAGTCGGCGAGGAGGGAAGCGAAGAGCGCCGCGTCGCGGAACGGGAGACTCCCGAGGACGACGCGCGAGGCGCCCGAGGCGAGCGCCGCCTCCACTCCCGCGCGATCCCGCAGGCCGCCGCCGATCTCGACGGGGACGAGCGCGGCCGCGACGATCTCCGCGACCTCGCCGGCGTTGGACCCCGTCCCGAACGCCGCGTCGAGGTCGACGACGTGAATCCCGTCGGCTCCCTCCCGCGCGAAACGGAGGGCCACGTCGACCGCGCGCTCCGGGTAGTCGGTCCGCCGCGACGGGTCGCCGTGCAGGAGGCGGACGACCTTTCCGCCCATCAGGTCGATCGCGGGCCAGAGCGCGATCACGCAGCCTCCGAGAGGAAGCTCGCGAGGATTTGCCGTCCGGCTCCGGACGACTTCTCGGGATGGAACTGGCAGCCCCAGACGTTCCCGCGGCGCGCCGCGGCGACGAAGCGGCCGCCGTGGTCGCAGAAGGCCGCGACGTCGGCCGGGTCGGCCCCCTCGGGCCGGAACGAGTGGACGAAGTAGACGTAGCTCCCGTTCGGAAGCCCCGCGAGGAGCGGCCCCTCGGCCGCGCCGTCGGTCTCGAGCCGGTTCCAGCCGACATGCGGGACGCGGACGCCCGGCGGGAAGGGGGTGACGCGGCCCGCGAGAAGTCCGAGCCCCTCGGTCGTCCCGAACTCCTCGCTCGCCTCGAAGAGGAGCTGGAAGCCGAGGCAGAGTCCGAGGAGGCGCGCGCCCCGGCCGACGGCGGCGCGCAGCCCCTCCTCGAGGCCCGAGGCGGCGAGCCGCTCTCGGGCCGGGGCGAACGCGCCGACTCCCGGGAGGACGACGCGCGACGACTCCGCGACGACCGCCGGGTCGGAGGTCGTGACGACTTCCGCGCCGAGCCGCTCGAAGGCGCGGCGCACGGAGCCGACGTTCCCGACGCCGTAGTCGAGCAGCGCGACGCGCGTCATGCCGTGAGCGTCCCCTTCGTCGAGAGGACCGTCGCCTCGCCGGGCGCGACCGCCTGCCGGAGCGCCCGCGCCGTCGCCTTGAAGACGGCTTCCGCCGCGTGGTGGGCGTTCCGGCCGCGGATCACGTCGACGTGCAGGTTCAGCTTCCCGCGGAACGCGACCGACTTCCAGAACTCCTCGACGAGGGCGAACGGGAACTCGCGCGTGACGAACTGGAGCTCCGGCGCCCGGGGCGCCTCGAAGACGAGGTACGGCCGCCCCGAGAGGTCGACGACGCTCCGCGCGAGCGCCTCGTCGAGCGGGACGTACGCGTGCCCGAAGCGGGCGATCCCCGCGCGGTCGCCGAGCGCGCGGTCGAGCGCGTCGCCGAGCGCGAGGCCGACGTCCTCGACGGTGTGGTGCGCGTCGACGTGGACGTCGCCCGACGCCTCGACGGCGAGGTCGAGCCGGGCGTGCTTCGCGAGCGTCTCGAGCATGTGGGTCAGGAACCCGACCGGAGTCGACACGCGCGCCTCGCCCGCCCCGTCGAGGTCGAGCGCCAGCGCGATCGCGGTCTCCTTCGTCGTCCGTCTCACCTCGGCGGTGCGGCTCACAGGGCCTCCTTCAGGGTCGAGAGGAACAGGTCGTTCTCCTCCGGCGTCCCGATCGAGACGCGCAGCGCGCCCGGAACGCCGGCCGACAGGTCGCGAACGAGGACCCCTCGGGCGCGGAGGCCGCGGAAGAGGCGCGCTCCGTCGCCGTCCGACGGGACGAAGAAGACGAAGTTCGCCCGCGACGGAACCACCCTCGCACCGAGCGCCCGGAGCGCCGCGGCGACCCGCTCGCGCTCGCCGGCGATCGCGCGGCACCGCGCCCGCACCTCGTCGCGACCCTCGAGCGCCGCGAGGGCGACCTCCTCGGCGCCGACGTCGACGCTGAACGGGAGGAGCGCCTTGCCGATCTCGGCGGCCACGTCGGCCCGTGCGGCCGCGTAGCCGACGCGCAGGCCCGCGATCGACCAGGCCTTCGACAGCGTCCGGAAGATCACGAGGTTCGGGAGCTCGGGGAGGAGCGGGAGGAGGTCGTCCTCACGTTCGGCGAAGTCGACGTAGGCCTGGTCGACGAGAACGACGGGGGCGACCGCGCAGAGGCGGCGGACGAAACCGCGCGAGAGGACGCCGCCCGTCGGGTTGTTCGGCGAGCAGAGGAGGGGGACGGCCCGCTCTCCTTGCGCCGCGGCCGCGAGGAAGGCCTCTTCGTCGAGGCGGAAGTCGTCGCCTGCGAGCGGGACGGTCGCCACCTTCGCCCCGACGATCGCCGCCATCTGGAAGTAGAGCGAGAAGACGGGCGGCGCGAGAAGGAGCGTCCCGCCGCAGCCCGCGAAGATGGAGATCGCGGCGAGGAGCGCCTCCCCGGAGCCGTTCGAGGGGACGACCTGTTCCGGGGCGAGACCGGCGCGCGCAGCGAGGGCCGCGCGGAGCCGGGGTGCGCCGAATTCCGGGTAGAGCGCGAAGCGCCTGGCGGAGAGCGCCGCGAGGGCGGCGGCCTTCGCCGCGACCGGGACGTCGTTCGGGCTCTCGTTGAAGTCGAGCTTCGCGCGGACGCCGGCTGGCGATCCGTCGAAGCGGTAGGCACGGAGGGCGCGGATCTCGGGCCGGACGGCGGCGAGCGGGTCCCGGGTCACCGGCCGGGCCTCCGGGCGCGCGGGGCGCGGCGCTCGCGCGCGCCGGCTCGCGCGGCTCCTCGGCGCAGGTCGAGCGACCTGGCGTGCGCCTCGAGCCCTTCGAATCGCGCGAGCGTCGCGGCGGGCGCGGCGAGCTTCCGGGCCGCCGCCGCCGGGACGGAGACGCTCCTCCCCCAGCGGAGGAAATCGCGGGCGGAGAGGCCCGAAAAGCTTCGTGCCGCGCCTCCCGTCGGGAGGACGTGGTTCGGACCGGCGAGGTAGTCGCCGAACGCGGTCGGGGTGTCGCTCCCCACGAAGACGGCACCCGCGGTCTCTTCGAATCGCGCGGCGTACCTCTCCGCATTCCGGCCGATCAGCTCGACGTGCTCGACGGCGAGCGCGACTCCCGCCTTCGCCGCCGCGTCGAGCGTCGGGAAGACGAGCGCGAAGCCTTTGGCCGCGAGCGAGGTCCTCGCCGTCGCCGCCGTCGGAAGCCCCGGGAGCTGCCGCTCGATCTCCTTCGCCGTCGCGACGGCGAGGTCGCGCCGGTCGGTGAAGAGGAGGCAGACGGCGTCGGCGTCGTGCTCGGCCTGGGCGAGGAGGTCGGACGCGACGCGCGCCGGGACGGCGCTTCCCGTCGCGAGGACGAGCACCTCGGACGGCCCGGCCGGCAGGTCGATCGACACGAACCCCGAGACGAGATGCTTGGCCGCCGCGACCCACCGGTTCCCCGGACCGACGACCTTCGTGCAGCCGGCGACCGAGACGAGCCCCGCGATCCCGTGCGCGCCCCCCGCGAGGAGGACCGCGTCGACGCCGAGCTCGCCGAGGGCCCAGCGGAGCTCGCGGCTCCCCCGGAAGGCGCGCGGCGGCGTCGCGACGACGATCCTCTTCACGCCCGCGACGCGCGCCGGGACGACGCCCATCAGGAGCGACGACGGGTAGAACGCGCGCCCGCCCGGAACGTAGACGCCGACGGCCTCGTGGGGCACCGGCGCCTCGACGAACGAGACGCCGAGGGAGTCGCGGAAAGCGAAGCCCTTCGGCAGCTGCCGCCGGTGATACGCCTCGAGCCTCTTTCGCGCGAGGCGGAAGGCCGCGGCGAAGTCCGGGTCGACGGCCCGTTCCCGCGGCGGCGAGACGAGGAGGCGCTTCGCGGGAATCGCCTCGCCGTCGAGGTCGCGGACGAAGCGGGCGAGCGCGGGCGCGCCCCCCGCGAGGACCGACTCGACGATCGGGAGCGCCTCGCGGAGCGTTCCGAAGTCGGGCGCGGAGCGGCGGGCGGAAAGGCGCGCGAGGAGCGCCTTCCCTTCGCGGCCGCTCGCGGCGGCGACCTTCAGCACGGGGTCTCCACGCTCGCCGCGAGGCGCGTGACGAGCGCGGCGACCTCGGCGCGGCGTTCGACGAGCGCCCGCGGGCCGACGACGAACGTCGCCCGGCTCGGAAGGATCGTCTCGATCTCGGCGAGGCCGTGCGCGGCCATCGTCGAACCGGTCTCGATCAGGTCGACGACGACGTCGGTCAGCCGCAGCGCGACCGCGAGCTCGACGGAGCCGGCGAGCGGCACGACCTCGTGCGGGATCTTCCGGCCGTCGAAAAAGCGCGCCGCGAGCCTCTGGTACTTCGTCCCGACGCGAACGGGGCGCCCGTTCGGCCGGAACTCCTCTCCCGCGCGCCCGATGAGAGCCAGGCGGCAGGCGCCGTACGGCAGCTCGAGCGGCTCGAAGACTTCCTCGCCCGACTCACCGATGCGGTCGCTCCCGACGACGCCCGCGTCGGCGCCGCCGAACGCGACGTACGTCGGGACGTCGTCGTCCTTGAGCAGGAGGAGCTCGAAGCGGCCGCTCCGGTCGGGGAGGAGGAGCCGCCGGCCGTCCCCGTCGGGGAAGTCGACCCCCGCGGCGCGGAGAAGTTCGATCGTCTTCCCGAGGAGGCGCCCCTTCCCCGTCGCGATCCGGAACGGACGGGGTGCGGCCGGCGCGTCCTCCGCCGCCTCGACGGCCGAGGCGAGCGCCTCGAGGCCGACGCAGAATCCGACGGCCGGCGCCGGGGGCCCGAAGCGGCCGAGCAGGCCGTCGTACCGGCCGCCGGCGGCGAGGCTTCCGCCGCCTCCCGCCGCGTCGAGCGCGAACGTCAGGCCCGTGTAGTAGGGCGCGGCGGGAGCCCCTGCGAGGTCGACGACGACCTCGAGCTCCGGCCGGCTCTCCCGCGCGGCCCGCGCGGCGCCCGCGAGGGAGCGCGCGGCTTCGGCGAGAACCGGGAGGCGGAAGAGGGACGACTCGGGGTCGAACCCCGCGAGAAGGGCCGCGCCGACCTCTTCGGCCGCGGCCTGGGTCGCGCCCGCCGCCCGAAGCCGCTCGGAGAGCCTCCCGACACGCCGCGTGCGGGCGTCGGCGAGGGCGGCGTCGAGCGTGCTCCTCCGGCGGGCGACGAGGCCCGGGGCGACGGCGGAGAGGAGCGCCGGCAGGAGGCCCGCCCAGCCGAGCGTCAGGACGAGCCGCTTCGCGGGGACCCCTTCCGCCGCGCCGAGGAGCGTCCGGAGCATCCGCAGGTCGGCCTCGAACGAGGCGTCGCCGTAGAGCTCCGCGCCGACCTGGGCGAACTCGCGAGGCCGGCCGACGCCGGCCGGCTCGTTCCGGACGACGTCGCCGCGGTAGAAGAGCGCCACCGGCATCGGCAGCCCCGCGAGGCGCGGCGCGACGACACGCGCCGCCATCGGCGTGAAGTCGGCGCGGAGCGCGAGGAGCTCTCCCCCGCGGTCGACGAAGCGGTAGATCCGCTCGTCCCCCTCGGCCGTGACGCCGTCGTACGGGGCCGAGAAGTCGAGGACCGGAAGGACCGTCTCGCGGAAGCCGGCGTCGGCGAGGACGCGGACGACGGAGTCCTCGAGCCTTCGCCTCCGCTCGGCGGAATCGAAGAGAAGGGCCTGGACGCCCCGCGGCAGGTTCGGGGTGGGGATGTTCATCGGGAGACCTCGAAGAGCGAAGAGAAGCGGGAAGGGAGGCGCGCCGCGAGCGAGGCCGCGCTCACCTCGCGATCCGTGAAGAGGGCCGACTGGCCCGCGGCCTGCGAGAGAAGGAGCGTGAAGCCGTCGACGAGGCGGGCGCCGCGCCGGAGCGCGAGGCGGGCGAAAGCCGTTCCTCCCAGAAGATACGGCGCGTCGATCGCGAGGACGCCCGGGCCGAGGAGCGTGCCGGGGCACGGGAGCGGATCGGAGGCGTCGAGGCCGAGCGGCGTCGCGTTCACGACGACGGCATAGGCGGCCCCGGCGGCGGTCGGGCTCGCGACGGCGCGCGCACCGCACGAGGACGCGAGCGCCGCCGCCCGCGTGACCGTCCGGGCGGCCACGTCGACCCGCCAGCCTCGCGCGACGAGCGCCTCGACAGCGGAGCGCGCCACTCCGCCCGCTCCGAGGACGAGGGCCGCTCCGTCCTCCGGCGCCGCGGGGATCGCGGCGAGGAGCGCCTCGCGGTCGGTGTTCGCGGACGCGACCGAGCCGCCCCGGCCGAAGAGGAGCGTGTTGCGCGCCTCGCCCGGCGCGCCCGCCATCGCGGCGGCCTCCTCCTTGAACGGCACGGTCACCGAGGCGCCGCGAAGCGGGAGGCCGAGCTCGTCGCACGCCTCGCGCAGCGGGCCGAGCTCTCCCGAAAGAGAAGAGAGCGCGACCGGCACGTAGAGGGACGGGAGGCCGAGCTGCTCGAAGCGGGCGTTGTGGATCGCCGGGGAGAGGGAGTGCGAGACCCGGCCGCCGAGGAGGGCGTAGAGCCGCTCGACCCGGCGGGGGCGCCCGACGGCGTAAACGTCGAGGAGGTCGACGGCCGGGAGCTGTCCCGGCGCCGTCGTCTCGTCCTCGAGGGCCGCGCCGAAGGAGAGGGAGGCGCCGAGGTACGGCGAGAGGGCGCGGGTGACGAGGCCGGCCTCCCCCATTGCGAACGCTGAGAGGCGCCCTTCCCGCCCGCGCGCGGCCTGGAGCCGCAGGAGCCGCAGCGCGTCGCCGAGGCCCGTCGCCATCACGACGAGCTTGGCGAAACGGGCTCCCGTCGCCTCGAGCCGTGCCGCGCGCTCCTCGAGGTCGTCCGGCGTCCGGGCGAAGTCGTGGGACGAGACGACGACCTTCTGCCGCGGAAGGCCGAGGAGGCCGGCGCCGCCGAGCGCGAGCTCGACGTCGACCAGGTCGAAGCCGGCGTCGAGCGCGGCGCCGAGGACCGCGACGGCCTCCGAGGCCGTTCCGTCGAAGCGCCCCCCCTCGGCCCGCGAGCGGAGCGTCGCGAGGAGGGTCCGCCCCGCGAACGCCCGCCGGAGGGCCGGGAGGTCGGCCTC
This sequence comes from uncultured Holophagales bacterium, assembly GCA_964453825.1. GTDB lineage: Bacteria > Acidobacteriota > Thermoanaerobaculia > UBA5066 > UBA5066 > UBA5066. Next base: position 20,378 of record CAYVPO010000020.1, read on the forward strand.
TTCCTCGAGCGCGTCGAGCCGGAGTTCGACCGCGGGGAGACACGGGTCGAGGCGCGACGCCGCCGCGGCAAGCGCCGCGTTCGTCGGCCGGCCGGCCGAAGCGATGAGGAGCGACTTTTCCGCCGTGAGAGCCAAAACGAAACCCCCTCGGTCGTCCGAGGGGGTTTCTGCGGTTCCGCTTCTCTATCCCGCGCCCTCGGACGACTCACGTCCGACGAGCGTGTGGCGCTCGCCGTCGCTATGAGTGATGCCAGTGCCAGAGGACCGGGGCGAACGTCATCGGGGGCGGATAGTGGGGGAAGGCCCCGGAGCCTGTCAACTCTTCCGCCGCCAGCGGACCCCCTGAGGGGTGTCCTCGAGGAGGATCCCGCGGGCGGCGAGCTCGTCGCGGATCGCGTCGGAAGCGGCGAAGTCGCGCCGTTTCCGAGCTTCCTGCCGGGCGGCGATCTTCGCTTCGACCTCGGCCTCGAGCGAGGCGTCCTCCGCGGGAGCGAGGACGCCGAGGACGCCGTCGACCTCCCGGAGGAGGGCGCGCGCCGCCGCCGCGTCGGCCGGGTCGAGCTGCCTCCCTTCGAGCGCCGTGTTCGCCTCCTTCACGAACCCGAAGAGGGCGCCGAGGGCAGCCGCGCTGTTGAGGTCGTCCTCCCACGCGGCCCGCACGGCGCGCCTCGCCTCCTCGACGCGTCCGCGGAACGCCTCGGAGGCGCCCTCCGCCCCGGCCGCGCCGGCCCGCTCGCCGAGCCGCGCCTCGAGCGACTCGAGCCGCTCGAGGGCCGAAACGGCGCCCCGCAGGGCGTCGAACGTGAAGTTGAGCTTCTGGCGGTAGGGCACCGAGAGGAGGAGGTAGCGGACCGCGCGCGGCGAGAAGCCGCGCGAGAGAACGTCGGGGAGCGTGTAGAAGTTCCCCTTCGACTTCGCCATCTTCTCGCCGTCGACGATGAGGTGCTCTGCGTGGAGCCAGAAACGGACGAACGTCTTCCCCGTCGCCCCTTCGCTCTGCGCGACCTCGTTCTCGTGGTGCGGGAAGACGTTGTCGACGGCCCCCGTGTGGATGTCGAGCGTCTCGCCGAGGTACTTCATCGCCATCGCGGAGCACTCGAGGTGCCAGCCGGGGCGCCCCTTCCCGAGCTCCGTCTCCCAGAGCGCCGACTCGGGCTCCCCCTCCTTCGCCCCCTTCCAGACGGCGAAGTCGCGGACGTCCTCCTTCTCGTACTCGTCGTCGGCGACGCGTGCGCCGCGCTTCATCGAGGAGAGGTCGACGCGCGAGAGCTTCCCGTACGACGGGAACGAGGCGATCCGGAACCAGATGGAGCCGTCGCTCTCGTAGGTGTGGCCGCGCTCCGTCAGCTTCTTCACGATCTCGACCATCTCGGGGACGTGGTCCGTCGCGCGCGGGTAGACCGCCGCCGGGATCACGTTGAGCGTCTTCAGGTCCTCGAAGAACGTCGCGATGTGGCGGTCGGTGAACTCGCGGAGCGGGAGCCCCTCGGCGAGCGCGCCGCGGATCGTCTTGTCGTCGATGTCCGTCAGGTTCATCACCTGCGTCACCGAGAAGCCGAGGCTCCGGAAAGCCCGGCACATCACGTCCTCCCAGACGAACGTCCGGAGGTTCCCGATGTGGACGCGGTTGTAGACCGTCGGGCCGCAGGTGTAGAGACCGATCCGGCCGGGGAAGAGTGGCTCGAAATCGACCAGGGAACGGGCCGCAGTGTCGAAAAGGTGCAGGCTCACGGTCCCGGATTCTCTGCGGGGAACGGGCCCATCGCAATCTCCTTGACGCCCCCGCCCGCGCGAGGGATAAAGCCCGTTCCGATGTTCCGCCCACGCTCTTCCCGCCCGCTCATCCTCCTCGTCGACGACGATCCCTTCCAGTCGGAGGTCGCCTCCTACATCGCCGAGGAGCTCGATTGCGACTTCGAGTTCGCGCTGTCCGGCACGGAGGCGCTCGCGAAGGTGGCCCAGCGGTCCCCCGACGTCGTCCTCCTCGACGTGAAGATGGACGACCTCTCGGGGTACGAAGTCTGCCGCCGCATCAAGACCCTTCCGGAGACGGCGGACACGCAGGTCCTCTTCGTCACCGCCCGGACGGACGAAGAGGACCTCCTCAAGGGATTCGAGGCGCTCGCGAACGACTACCTCACGAAACCGTTTTCGGCCCGCGAGCTGAAGGCCCGGACGAAGAACGCCCTCCGGACGAAGCACCTGCTCGACACGATCGGCGCGCGCACCCGGTTCCTCGAGCTGCAGCAGGAGATCACCGAGAAGCTGGAGGCGGAGGAAGCCGGGACAGAGGAGAAGCGGGCCCAGATCCTGGTCACGATCCTCGAGAGGATCGGCCCGCTCTTCGGGGCCGACGGCGTCACGCTCCACACGCGCCAGCCCGGACGGGCCGAGACCCGGACGGCGGTGTCGCCTGCCTGGCCGGACGGTGCGCCCCCGTCGTACCTCGCGGTCCTCGCGCTCTCCGAGGACCCCCGCATCGAAAAGGCTCCGCGCCTCCCGGGAGAGTCCCGGGACTCCTCCGGCGACTGGCTCGTCGTCTCCGCCCCGCTCTGGGTCGGCTCGGAGCTCCTCGGCACCCTTCGGCTGCACCGCCGCGGCCTTCCACCGGTCCCGGGCGACTCGACCGAGCTCGAGCACCTGGTCGCTCTGGCAGGGCACCTCGCACGGACGCTCCACAGGGCCGACCTCATCCAGGAGCTACGAGGGCATTGATGGATCGGGGAGGCTCGCCACGAGCCTCCCCGCGGCGCCTTCGGCGCCTCCCCTCGATCGGAGCGTGGGTCGGGGAGGCTCGCCACGAGCCTCCCCGCGGCGCTTTCGGCGCCCCCCTACCACTCGCCGCGCTTCTGCCTCTTGAGCACCTTGCGGAGAACGAAGCCCCGCTTCAGGCTCGACATCCGCTCGATGAAGAGCCGCGAGTCGAGGTGGTCGATCTCGTGGCAGAACGCCCGCGCGAGGAGGTCCGCTCCCTCGAGGACGCGCCGGACCCCCTTCTCGTCGAACGCCTCCACGGCGACCGCCTCCGGTCTCTCGACGATCTCGACGATGTCGGGGAACGAGAGACACCCCTCCTCGTCCCTTACGAGCCCCTCGGCGTCGACGACGCGCGGGTTGATCAGGACGAGCTTCTGGGACGGGTCCTTGCCGACCGAGAGGTCGACGACGCAGACCCGCCTGTTGACGCCGATCTGAGGCGCGGCGATCCCGAGACCGGGCGCGGCCCACCCCGTCTCGAACAGGTCGCGGATCAGCTCCTGGAGCGCCGGGTCCTCGAAATCGATCACGTCCTCGTTTTTCGCGACGAGGCGCTCGTCACCGTATCGGACGATGTCCCGGATGGCCATTCAGCCCTTTCCTCCCGTCTCTCTCTTACGCCGCAGCTCCTCGACGATCGCGTCCGCCGCGAACCGGGCCCTCTCCTGATGGACCTCCTCGAGGAGCTTCCTCACCCGCGGGAGCCCTGCCAGGGCTCCGTCCCAGGCGTCGCCGCCGATCTCGAGACACTCCGCGGCGGTCTCCGCCAGGACCGTCGCCGTGCGCGGCCGGCCCGTCAGGAAGGCGACCTCCCCGAAGACGTCGCCGGCGACGAGGACCCCCATCCGGAGCCTCCTCCCCTCGGCCACAGTGGCCTCCACGCGGAGGATTCCCCGGGTGACGATGTAGAAGTCGCGTCCGGCCTTCCCCTGCTCGAGGACGACCTCCCCCTCGCGAAACGTCCGCCGAACCGTGGAGGCGATGAACCCCGCGATCTCCTCCTTCGTCATCTCGGCGAAGAAGCGGGACCGCTCGAGCCCCTCGGGAATCGGCGCTCCCGGCTGGCCTGCAACGCGGGCGCGGACGCTCCCGGTCTCCTCCCGCTTCCGTGCCATCTCCTCGGCGTCCCGCGCCGCCGTCTGGGTCGCCGGAGGGCCGGCCCCCCAGGAGCTGATCTGGTGGCGGACGGCGACGGCCAGCGGGAAGCTCCCCTCGCCGGCGAGGTCCGACGCGAGCCCTTCCAGGAGGGCCACGGCCTCCGCGGTCTCCCCTTTTTCGTGCAGGGCTTCGGCGCGCGCCCGGCGCTCCTCGTAGCTTTCGCCGGCCTCCGGTCGGGGCTCGGCCGCAGCGACCGCGTCGGACGTGAGCGAATGGAACTTCTTCTTCAGGAACTCGAAGACCACGTCTCAAGGGTGGCCTGACGCGGCGCCCGGGTCAAGGCACTTCCGCGGAACGTCTCCCCGGGGGGACTCCCGACGTGGCACGCGAGTCGCATCAACCGGGACGGGAGGATGACTCCGATGACCACCAGAATCCTTCGACCCGCGCTCGCAATCGCCTTCCTCCTGTCGGCCGTCCCGGCCCTCGCGCAGCGCGAGGGGTACTCGTACCTTTCCTGGGTCGGCTCCGAGGTCACGCTCGTCTCGAGCGCCGAGGACGACTCGACGGCCCGTCCGAACACGCCGATCCTCGTCGGCGATCGCGTGTCGACCGGCTCGACCTCCCGGGCCGAGGCGATCCTCGCGGACGGGAACATCCTGCGGATCGACGTCGGCACCGACCTCCGCTTCGACCGGCTCGCCCGTACCTACGAGTCCGAGGACGACCGGAACGCGATCTTCCTCGACCGCGGCGCGATCCACCTCGAGCACCGCTGGTCGACCTCCCGCGAAGAGGCGACCCGGATCGACACCGCCGACGTGACGGTCCTCTTCCCCGACAAGGGCCTCCTCCGGGTCGAAACGGGCCGCCGCGGGACCGAGGTCTACGTCGTCTCCGGCCGCGCGGAGGTTGCCGCCCGCTCCGGGCGGGCCACGCTCCGGGCCGGGCAGTACGCATACGTCTCCGGGGACTCCGAGCTCGAGGTCGACGCGCTCGGTGAGCCGCGCGACCGCTTCGCCGCGTTCGTCTCCGACCGCCGTTCCTTCTCCGGAAGCCGTTCGACGTCCGAGGACGTCGTCGCCGGATACGAGTACGACTACGCCGTCGCCGATTTCGACCGCCACGGCTCCTGGATCACGGTCGGCGGCTCCCGAGCGTGGCGCCCCACCGTCTCCGTCGGCTGGCGCCCCTACACGGACGGCTACTGGCGCTGGTCCCCCGTCGGCCTGACCTGGGTCTCCTACGAGCCCTGGGGTTGGCTCCCCTACCACTACGGCTCCTGGGGCTGGGACGTCGGCTTCGGCTGGTACTGGACGCCCGGCATCCGCTACTCCCCCGCCTGGGTCTACTGGTCCTACACCCCGTCGTGGGTCGGCTGGTGCCCGATCGGCTACTACGGCGGCTACTACGGTTCGTACTGGAACCGCTCCAGCCGGAACTACCGCGGGGCTGAGCGCTGGACGCACGCCTACCCTCACCTGCGCGGCCGGATCGACCTCGCGCGGATCGACCCTCGCGGCTGGAGCTACACCTCCGTCAATCGCCTCGGCTCGCGCTTCGACGCCCGTCGCGACGTTCTCGGGCACGAGTCGGTGCGCTTCCAGCCCGGCGAGCGGGGCCTCGTCGCCACGACCCCCCTCCGGATCGAGCGCGGCCGCGGCGGCTCCGTGACGCCAATCGTCCAGGAAGCGGTCCGCCGCGTTCCCCTCACGCTCGACGCCGCTCCCCGCGGGGGAGGCGGACTCGACGACCTCACGCCGGTCCTCAGGCGCGAGGGGACTCTCGGCGCGACCCAGGCCGAGGGCCTTCGGCGGGCCTACGTGACCGCCGGAGAGGACCCCTCCTATCGCCCCGTTCCCGCCGACCAGGTCGCCGCGCCCCGCCGTTCGGTCGGCTCCTCGGCGGCCGGCGCACCGGCGCCTTCGCGCGGAAGCGAGCGGGGTCTCGGCGCCTCGAACACGCCGTCGCGGACGACCGAGGCCACGGCCCCCGCGACCGGCCCCTCCCGCCGCTCCGGAGAGGGCTGGCGGGACGCCGGAACCCGCACCGGCGAAACGAGCGGCTCGACCCGGAACGACGCCGAGCCTCCGCTGCGCGGCGGCTTCGGGAACCGCGAGGTTCGCGGAGACGACGGCTGGCGTTCCCCCGGCAGCGAGACCCGCTCCGGCACGACCCCGTCACGCTCGTTCGACGTCCCCGCCCGGAGGGCCGCCCCTCCGGCCGAATCTCCCGAGACGCCCGCGCGGACCGGTACGCGCGAGACCGCCCCGCGTTCCGAGCCGTGGCGCGTGACCGAGCCCTCCCGCGGCGGAGAAGCGCCCGCCCGCACCCGGGACGCCGAGCCCGCCCCGTCGCCCCGCAGGAGCGCCCCGGCGCCGCGCGCGGACGAGGGATGGCGCGGCAACGACACGCCACGCTCGGCGCCCGCTCCGCGGACCGAGACGCCCTCCCGTTCCTACGAGACCCCCTCGCGAGGCTACGACACGCCTTCGCGCCCCTCGTCTCCGTCGCGCTCGGCCCCCGCGCCGCGCTACGAAGCGCCCCCGTCCCGCTCCTACGAGACCCCATCCCGAGGCTACGAGGCGCCCTCCCGCCCCTCGTCCCCCTCGCGTTCGGCCCCCGCGCCGCGCTACGAGGCGCCTCCGTCCCGCTCGTCCTCGATGCCCCGGTCGGCGCCGGCGCCCCAGACGAGCGCCCCGTCCCGCTCCTCCGCTCCGTCGTCCTCCTCGCGTCCTTCCAGCCCGCCGCCGGCTCGTTCCGGCGACTCCTCCCGCCGCAGCGCCTCGCCGCGCGGCTGATCCGGCCCGGCTCGACGATTCGGCCCGCGGGCGCCGCCCCCCGGCGGCGCCCGCGTTCCTTCGCCCTCTAGAATGCCCGGGTGAGCGAGACACGGGGCAGCCGGTTCCTGCAGCTCGTCCTCGGCCTCTACTTCCTGGAGGCCGGGCTGTTGCTCCTCTTCGCCCCCTGGAGCACGATCTGGACGAGGCGGGTCGTCCTCCCCTCTCCTTCCTCGATCGAGCCGCTCCTCGCAGCCCCCTCCTTCCGGGGCTTCGTCGCCGGGCTCGGCGTCCTTCACCTCGTCCTCGCGGCGCGCGTCCTGCTCGGGCGCCCGGAAAGGTCTGCGTGACGACGAACCTTCGGTCGGCGCTCGCCGCGCACGCGTATCCCCACGGCGAGGCCGTGCTGGGCCTCGGGGTCGACCTCTGCGAAATCGCGCGCATCGAGGCTGCGCTCGCGCGGCACGGCTCCCGGTTCCTGGAGAGGGTCTGCGTCCCGGGCGAAGTCCGCCGGCCTCTCGCCTCCCGGCGCATCGGCGAGCACGTCGCCGGCCTCTTCGCCGCCAAGGAAGCGGCGATGAAGGCGCTCGGCACCGGGATGCAGGGTGTGGCGTTCCGGGAGATCGCGGTGGCGCGCGGACCGGAGGGACCTCCCCGCCTCGTCCTGACCGGTCGCGCCCGGGAGAGGGCCGACGCGCTCGGGGTCGTCGGCGCCCACGTCTCGATCACGCACGGGACGCGGGAGGCCGTCGCAGTCGTCCTGCTTCTCGGCGGCCGCTGAGGGCCGCGGATCGGGAGCCCCCCGCCGGGCGGCGGAGGGCTCCCGGGGAGCGCGGGACCTGCTAGGCGCCGCCCGCCTTGCGGGGCGTCCGGGGAGTCGAGCCCCCCTTCTTCTCGGCCTTCTGCTTCGGAGCCTTCGGGGCGGCCGACTTCGGGGCCTTCGCCGCCTTCGGCGCCTTCGCCTTCTTGTCTCCGGCCTTCTTCTCGTCGGCCTTCGCCGGCTCGGCCGACTCGTCGGCCTTCGCGCCGGTTTCCTTCTCGCCGCCCTTGCCGGTGACGAGGCGCCGCGCCTTCTCGAGGAGCGACTCCTTCTTCTCGGTGACGGCCTTCTCGGCGGCCTTCTTCTCGGCGCGCCGCTGCGCGAAGTCGAAGTCGACGAACTCGATGATCGCCTTCTCGGCCGCGTCGCCCGGCCGCTGGCCGAGCTTGAGGATCCGGGTGTAGCCGCCGGGGCGCGTCGCGAAGCGCGGTGCGATCTCGTCGAAGAGCCTCTTCGCGGCTTCCTGGCTGATGTCCCGGAGGGCGAGGCGGCGCGCGTGGAGGCCGCCGCGCCGGGCGAGCGTGACGAGCTTCTCGGCGAGCGGACGGAGCTCCTTCGCCTTCGAGATCGTCGTCTGGATCCGCTCGTGGAGGAAGAGCGAGTCGAGCTGGTTGCGGAAAAGTGCTTTCCGGTGCGCGCTGGTCCGCCCCAGCTTGCGTCCGGCCCGGTTGTGCTGCATCGGTCAGGTCCTCAGCGTCCCGCGCCCGTCGGGGTCTCCAGCTTCATGCCGAAGGCGAGCCCCTTCTCGCGCAGGATCTCCTTGATCTCGTTCAGGCTCTTCCGCCCGAAGTTCTTCGTCTCGAGCATCTCCTTCTCGGTCTTCTGCACGAGCTCCCGAAGCGTCCGGATGCCGGCGTTCTTCAGGCAGTTCGCGCTGCGGACCGAGAGCTCCAGCTCTTCGACGTTCTGGTCGAGGAGGGCGTCGAGCTCGCTCGGCGAGATCTCGGGCCCGCTCGCGGCGGCGCCTTCCTCCGTCTCGAGGTTGACGAAGATGTGGAGGTGCTCCCGCAGGAGGACGGCGGCGAGTCCGACCGCGTCCCGCGGCGTGAGCGTGCCGTTCGTCCAGACCTCGAGGACGAGCTTGTCGTAGTCGGTCGCCTGGCCGACGCGCGCGGCCTCGACGTGGTAGTTCACGCGGCGGACCGGCGAGTGGGCGGAGTCGAGCGGGATCGTCCCGATCGGCGCTTCGGCGTCGAAGTTCCGGTCGGCCGGGACGTAGCCGCGTCCCTTCGTGACCGTCGCCTCGAGGCGCAGGCGGCCGCCGTCGGCGAGCGTCGCGACGGTCGCCTCCGGGTTCAGGATCTCGACCTGGGCGTCGTCCTCGAACGCGTCGGCCGTCACCACGCCCTTCGACTTCGCGTCGAGGACGAGCATCCGGGGGCCGTCGTCGTGCATCCGGATGGCGAGGCTCTTGAGGTTCAGGATGACGTCCGTGACGTCCTCGACGACGCCCGGCATCGCCGTGAACTCGTGCTCGACGCCGTCGATCTTGACGGCGGTGATGGCCGCCCCCTCGATCGACGAAAGGAGGACGCGCCGGAGCGCGTTGCCGACCGTCGTCCCCCAGCCGCGCTCGAGCGGCTGGGCGGTGAAGCGGCCGTAGTTCCCCGACTCCTCGTCCACCTCGAGGCGGTTCGGTCGCTGGAAGCCCTTCCACATCATCGTTCGCTTCTCCTCGGGTCCCCGCCCGTCACTTGCTGTAGAGCTCGACGATGAGCTTCTCGTTGACCTGGAGGGAGACGTCCTCGCGCCGCGGGAGCGACTTGACGGTCCCCTTGAACTCGGTGGAGTCGAGGTCGAGCCACTCCGGGACGCCGCGTCCCTTGGCCGAGTCGACCGCCGCGACGACGCCCGGGTTCTGGCGGCTCTTCTCCTTGATGGAGACGACGGCCCCCGGCCCGACGACGAAGCTCGGAACGTCGACTTTGCGGCCGTTCACCGCGACGTGGCCGTGCCGGACGAGCTGGCGGGCCTGCTGCCGGGAGGCGGCGAAGCCGAGCCTGTGGACGACGTTGTCGAGCCGGCGCTCGAGGAGGGAGAGGAGGTTCTCGCCCGTGACGCCGCGCATCCGCTCGGCCTTCTCGAACGTGAGGCGGAACTGCGTCTCGAGGAGCCCGTAGAACCTCTTCAGCTTCTGCTTCTCGCGGAGCTGGATGCCGTAGCCGAGGATCTTGGAGCGCCGCTTCCCGTGCTGGCCCGGCGGGAAGTTGCGGCGCTCGATGGCGCACTTGTTCGTGAAGCAGCGGTCGCCCTTCAGGAAGAGCTTCATG
>CAYVPO010000021.1:0-16880 GCA_964453825.1 uncultured Holophagales bacterium
ACGACGCGCCAGAGGACGTCGCGCTCGGTGAAGATCCCGCGGATCGTCGCTCCCTCCGCCACGACGAGCGCGCCGATCCGGTGCTCGTGCATGAGGTGGGCGGCATCCTTGACGGTGGCGTCCGGCGCCACGGTGATCACCGCGGCGGACTTCTTCCGGGAGAGGAGGTCGCGTGCGGTCGTCATGGACGCCTTCTATACGGGGCGGCTGCGGCGCGTCAACGCTGCGCCGCAGCCGTTGCGGCGCAGCGGAGGCCCCTTGCTATCCTGCGCTTCGTGCCCGACGCCGCCCTCTGGGTCCTGGCCCTCCTCCTCGTCCTCGCCGGGATCGCGGGGGCCGTCCTGCCGGCGATCCCGGGCGCGCCGCTCGTCTTCGGCGGGCTCTTCCTCGGGGCCTTCATCGACGACTTCACGAAGGTCGGCTGGTTCCCGCTCGTCGTCATCGGCCTCCTGACGGCGCTCACGTTCGTCGTCGACTTCGCCGCGACGGCGCTCGGGGCGAAGCGGGTCGGCGCGAGCCCGCTCGCGCTCGTCGGCGCCGCCGTCGGGACGGTAGCGGGGCTCTTCTTCGGCTTCGTCGGCGTCCTCGTCGGCCCGTTCCTCGGTGCAGCGCTCGGGGAGTACGTCGCGCGAAGGGACGTGCGGCAGGCGGGCCGGGCGGGCCTCGGGACGTGGCTCGGCATCGTCCTCGGGAGCGCCGCGAAGATCGCCCTGCTCCTCGCGATGGTCGGCGTCTTCGCCGTGGCGTGGCTCCTGTGAGCGCGCTCCGCTGGCCACCCGGGGGCGGGACGCTCTTCGAGGGGCTGCCGCCCGGGATCTCGGCGGGGTTCACGACGCTCGACCTGGTGCCCGACGATCTCCCGGCCGACGACGGGGCACGGCGCTTCGCCGGGCTGCTCGGCGTCCCGGCAGCGCCCGTGGCGCGCCTGAAGCAGGTCCACGGCGCCGCGGTCGCGGAGGCGCGGGGGATCGTGCCGGGCGAGGTCGCCGTCGCCGGCGCGGCCGACGCGATCGTCACGACGGAGCGCGGCCTCGTCGTCGCCGTCGTGACGGCGGACTGCGTCCCGATCGTCCTCGCCGACCTCGAGGCGGGCGTTCTCGCTGCGGCGCACGCCGGGTGGCGGGGGACGGCCGCCCGCGTCGTCGAGGCGGCGCTCGACGCGCTCGAGGCGCGCGGAGGGCGGGCGGACCGCGCGTGGGCGCTGTTCGGCCCGTCGATCTCGCGGGACCGCTACGAGGTCGGGCCCGAGGTCCTGGCGGCGCTCGACGGGGCGCTCCCGTCCGGCGCGGTCGTCCCGGGCCGAGGCGACCGCAGCTACCTCGACGTCGCCGCCTGCAACGAGGCCGCGCTCCTCTCGCGCGGGGTGCGGCCGGAAAGGATCGTCCGCCCGGCTCTCTGCACGTTCGGGCCGCCGGTCCGCTTCTGTTCCTACCGTCGCGACGGCGAGCGGGCCGGCCGGATCTTCACCGGGGCGGTCCTCCTCCCGGCCGGCGGCGCGGCCCGCTGAGGCGGCAAGGCCGTCAGGCCTTCCAGCTCCCGCTGCGCGGCGGGGCGGGCCGGGTCCTGAGGGAGACGCGCCCCTTCCCCCCGGATTTCGCGTCGTAGAGGGCCGCGTCGGCGGTCGCGAGGACGTCGGCGGGCTGCACGTGGCCCGCCACGAGGGCGATGCCGATGCTCACGCCGACGGGGGGGCCGGAGTAGCCCTCGGGGATCGCGAGGGCCGCAGCGCGGTCGCGGACCCGTTCGGCGACGGCGCGTGCCTCCTCGGCCCCGGCCCCCTCCAGGAGGATCGCGAACTCGTCCCCGCCGACCCGCCCGACGAGGTCCCCCGGCCGGACCGCGTCGAGGAAGAGCCGGGCGAACGCGCGGAGGAGCGAATCGCCCGAGGCGTGGCCCGCGCAGTCGTTGACCTCCTTGAAGTTGTCGAGGTCGACGAGGAGGAGGGCGGAGGGGAGGCCGCGTTCGGCGCGCGCCAGGAGCCGGACGAGGTCTTCGGCGACGACGCGGCGATTCGGGAGGTCGGTGAGCGGGTCGTGCCGCGAGAGGTGGACGATCGCCTCCTCGTATCGCTTCCGCTCCGTGATGTCCCTCTTCACGGAGACGAAGTGGGCGATCTTCCCGCTCTCGTCCCGGACGGGGGTGATCGTCTGGTCCTCGACGTAGACGGAGCCGTCCTTTCGGCAGTTCGTCGTCTCTCCCTCCCAGGTGCGCCCCGAGAGGATCGTCTGCCAGAGGTCCTCGAAGAAGGCCTTCTCGTGACGGCCCGAGGACTGGATCCGCGGCGTCCGCCCGACGGCCTCCTCGCGCGCGAAGCCGGTCATCTCCGTGAACGCGGGGTTGACCCACTCGATCGTCCCGTCGGGGGCCGTGATGACGACGGAGTGGTGGACCGCGTCGAGAGCGAGCGACTGGAGGCGGATCTCGGTCAGGCCGGCTGCGTGGTCGAAGGAGAGCGAGATCTGCTGCGTGAGCCGGAGGAGGAGGTCGACGGTGCGCGGGTCGAACGCGTTTGCGTTGGGAGCGTGGACCGTGAGCGCGCCGACGGCGGTTCCGCCGGCGACGAGCGGGAGGGCGATGGAGGCGCCGATCCGCCGGCCGGCCGAGCGGTTCCGCCAGGTGCTGCCGAAGCCGTCGCCGTTCTCCGACTCGGCCCGCTGGACGAGGCCGGTCCGGATCGCGGCGCCGGTGATTCCTCCCCGGGGGGACGGGCGGTCCCAGCGGATCTCGTGAGCGGACGCCTCCGGGGCGTGCGCGCCGGCGAGGCCGCTCATCCGGACGGTGCCGTCGGCCTGGCGCTGCCCGATGCAGACGAGCCCGAAGCGGAAGACCTCGGCGACGGTCCGGCAGACGAAGGCGTGGATCTCGGGGAGCGGCTCCCGGGCGAGGAGACGGGCGTTGACCTCGGCGACGAGCGTGAGGACCTGCTCGTTCCGCCGCGCGTCGGTCCGGTCGACGCCGACGGCCCAGAAGTCCCGGTCCTCGGTCGGGCCGGAGGCGGCGAGCGTCGACCAGGCGACCGTCCGGACCGCCCCGGCCTTCGTCGTCAGGTCGACCTCGACGTTCCGGAAGCCCTGCCGGGACTCCCTCCAGAGCTCGCACATCCGGGCCTTCTCCCGCGCGTCGGGGAAGAGCAGGTCGACCGCGCCGGGGCTTCGAATGACGTCCCGGGCTGTGTAGCCCGTGACCCGTTCGCACTCGCCGTTCCAGAACGCGAACAGGCCCTCGGCGTCCACGGAGCAGACGAGGAGGGGGAGCGAGCCGAGGACGAGGCGCATCTCCGACAGCTCCGCCCAGAGCAGCTCGAGCTCGGGCACGTGGTCGAAGCTGAGGCCTTCGGGGAGCTTCATGGACCTCCGGGGAGGCTCGGGAGAACGGACTTCCGGGGCTGGGGTCGACGAGTGATCATCCCGAAACGGGAGCCGCGCCGTCAAGAGGACGTTTCCGCCCGACCTCTTCCCCGCCCGCTTCGCGGCGTTCCCTTAGACTCCGCCCCGTGCCGAAGAGAGCCGACCTGAAGTCGATCCTGGTCCTCGGGTCCGGTCCCATCGTCATCGGGCAGGCGTGCGAGTTCGACTACTCCGGCACGCAGGCCTGCCGGGCCCTCCGGCGGGAGGGGTACCGCGTCGTCCTCGTGAACTCGAACCCCGCCACGATCATGACGGACCCCGAGTTCGCCGACGCGACGTACGTCGAGCCGCTCGACCTCCCGACGGTCGAGCGGGTGATCGCGAAGGAGCGCCCCGACGCCCTCCTGCCGACCGTCGGGGGGCAGACGGCGCTGAACCTCGCGATGGCGCTCCACGACGAAGGGGTCCTCGAGCGGTACGGCGTCGAGCTCCTCGGGGCTTCGGCCCGGTCCGTGAAGCTCGGCGAGGACAGGCTCCTCTTCAAGGAGGCGATGCAGGCGGCGGGAGTCGACGTCCTGCGCTCGGGGATCGCCCGCAACGTGGACGAGGCGCGCGAGATCGCGCAGCCGTTCGGCTTCCCGGTCATCGTCCGCCCCTCCTTCACGCTCGGCGGGACGGGAGGCGGCATCGCCTTCAACGCCGACGACTTCGAGTCGATCGTCAAGCGCGGGCTCCTCCTCTCGCCCGTCCGCGAAGTCCTCGTGGAGGAGTCGGTCCTCGGCTGGAAGGAGTACGAGCTCGAGCTGATGCGCGACGTGGCCGACACCTGCGTCGTCGTCTGCTCCATCGAGAACCTCGACCCGATGGGGGTCCACACGGGCGACTCGATCACGGTGGCGCCGCAGATGACGCTCACCGACGCCGAGTACCAGGCGATGCGCGACGACGCGAAGACCGTCATCCGGACGGTCGGGGTGGCGACGGGAGGCTCGAACATCCAGTTCGCCGTGAACCCGAGGACGGGGAGGCGGATCGTCATCGAGATGAACCCGCGCGTCTCGCGCTCGTCGGCCCTCGCCTCGAAGGCGACCGGCTTCCCGATCGCGAAGATCGCGGCGCTCCTCGCCGTCGGGTACCGGCTCGACGAGCTGCCGAACGACATCACGAAGAAGACCCCCGCCTGCTTCGAGCCGTCGCTCGACTACGTCGTCGTCAAGATCCCGCGGTTCGCGTTCGAGAAGTTCCCGGGCGCCTCCGACGTCCTCGGCGTCCAGATGAAGTCGGTGGGGGAGGTGATGGCGCTCGGGCGGACCTTCCCGGAGGCGTTCGGAAAGGCGCTCCGCTCGCTCGAGGCGGGGCGCGGCGGCTGGACCTCCGCGGCCGCCCCGTCGATGCCGCGCGCCGAGGCGCTCCGCGTGCCGCGCCCCGACAGGGTCCACGCCGTCCTCGACGCGCTCCGCTCCGGGGCCTCGGTCGAGTTCCTGTACGACGTGACGGCGATCGACCCCTGGTTCCTCGACCGCTTCCGCGAGGTGATCGCCCTCGAGGCCGAGCTGAAGGCGGCCGGGGCCGAGACGCTCGCGTCGCCCGGACTCATCCGGCGGGCGAAGCGGATGGGGTTCTCCGACGAGGACCTCGACCGCCTCTCCGGAGGCCTGGCCGGCGCGGCGCGGAACGCGCGCCTCGCCGCGGGCGTCACGCCCGTCTTCTCGCGCGTCGACACCTGCGCCGCCGAGTTCGAGTCGACGACGCCGTACCTCTACTCCTGCTACGAGACGGAGTGCGAGGCGGCGCCGACGAAGAAGAGGAAGGTCGTCGTCCTCGGCTCGGGGCCGAACCGGATCGGGCAGGGGTTGGAGTTCGACTACTGCTGCGTCCACGCGGCGCGGGCGATCTCGGAGGCCGGCTACGAGTCGGTGATGGTGAACTGCAACCCCGAGACCGTCTCGACCGACTACGACACCTCGGACCGCCTCTACTTCGAGCCGCTCACGTTCGAGGACGTGATGGCGGTGATCGACAAGGAGAAGCCGGTCGGCGTCCTCGTCCAGTTCGGCGGGCAGACGCCGCTGAAGCTCGCCCACCCGCTCCAGGAGGCCGGGGTTCCGATCCTCGGCACCTCCCCCGACGCGATCGACCGCGCCGAGGACCGTGAGCGTTTCGGCGCGCTCCTCGCCGAGACGGGGCTCGCGGCGCCGCCGTGGGGGACGGCGCGCGACGTGGCCGATGGGCTTGCAGCCGGCGCGAAGCTCGGCTTCCCGCTCCTCGTCCGCCCGAGCTACGTCCTCGGCGGCCGCGCGATGCGGATCGTCTACGACGAGTCGGCGCTCCGCGGCGTCCTCGAGGAGGCCCTCGAGGCCTTCCCGGGCCGCCCCGTCCTCCTCGACCGTTTCCTCGAGGACGCCTTCGAGCTGGACGTCGACGCCGTCGGCGACGGGAAGGACGTCGTCGTCGCGGGCGTCATGCAGCACATCGAAGAGGCGGGGATCCACTCGGGCGATTCGTACGCCGTCATCCCGCCCTACCGGCGCGTGCCGCGCGAGGCGCTCGGAGAGATCCGCGAGGCGACGCGACGCCTGGGGAGAGCGCTCGGCGTCGTCGGCCTGATGAACGTCCAGTTCGCGATCCGCGAGGGGAAGCTCCACGTCCTCGAGGTGAACCCTCGCGCGTCCCGAACCGTCCCGTTCGTCGCGAAGGCGACGGGCGTCCCGCTCGCGCGGATCGCCGCGCGCCTCTGCCTGGGGCAGACGCTCGAGGAGGTCGGCCTGACGAAGGAGCCGCCGGTCCCCGGCGTCTCGATAAAGGCGCCGGTCTTCCCGTTCCGGCGCTTCGAGGGGGTGGACACGATCCTCGGCCCCGAGATGCGCTCGACGGGCGAGGTGATGGGGCGCGACCGGAGCTTCGGCCTCGCGTTCCTGAAAGCCGCGGGCGGCGCGGGGGTCCGCCTGCCGGAGGCGGGCACCGTCTTCTGCTCGGTCCACGACGGCGACAAGGAGGGGCTCCTCCCGATCGCACGCGAGCTGGCCGCGCTCGGCTTCCGTCTCTCGGCGACGGGTGGCACGGCGGCGTACCTCCACGCGGCGGGGCTCGACGCGACTCCGGTCCTGAAGGTGAACGAGGGGCGTCCGAACGTCGTCGACCGGATGATCAACGGGGAGATCCAGCTCGTCGTGAACACTCCCCTCGGGAAGGAGTCGTTCTACGACGAGGTGGCGATCCGACGGAACGCGCTCGAGCGGGACATCCCGTGCCTGACGACGCTGACGGCCGCGGCGGCGGCCCTCGAGGCGATCCGCGCCCGGGCCGGCGGACCGCCGTCGGTCACGCCGCTCCAGGACGCGGGGGCGTAGTGGACGGGCGCCGCGGGCGCCTTCTCCCGCTCGCGGCCTTCGCGGCGCGGGCCTCGCTCGCGCTGGCTCTCCTGGTGCTCGCGTTCGCGGCGCTCCGGATCCCCTGGCAGCCGGACCCCATCCTCCTTCTCGTCTTCGCGGCCGTCGTCCTGGGCGCCGCGCTCGCGAGGCCGAACGTCGCGGTGCTCCTTTCGGCCGCGGCGCTCCCGCTCCTGCCGATCCTCGGGAACCTTTTCGCCGGGCCGTGGGTGGCGCCCGCCGAGCTCGTCCTCCTTCTCCTCGCGGCGGCGGCGCTCCTTCGTGGAGGGTCTGCGGACCTCTCCGCGCCGCTCCCCCGGACCCTCGCGATCTCGACGGCGGCGATGGTGGCCGGCGCGATCGCGGCGACGCTCGCGGCCGTCGCGCCGGCCGAGCTTCCCGTGGCGGCGCGGGAGCTCGCGAGCTCCTTCTTTTCGGCTGGGAGCGGCCACGCCGCGGCGCCGCTCCGAACGGCGCTCGTCCACGCCTGCGGCCTGCTCGGTTTCGTCCTCTTCCGTCGCGTCGCCGCGGCCCGCGGAGAGGGGGCGCCGCTCGCAGCGCTCGTCGCGGGGCTCTCCCTCGTCGGGGCGTTCGCCGTGATCGAGGCCGCGACGGGGCTGAAGCTCTGGAGCCCTCCGCACTACGAGGCGATCTCGGGCGGACTCCGGGTTCCCGCGACCCTGCCCGACTACAACGCGACCGGCGCCGCCATGGCCCTGGGGCTCTTCCCGGCGCTCGCGCTCGCGTACGCGGCGCGCGGCGCGCGCCGGTTCGCGTGGGGCCTCGCGACGGCTCTCCTCCTCGCGGGCCTCCTCCTCTCCGGCTCGCGAACGGCGTGGGTCGCGGCGCTCCTCGCGGGAGGCGCGACCCTTCTCGGGGCGCTTCACGCGCGGCGAAAGGAGGCGCGCGGCGGGAGCCGGCGGCTCCTCCTCGGGGCCGGCCTCGCGGCCGGCCTCGCGGTCGCCAGCGTAGCGGCGTGGCCGGGCGACGTCGGAGCGCTCCTCCGCCGGCGCGCCGCGACGCTCCTCGAGCCGGAGGCGGCGCTGAAGGCGGTCCGGGCGGGACGCCTCGGGTTCTGGACGGCGGGCGCGCGGATGGTCGCCGAGCACCCCGTCGCCGGCATCGGCCCGGGGCGTGTGCCGGCGCGCTTCGGCGACTTCTGCGACCCGGCGTTCCCGGTCCGCGCCGAGAACCTCCACAACTACTACCTCCAGGCGGTCGCGGAGAACGGAGTCCCGGGCGGGCTTCTCGTCCTCCTGCCTTTCGTCCCGCTCGCCCTCCTCGTCGGACGCTCGCTCGCGAGCGGGACCGCGTCGGCCTCGCCCGCTGCCGCGCTCGCTCCCGGCCTCCTCGCGTTCGCGGCGACCGGTGTCGCGTCGCATCCCTGGCTCCTTCCGGAGCTCCAGCTCCTCTTCTGGGGCGCGGCGGCGCTCCTCCCGGGGGCGACGGCCGCCCCGACCTCGGAGGAGCGCTTCCGCCGGGCGGGAGCCCTCGCGCTCGCGACGCTCGCCGTCTGGGGCGGCTGCGTCCTCTTCTCCCGTCCGGTCGAGGAGCGGGGGCGCTGGGGCGCGGGCGAGTGGTCGGCCGAGGGAGCGGAGAGGCCCTACTTCTGGGTCGGTCCGCGCGCGCTCGTCCCGGTGGAGGTCCCCGACGGCGAGCGCCTGAGCGTGCGGCTGCGAGGGATGCAGGAGGGGCTCGGGCGGCGACCGATCGTGGCCGCGCTCCGCCTCGACGGCGGGCCGCTCCGGAAGGTCTCCGTCACGGGCCGCGCGTGGCAGGATGTCGTCGTGGAGCGCGGTCCCCTTCGGCCCGGCAACGCCCCGGCGCGCGGCGGTCTCCTCGTCGTCGAGGCGAGCCGCGGTTTCTCGCCGGCGGGGGAGGGGCGCGGCGACCGTCGCGTCCTCGCCCTGCAGCTCGCCCGGCCGCCCCTGCGTCCGGCGACGGAGGCGCTCCCGTGAACCGCCCGAGCCCCGTCGCCGGGGTCCTCGCCTTTCTCGGCTGGATCGTCCTCGCGGTTCTCTGCTCGGTCGTCCTCCTGCCGCCGCTCCCGCTCCTGCGGACGGCGGTCTGGAGCGCTTCGGTCTTCCTCTTCGCGACGGCCGTCCTCGCCCCGCTCCGGTCGCTCCCGGTCGCGGGGCTCGCGGTCGCGGTGTCGGGCGTCTCGTCCCTGGCGTTCGGCCTCTCCCATCCGGCCGTCGTCGCGCCGGTGCCGCTCGCGGCCTACCTCGCCGGCGCCGCCCTTCGCTCGATCTACGACCTCGAGCGGCCGCCGGCCCGCCACGGCCTGACGCCGCTCTGGCGTGCCTTCGCGTCGGTCTCGGCGGTCTCCGTCCTCTCCGCGGTCGTCCTCGCGCGCACGGCCTACCTCCTCGTCCGGGACGTCCCGTCGCCGCGCGTCGTGAACCGGCTCGGGCTCGACGCGGAGCAGGCCATGGCCGGGAGCGTCGCGATGCTCGCCGCCCTCTTCCTCGCCGCAGGCTTCCACGCGCTCGGCGTGCGGGTCGGACGGGATCGACGCGGCGCGCGGCTCGTGGACGCGGCCCTCGTCGTCGCCGCGGTCGCCGCGGGCGGGACGGCGCTCCTCCAGAAGGCCGGACTCCTCCCGCACCTGCGCGCGGCCCACTGGGAGACCTGGGGGCGCGCGCAGGCCACCTTCACGGACCCGTCCGCCGCCGGAGTCGGCGCGGCCCTCCTCCTCGCCCCGTGCCTCGCGCTCGTCGTCTCGGGCGGGTGGCCGCGCCGGGTGGCCGCGGGTGTCGGCGCCGCCGGCCTCCTCGTCCTCCTCGCGGACGCCGGCTCGCGGGGCGGCTTCATCGGCGCTCTCGTCTCGGTCGTCGTCCTCGTGCTCTGGGCCGCGACGCACGCCCTCGCCGGACAGAGGCCGGGCGTGAGGCGCCGCGTCGCCCTTTCGGCGGGAACGCTCGCGATCCTCGTCGCCCTCGCGTTCGGAGCCGCGCTCGCGTGGCCCACGGGGCAGGGGGGGCGGAGCGCCCTCCTCGCGCGGATCTCGGACTCGTTCGGGAGGAAGGAGGCGCCGACGCTCGGCGAGCCGCAGCGGCTCCTGCTCTACGAGGGGGCCCTCGCCCTCGCGCGCGAGCACCCGGTCACCGGCAGCGGCCTCGGGACGTTCCGCTCCCGCTTCCCCGACGCCGCCCACGACCTCCTCGGGACGGAGGCCTCGTTCACCGATCACCCGCCGTCCCTCTACCTCGGGACCCTCGCGGAGACGGGGCTCGCGGGAACGGTGGTCTTCGTGCTCCTCCTCGCCGGCCTCCTGTCGGCGCTCGGCGGCGCGCTCTCGTTCGGCGGCGCGCGCTCGGAAGAGTCCCTTCGCGCAGCCGGCGCGGGGGCCGCGGTCGTCGGTCTCCTCGTCGTCTTCATCTTCGGCTCCCACCTCGTCTACGGGGAGATCGCCGCGCTCGCGGGACTCCTGACGTCGCGTCTGCCGGCGCCGCCGGAGGGACGGTCCACCCGCATGCTGGGCCACGTCCTGCCGGTCGTCGTCGCCGGCGCCTCGGTCCTCCTCCTCGGCGGCGCGCTGGCCCGCGGCGTCGAGACGTGGAGCGCCGACGCCGCGTTCGCGCACGCCCCGGTGGCCGGCCTCTGGGGCGAGGAGAAGGAGCCCGACGGCCGGCCTTTCCGATGGACCTCCCGCGCCGCCGCGTTCCGCGTCGACACGCCGGCGGGGCCTCCCTCGATCCTCAGGCTCCCGGTCCGAAACGCCCGCCCCGACGGCGAGGCGGTCCGGGTCCGCACTTTCTGGAACGACCGGCCTCGCGGGAGCGTCGAGCTCCCGCACGGCGGGTGGAAGGTGCTGCGGCTCGACGTGGGCGGGCCGGGCGTCCTCCGGCTGGACGTCGACCGGACGTTTCTCCCTCCCTCGCGGGCCGACGGCCGC
Source organism: uncultured Holophagales bacterium (assembly GCA_964453825.1). Taxonomy (GTDB): domain Bacteria; phylum Acidobacteriota; class Thermoanaerobaculia; order UBA5066; family UBA5066; genus UBA5066. Next base: position 10,614 of record CAYVPO010000021.1, read on the forward strand.
CGGCTCGGCATCGAGACCGGCGCGCCGGCGTGGACGCCGTGACCGAGGTCCGCTTCCATTCGAGCGACCCGAGGCGCCGCCCTCGCGCGTGGAAGATCGACGGGAACGCCGGTCGCCTCGTCGGCGCTCTCCTCGTCCTCGCGGGGACGCTCGTCGCGATCGGCCTCTTCGGCGCCCCGGACCTCGTCGCCTACGTCGTCCGCTCGGCCGAGCGGCTGACGATCCGGGCCACGGCCCGGCGGGGCCTCCTCGCGTTCGACTCGGTCCGACTTCGCTACGAAAAGCTCGAGAAGCGCGTGCGGACCGACGAGCTCTTCCTCGCGCGGATGGCCGTCGTCCTCGACCTCCCGCGTCCCGCCGGGCTGGTGTCTGCGGACGACGCCGCACCCGCGGCCACGCCGGACGCGCTCGAAGCCGAGGTCCACGGCCTCGGGAGGCGTCTGCGCGCGATGGAAGGGTTCCGCCGTGCGCTCGCCTCCGCGAAGACCGAGGAGCCGGGGCTGATCCCTTCCCGCTCTCCCGTCGACCCTTCGTCGGCGGTCCCGCTACACCTCTTCGGGCCGCGAGTCTCGCCGCTCACGCTGCGGCCCGAGTTCCACGCCGGGCTTGCGCTCGCGGCCCCGGAGGGGACGCCCGTCCTCGCCCCGGCAGGTGGCCGGGTCGCCTTCGCGGGGCGCGTGCCGGGCAGCGCGGGGGCGGAGTGGAGGAGCTTCCGAAACGTCGTCGTGCTCGCCCACGGCGAGAGGACCCGGACGGTCCTCGGCTATCTCGGGGAGGTCCGGGTCCGGCGCGGGCAGGTCGTCCGGCGCGGGCAGGAGGTCGGCGAGATCGGCGTGAACCGCTTCTCGCCGACCCCCCAGCTCCACTACGGCGTCTGGAGGCGCAGCGGCCCGCGCTGGGTGCCCGTCGACCCACGCCTCCACGTCCTCGACGCGGAGTGGATCGGGGCGAGCGAGCTCGCGGCGCCGGTCGACCCACCGCGCGACGTCGATCTCCCCTCCGCCTTCCGCTGAGGCCCGTTCGGGTGCCCCCGATCAGAGGTTCGCGAGGAGCTCGAGGACGCGCTCCGCGTCCTTCGGCTCGTTCCCGAAATGGGGCGAGAGGCGAAGGAAGCCGGCGCGGGCCGAGCAGGCGACGCCGCTCCCCTCGAGGTGCTTCATCGCGAGCCGTGCGTCGACGCCCGCGGGTGGACGCGCGGCGAGGATGCCGGAGCGGACGTCCTGCCCGTGGAAGACCGGCGCGAAGCCGACCTTCGGGAGCCCCTCGGCCAGTACGTCGAGGACGGCGCCGATCCTCCGCCCGACCTTCTCGAGGCCGGCCTCGAGGAGGAGACCGATCGACGCGTGGAGCGCGAAGACCCCCGGCATCGGGAGCGCGCCGATCTCGAACTTCGTCGCGTCCTCGACGTAGGCCGGGTTCGCGCCGAGCTCGTACTGCGTCGGGTGCGTCCTCTTCAGGTTGAGCCAGCCCGAAGGGGGGCGGAGGCGCGCGCGGAAGGCGGGCGTCGTGAAGAAGAGCCCGCACCCCTCGGGGCCGAGCATCCACTTGTGCCCGTCGGCCGAGAGGTAGTCGGCGCCGAGCGCGCCGACGTCGACCGGGATCGCCCCGGCCGCCTGGATCGCGTCGAGGCCGAAAGCGATGCCGCGCGCGCGGCAGAACGCCGAGACCTCGGCGGCCGGCGCGACGAAGCCGGTATGGTAGGCGACGAGCGAGAGCGAGACGAGGCGCGTCCTCTCGTCGCAGGCGGCAAAGACCTCCTCGGCGGTGTAGGCGCCGTCGCGCGTCGGGATGCGCCGGACCTCGACGCCGTGCCGCGCGAGGTCGAGCCACGGGGCGAGGTTCGCGGGAAACTCCGACTCCGTCGTCACGACGATGTCGCCCGGCCTCCAGTCGAGGCCCGTGGCGACGAGAGCGAGGCCGTAGGTCGTGTTCGGGACGATCGCGACCGACGACGCCCCGCCGAGCGCCTCCGTCACGCCGAGGAGGCGCGCGCCGGCCTCCCGGAGCGCCGCGACCCGCGCCATCAGCTGTGGGAAGGCGAGCGGCCCGCGCGTCGCGAGGAGCTCTGCATACTCGCCGAGGGCCGCGGCGGCGCGCGCCGGGAGCGGCGAGACCGCCGCGTGGTTCATCTGGATCGTGCTGGCGCGCGAGGGGAGCTCGCGGTCGAGGGAGGCGCGGGAGAAGTCCATCGTCAGAAGCTCCGCTGGGCGGAAAGGAAGGCGTCGAGGTTCCGGCGGACCTCGTCCATCGAGTCGCCCCCCGTCTTCTCGAGGAGCGCGTCGGCGAGGATGAACGCGAGCATCGCCTCTCCGATGACTCCGCAGGCGGGGACGGCCGTCACGTCGGAGCGCTCGTACTGCGCGCGGTGCGGCGCCTTCGTCTCGACGTCGACGGAAGGGAGCCCCTCGCGGAGCGTCGCGATCGGCTTCTGGAAGAGGACGACGAGGACGTCCTCGCCGTTCGTGATCCCTCCCTCGAGCCCGCCCGCGCGGTTCCGCTCGCGGAAGAAGCCCCGCTTCTCGCTCCACGAGATCGGGTCGTGCGCGAGCGAGCCGGGGGCGAAGGCGTTCGAGACACCGGAGCCGATCGAGACCGCCTTCACCGACGGGATCGAGAGCATCGCCTGGCCAATCCGCCCGTCCAGCTTCCGGTCCCAGGAGACGTGCGACCCGAGCCCGGGCGGGACGCCGCGCGCGGCGACGAGGATCGTCCCGCCGAGCGTGTCCCCCTTCTTCGCGGCCGCGTCGACGGCCTGCGTCATCTTCTCCTCGAGCGACGGGTCGACCGCGCGGAACGGCGAGGCGTCGTCGACCTTCGCGAGCGTCGCGAACGAGAACCCCTCGCGCGGCTCCTCGACCGACACGGGCCCGACCGAGAGGACGCCGCTCCGCACCTCGACGCCGCACGCGGCGAGGAGCTGCCGGCAGACGGCGCCCGCGGCGACGCGCGCGGCCGTCTCTCGCGCGCTCGCCCGCTCGAGGACGTCGCGAAGGTCGCGCCGGCCGTGCTTGAGCCCCCCCGCGAGGTCGGCGTGTCCCGGCCGCGGCGACGAGAGACGCCGCTTCGCGGCGGCTTCCGCGTCGACCTCGAGAGGGCCCATCACGCTCTCCCAGACGCCGTGGTCGAGGTTCTCGACCGTCATCGCGAGCGGCGAGCCGAGCGTCTCCCCGCCCCGCAGTCCGCCGGTGAAGCGGACCCGGTCGCGCTCGATCTTCATCCGCCCGCCCCGCCCGTAGCCGTGCTGGCGCCGCGCAAGGTCGGCGTCGATCGCGGCGACGTCGAGACGGAGCCCGGCGGGAAGCCCCTCGAGGAGCGCCGTCAGGAGCGGCCCGTGGGACTCGCCGGCGGTCAGGAGGCGGAGGCGCGGCATGGCAGGGGAGTCTAGCGGAGCGCTATGCTCGGCCTGTCATGTCGACGGTTCCCCGCAAGCGCCCCGCGACGTACGAGGACATCCTCGCCCTCCCCCCGCACGTGACCGGGCAGATCGTCGACGGCGAGCTCTTCGCGACACCCCGCCCCGCGAACCCTCACGCGACGGCCTCCTCGACGCTCGGCATGGACATCGGCGGCGCCTACCAGCGCGGGCGCGGCGGCCCCGGCGGCTGGTGGATCGTCTTCGAGCCGGAGATCCACCTCGGCCGGAACGTCCTCGTTCCCGACCTCGCCGGCTGGCGGCGGAGCCGGTTCCCGGCGATTCCGGCGACCGCCTTCTTCACCCTCGCTCCCGACTGGGTCTGCGAGGTCCTCTCGCCGTCGACGGCGAGCTTCGACCGGGTGAAGAAGATGCGCGTCTTCGCGGCCGAGGGGGTCGGGCACGCCTGGCTCGTCGATCCGGGCGCCCGGACGCTCGAGGTCTATCGGCTCGCCGAAGGGCGCTGGGTCCTCCTCTCCGCCCACGAGGAGACGGAGGTCGTCCGGGCCGAGCCGTTCGAGGAGCTCGAGATCGTCCTCTCCGACCTCTGGGTGGAGAGGGAGCCGCCGGCTCCGCGGGGCGAGACGCCGGCCCGGTGAGGGAGATCCGGGCCGGCGTCGTCCGCGGTCACTTCGCGGCGTTCAGGTAGCGGAGGAGGTCGCCGTCCGTCGAGAGGACGAGCGTCGTTTCCGGGTCGACGCTCAGGCGAAGCGTGTCCATCGACTTCAGGAAGCGGTAGAAGTCGGGGTCGCGGTTGTAGGCGCCGGCGTAGATGTCGGCGGCCTGGGCGTCGGCCTTCCCGCGGATCTCCTGCGCCCTCCGGTAGGCCTCCGACTCGACGACGCGGAGCTGGCGCTCCTTCTCGCCCGCGATGCGAGCGGCCTCGCCGGCCCCTTCCGAGCGGTAGAGCTCGGCGATCCGCTTCCGCTCGGAGATCATCCGGGCGTAGACCTCCTGCCTCACGGCCTCCACGTAGTTGATCTGCTTGATCCGGAAGTCGAGGATCTCGATCCCGAGGTCGCCGGTCCGGCGGCGGGCGTTCGCGAGGACCTCCTGGGTCAGCTTCTCGCGGCCGTGCTCCACCTTCTCGGCCTCTTCCGGCTGGCTCAGGTCGGCGACGTCCTCCGCGACGACGAACGGCCGGTTCGTCGACCTCACGAGGTCGATCAGCTCGTTCTTGGCGATCGTGTTCCGCGTCTCGCCGTCGAGGATGTCGTCGAGCCGCGACTGGGCCCCCCGCTCGTCGCGCAGGCGCTGGAAGAAGAGGAGCGGGTCGGTGATGCGCCAGCGGGCGTAGGAGTCGACCCAGATGAAGCGCTTGTCCTTCGTCGGGATCTGGTTCGGGTCGCCGGCCCACTCCAGGAATCGCTTCTCGAAGGCGTGGACGGTCTGGATGAACGGCGCCTTCAGCTTCAGGCCGGGCGTCGTGACCGGCCTGCCGACGGGCCGGCCGAACTGCGTCACGATGACCTGCTGCGTCTCGTTCACGGTGTAGATCGAGCTGGAGAGGACGACGATCGCGAGGACGGCGCCGAGGACGAGGGCGGTGACGCGGGCTTCCTTCACGGCTTCACCTCGGCGGTGCCGGCGAGCGGCAGCAGGGGGAGGACCCCCTTCAGCTTCTCGTCCAGGACGACCTTCCTCTTCACCTTCGGGTAGACCTCGCCCATCGTCTCGAGGTACATCCGGCGCCGGGTGACCTCGGGGGCGCGCTGGTAGGAGGCGTGGACCTTCACGAAGAGCTCGGCGTCGCCCCGGGCGCGGTTCACGCGGTCGGTCGCGAACCCCTCGGCCTGCTCGATCGTCTGCTGGGCGCGGCCTGCCGCCCTCGGGATGATCTGGTTGTAGTCGGCGCGGGCCTGGTTGATCAGCTTCTCGCGCTCCTGCTGCGCCTGGTTGACCTCGTTGAACGACGGCTTCACCGGATCGGGCGGGTTGACGTCCTGCAGGACGATCTGCTCGACCTTGATCCCGTTCTCGTACTGGTCGCAGAGGGCCTGGAGCCGCTGCTCGACCTCGGCGGCGATCTCCTGCCGCCCCACCGTCAGGACCTCGTTCACGCTCCGGTCGCCGACGACCTCCCTCATGACGGTCTCGTTCATGTCGCGGAACGTCTTCTGCACGCTCCGGACCTTGAAGAGGAACTTGTACGGGTCGCGGACCCGGTACTGGGCCGTCCACTCGACGACCGCCACGTTCAGGTCGCCCGTCAGCATGAGCGACTCGGCGGTGAGGTCCTCCTGCGAATAGCTCGACCGGTCGCCGCCCGACGCCTCCGTCCGGAAGCCGAACTCCTCCTTCAGTTGCCGCTCGACCGGGACCTTCACGACCCTCTCGATCGGGTTCGGGAGCTTCAGGTGAAGGCCCGGCGAGACGGTTCGGGCGTACTTCCCGAACCGGAGGACCAGCCCCGCCTCCTCCGGCTCGATCGTGAACCAGGCCGAGAAGAGGACGACGACCGCCAGGACGCCGAGGGCTCCCCGGGCCAGGAGGCGGCCCGGAATGCTCGGGGTCCGAAGCCGGGTCCCGTCGGGAAGGTGGATCTCCATCGGGTCTCCTTTCGCAGGGCGCCGGCCGGCCGCGGCCGCCGCACACGCCGATTCGATTCAACGCGGCCGATCGAGAGGAGATTCCCCGGAGCGCGCGGATTCGCCGCTTTTCGATGCGCCTCGACGGGGCCTCCCCCGAAACCGGGCTCCCGCCCCGCGCCCCGGGCGTCGCCGGGTCCCGGGACGGACGCCGCGCGCGCTCAGGCCGCCGAGGGGTGGTCCATCCGGGCGAGGACGTGGCCGGCCATCGCGAGCGCGAGCTCGTGCTCGCCCATGAAGACCTTTCCGGCCTTCTCCTCGCGAAGG
>CAYVPO010000021.1:16890-27407 GCA_964453825.1 uncultured Holophagales bacterium
AGCTCGGCGTCCTCTTCCGTGTGGGTCCGGAGGACGATCTCGATCGGCGGGTTCAGCGTCCGGGCGACCTCCACCATCTTCCGCACCTTCACCGGGTCGGGCGTGGCGATGACGAGCATCGCCGCCGTCGCCACGTGCGCCTGGACGAGGACCGTCGGGTCGGAGGCGTCGCCCGAGACGGCCGCGATCCCCTTCTCGCGGAGCGCGGCCACCGCCTCTCGGCTCATCTCGGCGACGACGAACGGGATCCTCCTCTCCGAGAGCGCCTCGGCGATGCGCCGCCCCACGCGCCCGTAGCCGACGAGGACGACCTGGCCGGTGAGGAGGGCCTCGTCCGTCGTCGTCGGGAGCGCGGCGGTCTCGTGCTCGAGGACGGCCAGCCTGCGCGCGAGGGCCGAGTGCCGCTTCAGCCACTCGGCGAGCGGCTCGACGGTGGAGAAGACGACCGGGTTCAGGCCGATGGAGATGATCGAGCCGACGAGGATGAGGCTGTGGCCGGCCGCCGGCAGCAGGCCGAGGTCGCGCCCGAGGACCGCGATGATGAACGCGAACTCGCCGATCTGCGCGAGCGCCGCCCCGACCGTCAGCGCGGTGTGGAGCGGGTAGCGCAGCGCGAGGACGAGGCCGACCGCCCCGAGCGTCTTGCCGACCATGATGATCGCGACGACGACGACCACCTTCACCGGCTGCTCGAGGAGGACGTGCGGGTCGAAGAGCATCCCGACGGAGACGAAGAAGAGGACGGAGAACGCGTCGCGGAGCGGCAGGGATTCCTCGGCCGCGCGGTGGGCGAACTCCGACTCGCGCATCATCATCCCGGCGAAGAAGGCACCGAGCGCGAAGGACACGTCGAAGAGCTTTGCCGAGCCGTAGGCGACGCCGATCGCCGTCGCCAGGACGCAGAGCGTGAAGAGCTCGCGCGAGCCGGTCCGCGCCACCCAGAAGAGGATCCGCGGGAAGGCGCGCTTTCCGACGACGAGCATCAGGACGACGAAGAGGGCGACCTTCCCGAGCGTGATCGCGACCGCCGCGAGGAGGCTCCCTCCGGCCGGCGGGCCGGCCGGAGCGTTCCCGCCGAGGAGCGTCGCGAGCGGCGGGAGGAGGACGAGGGCGAGGACGCAGGCGAGGTCCTCGACGACGAGCCAGCCGATCGCGATCCGCCCGTCCTGCGACTCCAGGATCCCGCGGCTCTCGAGGGCGCGGAGGAGGACGACGGTGCTCGCCGTCGCGAGCGAGAAGCCGAAGACGAGCGAGGCGCCGGTGCTCCACCCCCAGAGCTTCGCGGCCCCCATCCCGAGGAGCGTCGCGAGCGCGATCTGGACGATCGCCCCCGGCACCGCGATCCGCTTCACGGAGAGGAGCTCCCCCATCGAGAGATGGAGCCCGACCCCGAACATCAGGAGCATGACGCCGATCTCGGCGAGTTGCCCCGCGAGCCCGACGTCGGCCACGAAGCCCGGCGTCCCCGGGCCGATGACCATCCCCGCGAGGAGGTAGCCGACGATCGCCGGTATCCGCAGCTTCGAGGCGATCAGGCCGAAAACGAGCGCGAGCCCGAAGCCGGCGGCGATGGTCGTGATGAGGCTGATCTCGTGATGCATCCGTTCGTGATCCCTGCCGGATGGTAACGGACGGAGGGGAGGGGGGTAGCGGGAGTTTCTATCTCGTCCGCATGCCCGGGCCTGGCCGCCTCGCCTCGGCGCGGACCGTCTCGAGGAGGGCGCGCGCCTCGCGCGCCTCGGCTCCGCCGACGAGGCGGACGACGCGCTCGACGACGAGGTCGAGGTGGGCGCGGGTCCAGACCTCCGTCCGGACGGCGGCCTCCGTCTCGCGCCACGCTTCGCGCGCGACGGCGCGGGCCTCGTCGCCGCGGCCGAGGCGTTCGAGGAGCTCGGCCTGGACGGAGAGGAGCGGGCCACGGGCGCGGACGGCGTCGACGAACCCGGATCGGGCCCGCTCGAGGAGGGGCCCGGGCTCGGCGTTCCTCGCGAGGAGCATCTCGAACGACCAGAGGTGGAGGAGATCGTACGTGCCCGGGTACAGCGGAGGCGGGTCGAAGGCGATCCCCTGGCGCCACGCGAGGAACGTCCGATACCAGGGGACGCGGGCGACGACGCGCGTGTTGGCCGCGGCGGCCCAGCGGTCGACCCACTCGGACGCCTCGTCCCAGCGGCCGAGCTCGGCGAGGGCGAGGAGGAGCCCTTCGCGCGGGTAGGTGACCGAGCGGCCGGTGTGCTCCGGACCGGCGCGCTCGAGGGCGCGGGAGTACCAGGCGATCGCCTCCGGGAGCCGGCCCGCCTTGTGAAGCTCGCGACCGGCGTCGTCGGCGATCTCGAGGGCGTTCTCCGAGCCGCGGACGAGCTCGGCGAGGAGGGCGGCCCCTTCCCGCGCATCTCCGTGAAGCAGCAGAGTCATCCCGCGCCAGCGGCGGACGAGCTCGACGAGGATCGGGTCGCGGGCGGTGCGCGCGTCGCGCTCGGCGGCGTCGAAGGATTCGACGGCCTCGTCGGGGACGCCCGCCCGGCCGCGTCGCAGGCCCTCGCGCAGGTTCGCGTAGGCCGACATCCGGCTCCGTCGCAGGGCCTGGCAGTCGAGGCCCTCGGCCGGGGACAGGAGGCCGCAGCCGCCGAGGTCGATTCGGACGGTCCGGCCGTTCCCGTACTCGAGCGCGAAGGACGACCCGTCGACGGCACGCAGCTCGCGGGAGTCCTCGCTGAAGACGCCCCTCGGAAGGAGGACGTAGTCGATCAGGTTCGAGTCGCTGCTGCCGCCGGTCTGGTCGGCCGAGAAGGCGCCGAAAGGGGTGATTCGCGATGGGGCGTCCCGCGGGTCGCGCTCCCAGAGCCGTGCGACGGCGAAGGCGCGATACCAGCCGAACGGGCTGTTGATGCCGAGGAGGAGCATCTCCTTCCGCCCGTCTCCGTCGACGTCGGCCGCGTCGACGAAGCGATGGTGCCCGCCGCCGGTGAAGGCCACGAGCGAGCGGCCGTCCGCGGGGTTCCACATCAGGACGAAGGACGGCGCCCAGGAGTGGAAGTAGCTGACGAAGACCTCGTCGAGCCCGTCGCCGTCGGTGTCGACGGCCTTCATCGTCGTGACGGCGAAGCGCCGCTCGTTCGCGGGGAAGGCCTCGAGTACGGGCGCGAGCTTCTCGGTCCGGAGGACCCGCCCGGTCGCAGCCTCGAGGAAGGAGAGCGTGTAGATCCGCTCGGGCTCCTTGTCGTAGACCTCCCTCTCGAGGATCGCCGCGACCTCCTCGGGGCCGTCCTGCCGGAATCGCCCCGTCACGGCGCATCGCGCGGGGTCGAGGTCGGGCCGACGCCAGAGGATGTGCCCCGAACGGTCCAGGCCGCGCGTGCCGAAGGCTCCGTCGGCGGAGACCGTGGCGAGCGACGGCTTCGCGGCGAGCCTCCACCCGGCCGCGCACAGGAGGGCGAGCGCGAGGGCGCCGGCGACGGCGAGGAGCGGCCGTCTTCGCCGGGCAGCCAGGTCGCGCCACCCGACCGACCGTCGGCGCAGAACGCCGAGGGTCTCCTCGGCGCTCGGGAAGCGGTTCTCTGGCCTCCGCTCGAGGAGGCGGCCGACGGTCTCCGCGAGCCACCGCGGCGTCTCGGGTCGGAGCTTCCGCACGTCCGGCGCCTTCGCCCGAAGCCTCGCGACCACGGACCCGAACGACGACTCCGCCTTCCACGGGAGCGTTCCGGTGAGGAGCTCGAAGAGGAGGACGCCGAAGGCGTAGAGGTCCGACCGCGCGTCGACGTCGTGCCCGAGGGCCTGCTCCGGAGCCATGTAGTCGGCGGTGCCGAGGGCCGTCTCGGTCTCGGTGAGGCGCGTCTCGTCGCGTTCGAGGCTCCGGGCGAGGCCGAAGTCGACGATCCGGGCGCCGCCATCGGGGCCGAGGAGGACGTTGCCGGGCTTGACGTCGCGGTGGACGATCCCCGCGGCGTGAAGGGCGGCGAGCCCTTCGAGGACCTCGATTCCGATCCGGACGACGTCGCCGACCGGGAGCGGTCCCGTCGTCCGGTCGCGGAGAGGAGCGCCCGGGACGAGCTCCATCGTGAGGAAGTGGCGACCCGCATCCTCGCCGAGGTCGTAGACGCGGACGAGTCGCGAACTCGCGACCGCGTGCGCGACCTTCACCTCGCGGCGCAGGCGTGCGAGCGAGGCGGGGGAGAGCCGGTCGGGCCGAAGGAGCTTGAGGGCGACGGCGCCCTTCAGCTCGCGGTCCCACGCCTCGAAGACGAGGCCGGAGCCCCCCTGGCCGAGGAGGCGCCGGAGCTCCCACCTCCCCGCGAGGACGTCGCCGGACACGGGAGGAGGGAGCGGCCGAAGCGGCTCCCTCACGAGGCCCGAGGTGTCGGTATTTCGAGAGTCCATGCCAGCGAGCCCGCCCCGTCGGCGATTCCCGTAGTCTATGTTCCCGGCAGCTTCACGCGAAATTCGTACAACCCGTCCTTCCGCTTCGTCATCGACTCGAGGGCGGGCGTGCAGCGGCACTCCGTTTTCAGCTCCTCGATCAGCGGGAGGGCGTCGACGGCGCTCGAGGCGATGCCGACGACGAGAGTCCCGCCGGCGACAGGCTTCCTCTCGAGGACCACGGCCCGTACGGGCGCCGGGGCGGGCTCGGGCTGCGGAGGGACGGAAGCCGCCGTCCCGGGCGGAGCGGGGGTGGGCGTCGGCTTCGGGCGGAGGGCGAGGATGCGCACCTCTTTCGTATCCCCTTCCCCCACGACGACCTTGACGATCTTCGGCTCGAAGTCGGCTTTCTCGACGCGCAGGACGTAGCGCCCCGCCGGGAGGTCCTGCAGCCAGAGCCCCTGGCGAAGGACGTCAGTCGTCCCGACCGGAACGTCGCCCAGGAAGACGGACAGGCCGGGCGGAGCGACGAGGCGGATCGTGGAGAAGCCCTTCGGGCGGGAGATGACGCCCGACTTCGGCAGCTCCGCGGCGTGAGCCGCAGGGAGGACGCCGACGGCCGCGGCGACCAGCGCGCCGAAGAACGCCCCGAACCGGACCGGACGGCGGAGAACGAGAGCCACGGGGCGATCGTAGCGGCCGGAGAGGCGGGGCGCGAGCGGCTCCGGTATCCTCCCGCGTCCCGGGCGCGCGGCCCTTCGGCGCTCCCGGGACGGAGGCGGCCCGATGCACTGGAAGACGTTCGCGACGGTGTTCTTCACGGTCCTCGTCGCGGAGATGGGCGACAAGACGCAGCTGGCGACGCTTCTCTTCTCGGCCGATCGCCAGACGAGCAAGTGGGTCGTCTTCGCGGGCGCCGCGCTCGCCCTGACGGCGGCGGCCGGGATCGGCGTCCTCGTCGGCTCGCAGCTCGAGCGGTTCCTCTCGCCGAAGCTCCTGAAGACGATCGCCGGCGTCGGCTTCCTCGCGATCGGGGCCTGGACCCTCCTCTCGAAGTAGGACCCGCGGGGTTCTGCGGTCCAGGTGCGGGGCGGGCGCGGTCGTCCCGCCTCCGGTACGATCCTCGCGGGGCGGCTCCCCGCGGCGATCGCGGGCAGGGCGGCCCCGTCTAAGGAGCCGCGAAAGCCGCATGAGAAAGCCCGCCGCCCTCCTCGTCCTCGCGACGACCCTCGCCCTCGCCGCGCCCGACGCCCCCGCCTGCACGAACATCCTCGTGACGAAGGGGGCCTCGGCCGACGGGTCGACGATGATCACGTACGCCGCCGACAGCCACGAGCTCTACGGCGAGCTCTACTTCACGCCGGCCGGCGTCCACACGTTCGGCGCGATGCGCGAGATCGTCGAGTGGGACACCGGCAAGACGCTCGGCCGGATCCCGCAGGCGCCGGTGACCTACCAGGTCGTCGGGAACGTCAACGAGCACCAGGTCTCGATCGGCGAGACGACGTTCGGCGGGCGGAAGGAGCTCGCCGGGCCGGCCGGGATCATCGACTACGGCTCGCTCATGTGGATCGGCCTCGAGCGGTCGAAGACCGCCCGCGAGGCGATCGACGTCATGACGAAGCTCGTCGACGAGTTCGGCTACGCCTCGACGGGCGAGTCGATCTCGATCGCCGACCCGAACGAGGCGTGGGTCCTCGAGATCATCGGGAAGGGCGAGGGGCAGAAGGGGGCCGTCTGGGTCGCCGTGAAGGTGCCGGACGGCATGATCTCCGCCCACGCGAACCAGCCGCGGATCCGGCAGTTCCCCTTGAACGACCCGAAGAACGTCCTCTTCTCGAAGGACGTCGTCTCCTTCGCGCGCGAGAAGGGGTGGTTCTCGGGGAAGGACGAGGAGTTCTCGTTCGCCGACGCCTACGCCCCCCTCCGGGCGAGCACGCTCCGGAGCTGCGACGGGCGCGTCTGGAGCGTCTTCCGCCGCGCCGCTCCGTCGCTGAACCTCTCCTCCGACTGGATCCTCGCCGTCCCGGGCGCCAAGCCGATGCCCTGGGCGATCAAGCCGGACAAGAAGCTGACGACGAAGGACGTCATGGAGCTGATGCGGGACCACTTCGAGGGGACCGAGCTCGACATGACGAAGGACATCGGCGCCGGGCCGTTCGTCCTCCCGTACCGCTGGCGGCCGATGGGCTTCAAGGTGGACGGCGTCGACTACGTCCACGAGCGCGCCATCTCGACCCAGCAGACGGGCTACTCGTTCGTCGCGCAGCTCCGGTCGTTCCTTCCGAACCCGGTCGGCGGAGTCCTCTGGTTCGGGGTCGACGACACCTACTCCACGGTCTACACGCCGATGTACTGCGGCATCCGCGAGGTGCCGAAGAGCTTCGCCGTCGGGACGGCCGACTTCTCGGCGTTCTCGTGGGACTCGGCCTACTGGGTCTTCAACTTCGTCACGAACTGGGCCTACTCGCGCTACAGCGACATGATCCAGGACGTCCGCACGGTGCAGGGCGAGCTCGAGGGGCGCTTCCTCGCCGAGCAGCCCGAGGTCGAGAAGGAGGCCGTGCGCCTCCACGCCGCCTCGCCCGCGGCCGCGCGGGACTACCTGACGAAGTACTCGGTCGGCGCGGGCGACCTGGTCTTCGCCCGCTGGAAGAAGCTCGGCGAGTTCCTCCTCTGGAAATACATGGACGGCAACGTCCGCGACACGCAGGGCGGGGTCACCCACCCGAGGTACCGCGAAGAGTGGTACCGGGCGATCGCGAAGGACGGCGGGGACCGGCTGAAGGCGCGGAAGCTCGCCGAGGAGCCGAAGCGGCCGGAGTAGCCGCGGGGGTCGGGTCGGGCGGAACGAGGGGCGCGGGGCGAAACCCCGCGCCCCGGCCGTCCGTATCCAAGGCCGGGTGAAAGCCCGAGGTTCCCTCCTCCTCCTCGCCGGGCTGGCCGTCGTGGCCGGTCCGGCGCTTTGTCTTTCGGAGGGAGCGGGCGACCGTACGTTCTCCGGGTGATCGGAACGCGCCCGGGGCGTAGACTTTCCGAAGCAACAGCCGAATGCACGGACGAAAACCACGGCCTCGGAGGCCGGGGAGGCAGCCATGCTCGCGCGCGAACGACTCGCGAAGTGCCCCGCGTGCAGGGGGACCGGCCTCGGAGGAGCGTGCACGCGCTGCCGATCGCTCGGCCGGATCCGGTTCCAGGGGAACGAGGAGCAGTGGATCCTCTGCGGCTACTGCCGCGGGACGGGGACCGTCGACTGCCCCCGCTGCCGGCGAGAGGGGCGAATCCGCTTCTTCTCGTTCCAGTGTCCCCGGTGCGGCTTCGTGGGGCCCGAGTCGGAAGGGCACCTCGACGAGCTCTACGCCGACCTCTGCCCGAGGTGCGGGAGCTATTGACCCGCCCGCGCGGACGGGGGCGGAGTCAGCCTCGGCTCTCGGCTCGCGTCAGGACCGCCTCGCCGACGACGCGCGCCGCCTCGTCGATCGGGACGCGGTCGACGTTGACGACGAGGTTGTAGAGAAGCGGGTCGGCGACGTCGACCTGGAAGTAACGGCGGATGAAGCGCCGCCGGGCCTTGTCCTCCGCCTCGACCCAGGCCCGGGCCGCCTTCTTCGAGAGCTCCCGGGCCTCGGCGACGTGGGCGACGCGGCTCTCGAGCGAGGCGACGAGGCGGACGTGGAACGCCTGCGGGAGGTGGCCGAGAACGACGTTCGCGCCGCGCCCGACGAGGACGACGTTCCCCATCTCGCCGAGGCGGAGGATCGTCTCCGTCGTCTCCTGCACCGGCTTCGACGAGGCCCGGTGGAGACCGAGGAGCTCCTCGACGACGAACGAGATCCCGGCGAGGTGGTCCTCCGGCGACCAGGACGCGAGCCGTTCCGGGAGCGCCTCGTCCTCCAGGATCTTGTCGACGAGCTCGCGGTCGACGAGTGCCCACGGACCGCGCCCCTTCGGCTGGGACTTCTCGAGCCAGCCGCAGAGCGCTTCGCCGAACGTGTTCCCGCCGGCCCCCGTCTCGCGCGAGACCGTGACGACGGGACGCCGCTTCTCCCGCGACTTCGACGGCCCCCGGGACGAAGCCCCGAGCTGCGCGGCGACGAAGGCGAGGGTCTTCTCTTCGGACGAGACGAAGGACATGACGATCCTCCTTCCGAAGCACGGCGGGTCGGGTCGAGTGTACGCCGCGAGGGCGCCCGCGGCAGGAGATGCCGGGCGGCGGGCCGGCTTCCGACGGCCACACAGAGTGTAGATGGTAGACCTGACCCCATCTCTGGGCCGGGTGCTGCGGCGCGGCGGATATGATCGGGGACCGAACCCGATCGGATTCCCGGATGGAGCTGAGGAAGGAGCAGAGGCGGATGAAGTACGAAGGGAAAGCCATCCAGACCGTACCGCTCGACGGGGGCTTCGTCGAGCTGCGGTTCGACCTGCAGGGCGACTCCGTCAACAAGTTCAACAGCCTCACCCTCGGCGAGTTGAAGGAGGTCGTGGCCGGTCTCACCGCCGCGCCACCGAAGGGGCTCCTGGTCACGAGCGGCAAGGACGTCTTCATCGTCGGGGCCGACGTCACCGAGTTCCTGACGCACTTCAAGCGGAGCGAGGAGGAGCTCGCCGCGTGGCTCCTCGAGACCGACGCGACCTTCAACGCCATCGAGGACCTCCCGTGCCCCTCCGTCGTCGCGATCAACGGCTTCTGCCTCGGCGGCGGCTTCGAGCTCGCGCTCTCGGCCCACTTCCGCGTGGCGTCGACGGGCGCGAAGGTCGGGGTCCCCGAGACGAAGCTCGGCATCTTCCCCGGGTGGGGCGGCACCGTCCGCCTCTCGCGGATCTGCGGGGCCGACAACGCGATCGAGTGGATCGCGACCGGCGAGCAGTATTCCGCGGCCGAGGGGCTGAAGATCGGCGCCGTCGACGCCGTCTGCGAGCCGGGCAAGCTCCGCGAGGCCGCCCTCCGGATGCTCGCCGACGCCGCCGGCGGCGAGCTCGACTGGAAGGCCCGCCGCGAGGAGAAGAAGGCCCCGCTCCCGCTGAACAGGGTCGAGGCGGGTATGGTCTTCGAAGGGGGGAAGGCGTTCGTCGGCGGAAAGGCCGGACCGAACTACCCGTCCCCGGTCGCCGCGATCGAGGCGATGCAGAAGGGGGCCGGCCTCGGGCGCGACGAAGCGCTGAAGATCGAGGCCGCCGCCTTCGCGAAGATCGCGAAGACGCCGACGGCGCACGGCCTCGTCTCGGTCTTCCTGGGCGACCAGCTCGTGAAGAAGCTCGCGAAGAAGGCCTCGGCCGGTGCGAAGCCGGTGCAGCGAGCGGCCGTCCTCGGGGCCGGGATCATGGGAGGCGGCATCGCCTACCAGTCGGCCTCGAAGGGAATCCCGATCCTGATGAAGGACATCGCACCGAAACAGCTCGAGCTCGGGATGGGCGAAGCGGCCAAGCTGCTCGAGAAGCAGGTCGAGCGCGGCCGGATGACCGCCGGAAAGATGGCCCAGGTCCTCGCCGGGATCACGCCGACGCTCTCTTACGGCGACTTCGGCGCCGTCGACGTCGTCGTCGAGGCGGTCGTCGAGAACGAGAAGGTCAAGAAGTCGGTCCTCGCCGACCTCGAGAAGGCCGTGAAGCCCGGGACGATCATCGCGTCGAACACCTCGACGATCTCGATCACCCGTCTCGCCGAGGCGCTCTCGGCGCCCGAGAACTTCTGCGGCATGCACTTCTTCAACCCGGTCCCGCGGATGCCGCTCGTCGAGGTGATCCGCGGCGCGAAGTCGAGCCCCGAGGCGATCGCGACGACGGTGGCGTACGCGACGGCGATGGGGAAGACTCCGATCGTCGTCGGCGACTGTGCGGGCTTCCTCGTGAACCGCGTCCTTTTCCCGTACTTCTCGGGCTTCGAGGGGCTCCTCCGGGACGGCGTCGACTACAAGAGGATCGACAAGGTGATGGAGAAGTGGGGCTGGCCGATGGGGCCGGCCCTCCTCCTCGACGTCGTCGGGATCGACACGGGCGTCCACGCCGACAAGGTGATGGCGGCCGCCTTCCCCGACCGGATGGCGCACGAAGGGGAGAGCGCGATCGAGAAGATGGTCGCCGCCCAGCGCTTCGGCCAGAAGACCGGGAAGGGCTTCTACGTCTGGGAGCCGCAGAAGAAGGGGGCGCCGAAGAAGGGC
>CAYVPO010000021.1:27507-29762 GCA_964453825.1 uncultured Holophagales bacterium
CGGGAAGGGCTTCTACGTCTGGGAGCCGCAGAAGAAGGGGGCGCCGAAGAAGGGCGTTGACCCGTGGACCGAAGAGGCGATGAAGGCGCACGCGAAGGCCTCGCCCGAGGTCGCCGACGCCGAGATCGTCGAGCGGATGATGCTGCCGATGCTTCTCGAGTGCTCGCGCTGCCTGGAGGACGGCATCGTCGCGACGCCGACCGAGGTCGACCTCGCGCTCGTCTACGGCCTCGGCTTCCCGCCCTTCCGCGGCGGGATCTTCCGCTGGGCCGACGCGACGGGCGCGAAGGTGCTCCTCGCCGCGGCGGAGAAGCACGCGTCCCTCGGCGCCCTCTACGCCCCCACCGAGCAGCTGAAGGGCCTCGCCGCTTCCGGCAAGGGCTTCCACGGAGAGTGATGAGATGAAAGACGTCGTCATCGTCGATGCCGTCCGCACCCCGATGGGCCGCTCGAAGGGCGGCATGTTCCGGAACGTCCGCGCCGAGACGCTTTCGGCCGAGGTCATCAAGGCGCTCCTCGCCCGCAACCCCGAGGTGAACCCCGCGGAGGTCGACGACGTGATCTGGGGCTGCGTCCAGCAGACGCTCGAGCAGGCCTACAACGTCGGCCGCTTCGCCCAGCTCCTGACGCCGATCCCGAAAGAGGTGCCGGCCCAGACGATCAACCGCCTTTGCGGCTCGTCGATGACGGCCCTCCACTCGGCGGCGATGGCGATCCTGGCGGGCTACGGCGACCTCTTCGTCGTCGGCGGCGTGGAGCACATGGGGCACGTCCCGATGACGCACGGCGTCGACTTCGCGCCCGAGAACGCGAAACGGAACGCGAAGGCCGCCGGGGCGATGGGGATCACCGCCGAATACCTCGGCCGCCTCCACGGGATCACCCGCGAGCAGCAGGACGCCTTCGCGCACCGTTCCCAGATGCGCGCCGCGCAGGCGACGGACGCGGGGGCGTTCCGCTCCGAGATCGTCCCGGTCGCCGGGCACGACGAGGACGGCGCGCTGAAGCTGTTCGACTTCGACGAGGTGATCCGCCCCGAGACGACCCTCGAGGGGCTCGCCGCCCTGAAGCCGGTCTTCGACCCGAGGAACGGGACGGTCACGGCCGGTAACTCCTCGGCGATCTCCGACGGCGCCTCCGCCCTCCTCGTCATGTCGGCCGAGAAGGCGAAGGAGCTCGGCAAGCAGCCGATGGCGAGGATCCGCTCGATGTCGGCGGCCGGCTGCGACCCGTCGATCATGGGATACGGCCCGGTCCCGGCGGTGAAGAAGGCCTTCGCGCGGATCGGGATGAAGGCGGGCGACGTCGAACTCTGGGAGCTGAACGAGGCCTTCGCGGCGCAGTCGCTGCCCGTCCTCAAGGACCTGGGCCTCCTCGACGTGATGGACGAGAAGGTGAACGTGAACGGCGGGGCGATCGCCCTCGGGCACCCGCTCGGCTGCTCGGGCGCACGCATCTGCGCGACGCTCCTCCACGCCATGCGGGCGAAGGGGGCGCGCGTCGGGGTCGCGACGATGTGCATCGGCTTCGGCCAGGGCGTCGCGACGGTCTTCGAGAGGGTCTGACGCGGACGGCCGGCCGGACGGTCCCGCGAGGGTCGTCCGGCCGGCGGTTCCGCGGGAAGGGGGCGATTCGGCATGCGGCTCGTGACGCGCGGAGACCTCGACGGTCTCACCTGCTCGGTCCTGATCACGTCGGTCGAGAAGGTCGACGCGATCGAGCTCGTCCACCCGCAGGAGCTGACGGACGGGCGGTTCGAGGTGCGCGACGGGGACGTCCTCGCGAACCTCCCCTTTCACCCGAGCTGCTCGATGTGGTTCGACCACCACGAGCTCGTCGACTCGAACGCGCGGCCCGAGGCGGCGTTCCAGGGGCGCTTCGGCCTCGCCCCGTCGACGGCGCGTCTCGTCCACGACTTCTACTGCGAGCGAAAAGGGTGGCAGCTCTTCGAGAGGTACGGGGAGCTCGTCGCCGGGACCGACCGGATCGACTCGGCGAACCTGACCCGGCGCGACGTCCTCGACCCGCAGCGCGTCATCCTCCTCGGCTTCACGATCGACTCCCGGACCGGGCTCGGGAGCTTCCGCGACTATTTCCTCTTTCTCGGGATGGCCCTCCGCTCGATGCCGCTGGACGAGGTCCTCCGATCGCCGCAGGTGACGGAGCGCGTCGCGAAGATGAAGGAGGCCGACGAGGAGTTCCGCAAGGCGCTCCTCGAATGCTCCCGCGTCGACGGGAACGTCGTCGTGACGGAC
>CAYVPO010000022.1:0-29724 GCA_964453825.1 uncultured Holophagales bacterium
CGGACGATCGCCGAGCCGTTCGTCCGCCGGCCCATGCCCCAGCCGACCTGGACGTTGCAGGGACGGTCGGCGAGCGCCGAGGCGAGAAGCTCGAGAGCGTCCTCGGGGACGCCGGCCTCATGCGCCCAGGCGCCGGGCTCCTTCGAAAGCGCGAGCGTGCGGAACGACTCGAAGCCTTCGCAGAAAGACGGCGCTTCGGGGACGACGCGCCCCGTCTCGAGGAGGCGCGCCGCCACTCCGAGCGCGAGCGCCAGGTCGCCGCCCGGTCGGGGCGCGACGTACGCGTCGGCGAGGGTCGCGGTCTTGTGGCGGACCGGGTCGACGAGGACGATCCGGGCGCCGCGCGCCTTCGCCTCCTTCAGGAACGGCAGGAGGTGGACGTTCGACACGAAGGGGTTCTTCCCCCAGAGGAGGATCGTCCGGGAGCGTGCGAGGTCGAAGAGGTCGTGCGACTCCTCCTCGCCGAAGTCGGCCTCCTGCGCCGCGTCGCCCGCGCCGGAGCAGATGTCGCCGCGCTTCACGGTGACCGGGCCGAACGCCTCGAAGAAGAGGTCGACGACGCTCTGGACCATCCCGAGCGAGCCGCCGGACCGGTAGTGGAGGACGGAGGCCGGCCCGGACTCGGCGCGGATCGCGAGGAGCCGCTCGGCCGCGAAGGCGATCGCCTCCTCGAAAGAGACGGTCCGGAATCCGTCTCCGTCCCGGAGGAGCGGAACGGCGAGACGGTCGGGCGAGTTCTGCCTCGCGGGGAACTGCGAGGTCCGCGAGCAGAGGAAACCCCGCGTGACGGGGTGCGCCGGGTCCCCGCCGAGGCGAACGAGCCGGCCGTCCTCCACGGTCGCGATCAGGCCGCAGGCGTCGGGGCAGTCGCGGTTGCAGACGGTGCGCAGGGTCTCGGTCGGCATGGCGCGGATGGTAATCGGCCGGCGCCGCGCGTGCGAAACGAGACGGGGCAGACCGATGCCGTCGGGGGCGGGCGCCCCGCAGCTTCTTCTCGCGCCGCGCCCCGAACCGCTAGACTCGGGCGAGCCCAGAGGTGCGCAGGATGTGTCGACCGGCGGATCGACGCGATCGAGCCGTTCCCGCGAGGACGCGGGAGGACGGGAGGGGCGCGTGAGGCCGCCTCCGGAAGGCGGGAGACGGGCGAGGCCGCGGTCGGCCCGAGAGGCCCGGCGCCTCGTCGGCGAGGCGGCGAGGGAGATCGCCGCCTCGCCGGTTTCGTGGGCCGCCGTCGTCGATCGCGCGCGGGCCGCCTTCGGCCGGCCGCCGCTCGACGCCGGGGCCGTCTCGGCGCTCGGCTTCCCGTTGCTCTCGGCCGTGGACGAGGGACGTCCGGCGCTCCTTCCGCTCGAGCGGCTCGAGCCGCTCGGCAAGGGAGGGATGAACACCGTCTCCCGCTCGGCAGACCTCCTCAGCGGCCGGCCGCTGGTCGTCCGGCGCCTCATCCCCGCGGAATCGGCGATCGAGGAGGAGATGCGGCGGCGGCGGAACGAGCTCGTGAGGGAGCGGCTGTCTGTCCTTCGCCGGCACCCGGTCCTGCAGCGCTTCTGGGGGAGCGGGCTCGTGGAGGGCGAGGCCTGCGAGCTCTTCGACTTCGCCCCGGGGACGACGCTGTCGCAGCACGTCCGGGACAAGGGGCTGACGTACGGCGCGCTGCTCGACGTCGGCTGGCACGCCGCCCGCGGCCTCCTCCACCTGTCGCGGCACGGCCTCGTCCACGGCGACGTCAAGCCGGAGAACTTCTGCGTGGAGGCGCGCGCGAGCGGCGGCTCGGCGCGCCTCCGTCTGAGCCTGATCGACTTCGACATCGTCTCGACTGTCGAAGAGCAGCTCTTCCAGTACCGCCTCTCGAACACGCTCGACGGGACGCTGCCGTACATGCCTCCGGAGAACTTCGTCCAGGCCGTCCCCGAGGACCCGGACGAGTGCCGGCGGATGGTCCTCTCGAAGGATGTCTTTGCGCTCGGGATGACGCTCGTGAGGGTGGTGAACGGGCGCTTCCCGGACGGCGTCTACACGAGCATGACGTCGCTCGTCCGGAAGAAGGAGCGGCTCGAGGAGATGCCGGTATCGCTCCCCGCGTCGCTCCCGGCGGAGCTTCGCGACCTCGTCCTCGCGATGTGCCGGACCGAGTGGCGGATGAGGCCCCCGCTGTCCGTCGTCGTCCGGACGCTCGACGCGATCCGCCGCGGTGCGACGGAGGAGGAGCGGGCGCGCCTCGTCGCCGCGCCACGCGTGGAGGCCCTCCCCGAGGCGCCGCCTTCCGAGCCGGTCGAGCTCGTGGGGCCGTACCGGCTCGTGAACCGCGCGTTCGCCGCCCGGACCCCGGGCGACGGGCAGGCGCGTCCGCTCGCCGAGTTGCACGACCCGTTCGGCCGCCGCCTCGTGGGCGTCCCCTACGAGTTCCGGACGGCGGAGGCGGAATCCGCCTTCTACGAAGAGCGGAAGGCGCTCCTCGAGGACCTGAACGCCGTCCGTCTCCGGCACCCGGAGCTCTTCCCGGGGAGTTTCCGGGACCTCGTTCGTCAGGGGATCGGAGACGACCTGTTCGTCGTCTGGGTCATCCGTCCGCTCCTCGAGGGGGCGATCGACCTCGACCGCTACCTCGCGGAGGAGCGCCCGGACGCGAGCCTGGGGGAGCGAATCGCGATCCTGCGCCGGATCGCGGACGCGCTCGCGGCTCTCGAGTCGGGCGGTTACACGCTCGCGTCGCTCACGCCCCGGCTCGTCTTCTTCGTGCCGCCCCCCGAGGCGGGAGGCGAGGCGGCGCCGACGGTCGCTGGCCGGACTCGCCCGGTCGCGGCGCTCTTCGACATCGGGGCGCCGGCGTCCGGGAGACGCTTCCGTCAGGAGCTGATGGGAACGGCCTCGGCCGTCCCGGTGAGCGCGGAAGCGACCGGCCGCGTCGTCGCCGGCTTTTTCGACGTGGCGTCCCGCATCCGTGTCCTGACCGCGCTCGACCGGGACGGGCGGGACGCCTTCCTGCAGCTCGGCGACGCGCAGAGCTGGGGCGAGCGGGCCGACCTCCTGCGCTGGCTCGAGACGCGGCTCGGGTAGGGCCTGGCCCCGCGACTCTCCGCGACGATCTCGTTTCGGTCCGGCCCGAAGCGACCGGCGGCCGGCCCGGAAAAGGGAAACGGCGGGGTGCATTCCCCGCCGTCGAAGATCGTTGCCCCGGCGTCCCGGCCCTATCGAAGGAGAATGGAGGAAGGCTTGCGACTGGTGTGGGCCAGGTTGGAAGGCGGAAAGGTGCGGAGGTGGTGGAGGTTGAAGGGGATGGGGCTCCTCCGCCAGGTCCGGGAGCCGGGGTAGCGAGCGATTCGGATCGTCATGCGGGCCTCCCGGCCGCTCTCGGAGCGGGGAGGGGGGTCCTGAGGCTCGCCTTCTGGAGCCTCGGGTCGAGGGCGTCCGCGAAGCGGTCGAACGTGAGCGGGTCGAGGGTGACGAGCGCCGCGACTTCGGCCCGGGTCAGCTCGAGGCCTCTCTCGGCCAGGGAGCGCACCACCCGCTCGGAGTCGGCCCGGAACTCACGCCGGAAGTCCTCGTCCGTGACGAGCCTCCCGACGATCCGTTCCACGTTGGCCTGCGACATTCGTCTGCTTCCTCGCGAATCCATGTTTACAAGTCCCGTGCCAGGCCCGTTCCCGGCAGGCCCGGAAGCGTCGGACCGCGTGTTCAGACGCCCGAGGCGACTCGGCCGCATCTCGCGCCGGTTCTCCCGGTGCGGAGAACGCGGCAGTCTGTAGAATTCGCCGCATCGCGGAACGGCGGGCGGCCCTGACGACGTCGGACGGGACCGCCCCTCGCGAAGGAGGAACCGTGAACATGAAGGCGACCCGAATCCTCGTCGTCGCAGGGGCCTGCGCCCTCGTCTTCTCTACCGCCTGCGGAAAGAAGGAGACGCCCGAGAGCGAGGGGAAGGAGCTCTCGAAGAACCCGATCGCGGCGATGGGCCAGATCCAGGAAGCCGTCGAGAAGGCGGCGCAGGCGGCGAAAGAATCCCAGGAGATGAAGGCGGTGGACCCCGTTCACTTCTCGAAGCTGATCGAGCTCCTCCCGAAGGCGCCGGCCGGCTTCACCGCGGACGGCGATGCCCGAGGCGAGACGACGAACGCGATGGGCTTCAAGGTGTCGACGGCCGAGCAGAGCTACTCCGCGGAGGGGAAGAGCCTCCAGGTGAAGCTGACGGACGGAGCCTTCAACGCCCCGCTCTACACGTTCGTGACGATGGCCTCCCAGTTCGCGCGCGAGTCGACCGAAGGGTACGAGAAGGGCGTCACGTACGACGGGAACCCCGGAGTCGAGAAGTGGCGCAAGGACGGTGGAGACGCCGAGCTGACCGTCGTGGTCGGGAAGCGTTTTCTCGTCCAGGTCGAGGGCTCGGGCATTGCGCCGGAGCTGGTTCGCGAGGTCTGGTCGTCGATCGACCGGAAGACGCTCGCCGGCCTGAAGTGAGGGGCGCGTGACGAACATCGGGATTCCGAAGGAGTGCCGTCCCGGGGAGTTCCGGGTCGGGATCTCGCCGGTCGGCGTCCGGATGCTGACGGGGGCCGGGCACACCTGCTTCGTCCAGAGCGGCGCGGGCGACGGCTCGGGCTTCCTCGACGAGCAGTACCGGGACGCCGGCGCGACGGTCGTCCACTCGGCCGAAGAGGCCTGGCGTCGCGCGGACCTCGTCCTGAAGGTGAGTCGTCCGACCGTCCTGGAGCTCGAGTGGCTTCAGCCCGGTAAGACTCTGATGGGCTACCTCTACCTCGCGGCGGCGCACCCCGGGAAGGTCGAGCTCCTCCTCGAGAAGAAGGTCTCGGCCGTCGCCTACGAGCTGATCCAGCTCGCCGACGGGTCGCTCCCCGTCCTGAAGCCTCTCAGCCAGATCGGAGGCCGGATGGCGGCGCAGGTCGCCGCCCGGCTCCTGCAGAACGACGCCGGAGGGCACGGGCGCCTCATCGGGGGCGTGGCCGGCGTCCCGCCGACGGAGGTCGTCGTCGTCGGCGCCGGCGTGGCCGGGGAGGCCGCGGCACGGGCGTTCCTCGGCCTCGGCGCCCACGTCACGGTCCTCGACACCGACCTCGCGCGCCTCCAGTCGATCGACGAGCGCCTCTCCGGGAAGCTCGTGACGGTCGTCGCGCACCCGTTCCACGTCGCCCGTGCGGCCGAGTACGCCGACGTCCTCGTCGGGGCCGTCATGGTCCCGGGCGAGCGGGCCCCCGTCGTCTTCACGCGCGCCATGCTTCGGAAGATGAAGCCGGGCTCGCTCTTCCTCGACCTCTCGATCGACCAGGGGGGCTGCGCGGAGACGTCGCGGCCGACGACGCACGAGTCGCCGACCTACGTCGAGGACGGGGTCGTCCACTGCTGCATCCCGAACCTCGGCGGCGTCGTGGCACGCACCTCGACGCACGCCTTCCTCAACGCGGCCGCTCCGTGGATCGAGCGGGTCGTCGTCCAGGGCATCGCGGCTGCCGCCGAGGCGGACCCCGCCCTCGCGCACGGCCTCGTCACGCACGCGGGCGAGCTCCGTAACTTCCGACGGGTCTCCTACGCCCGGCCCGTCGAATGAGACAGGAAGCGAACGAACCACGATGAGCTGGCTCCACACCTACCACGAACGGATCGTCAGCGCCGAGGAGGCCGTCCGGACGGTCAAGTCGGGCGACCGTGTCTACCTGACCGGGAACTGCTCCGTCCCGCAGGTCCTGATGAAGGCCCTGATCGGCAGGGCCCCCGAGCTGACGGACGTCGAAATCACCCACATCCTGACGCTCGGCAAGACGCCCTACGCCGACCCCGAGTTCGCCGGCCACATCCGGGTGAACACGATGTTCATCGGAGAAGGGGTCCGCGGCGCCGTGAACGAGGGGCGCGCGGACTTCACTCCGGTCCGCCTCTCCGAGGTGCCGAAGCTCTTCTCCGAGGGGATCGTCCCCCTCGACGTCGCCTTCATCCACGTCACGCCCCCCGACGAGCATGGGTTCTGCTCGTACGGCGTGGAGATCTCGACGAACCGGGCCGCGGCCGCGGCCGCGAAGCTCGTCGTCGCCGAGATCAACCCGCAGATGCCGCGGACGCTCGGAGACGCCT
Organism: uncultured Holophagales bacterium; assembly: GCA_964453825.1. Lineage (GTDB taxonomy): Bacteria > Acidobacteriota > Thermoanaerobaculia > UBA5066 > UBA5066 > UBA5066. Next base: position 6,082 of record CAYVPO010000022.1, read on the forward strand.
TCATCCACATCAGCCGGATCCACAAGATCGTCCCGGTCGACTACCCGATCTTCCAGACGACGATGGGAACGCCTTCGGAGCTCTCGATGCGGATCGGCAAGCACGTGGCCGGCCTGATCGAGGACGGCTCGACGATGCAGATGGGGATCGGGGCGATCCCGGACGGCGTCCTCTACTACCTGAAGGACAAGAAGGACCTCGGCATCCACACGGAGATGTTCTCGGACGGCGTCGTCGAGCTCTACGAGAAGGGCGTCGTCACGGGAGAGAAGAAGAACATCGACCGGGGCAAGATCGTCGCGGGCTTCCTGATCGGCTCGAAGCGTCTCTACGACTTCGTCGACAACAACCCGGTCGTCGAGATGCGCCCGACGGAGTACGTCAACGACCCGTACGTCATCCGGCAGAACGACCGGATGGTCGCGATCAACTCCGCGATCGAGGTCGACCTGACGGGCCAGGTCTGCGCCGACTCGATCGGCCCCCGCCTCTACTCGGGCGTCGGCGGGCAGCTCGACTTCATCCGGGGCGCGGCCCGCTCGCGCGGCGGCAAGCCGATCATCGGCCTTCCCTCGAGCGGCACGGGGAAGGACGGGAAGGCGTTCACCCGGATCGTCCCGACGCTCAAGCACGGCGCCGGCGTCGTCACCGGCCGCTACGACGTCCACTACGTGGTGACGGAGTGGGGCGTCGCGAACCTCTACGGGAAGACGATCCGGCAGCGGGCGAAGGCGCTCATCGACGTCGCCCACCCCGACTTCCGGGCGGAGCTCGAGCGGAAGGCGATCGAGCTGAAGTACATCTGACCTCGCGGACCGCCGCGTCCTCCGAAGGCCGCCGCGCCCGCGGGCACGGCGGCCTTCGCCTCTCAGGCGCGCGCGCGCCGCTCGTCCGACCGGATCCGTCCGTCGACCATCGTGAGGACCCGGTCGCAGCGGGCGGCGATCCGTTCGTCGTGCGTCACGACGAGGAACGCGGTCCGGTGCCGTTCGGAGACCCGGCGGAGGAGCTCGAAGACCTGCGCGCCCGACTCGGTGTCGAGGTTGCCGGTCGGCTCGTCGGCGAGGACGAGCGGGGGCTCGAGGACGAGGGCGCGGGCGACGGCGACGCGCTGCTGCTGGCCGCCCGACAGCTTCGACGCGCCGTAGGAGGCCCGGTCGGCGAGGCCGATCTCGTCGAGGAGCGCGAAGGCCCGCTCCCGCATCCCGGCCTCCTCGCGCCCGCGCGCGGCGAGCATCGGCATCATCACGTTCTCGAGCGCGGTGAACGCCGGGAGGAGGTGGTGGAACTGGAAGACGAAGCCGAGCGCACGCCCCCGAAGTGCGCTCCGCTCCCGCTCGTCGAGGCCCGTCGTGTCGCGTCCCTGGAGGAGGATCCGGCCTGCCGTCGGCCGGTCGAGGAGGCCGAGGAGGTTCAGGAGCGTGCTCTTGCCGGAGCCGGACGGCCCGACGAGCGCCGTGAACTCCGCGGGAAGGAGCTCGAGGTCGATCCCGTGGAGGACCTTCGTCACGACGTCGCGCCCGAACGACTTCGTCACGCCTTCGACGAGGACGAGAGGCTCAGCCATGGCGGATCACGTCGGCCGGGTCGAGCGAGGCGGCCCGTTCGGCGGGGGCGACGGCGGCGACGAGACCGGTGAGCGTGGCGACGGCGGCGGCGCCGAGGAAGAGGGACGGCGTCAGGGCCACGGGGAACGTCGGGGAGCCGTCGGGGTTCGTCGCGAGGCGCGCGAAGAAGAGCGCGAGGCCGCTCCCGAGCAGGACTCCGACGGCCGAGCCCGCGAGCCCGAGGACGGCCCCCTGGACGAGGAAGACGCGGACGACCTGGGCCGTGCGGGTCCCCATCGCCTTCAGGATGCCGATCTCGCGCGACTTCTGGACGACCGAGACGACGAGGACGCTCGCGATGCCGAGGGCGACGGCGATCACGACGAAGAGCTGGATCATCCAGCTGGAGGCGCTCTGGGAGCGCAGGCCCACGAGGAGCTGCCGGTTCCGCTCCATCCAGCTCTCGGCCTCGAGGCCGGTGCGGCCCGCCACGGCCGCGGCGACGCGGTCGGCCGAGAAGATCTCGTCGACCTTCAGCTCGATCGACGAGATCCCTCCCGAGAGGTCGAGGAGAGTCTGGGCCGAGCGCAGGGAGACGAAGACCCAGCGCTCGTTCAGGTCCTTGTTCCCGACGTCGAAGAGGCCCGCGACGACGAAGACCTCGGCCTGCCCGGCCGGGGCCTGGATCCGGAGCTTGTCTCCCTTCTTCAGCCCGAGCTCGGCGGCCAGCTCGACGCCGAGGACGGCGTGCGCGGCGTCGACCCGGAACTCCCCCTCGGTCATCCGGGGCGCCATGTCGATGATCCGGCGGAAGCTCGCCGGCTCCACGCCGCGGAGGGCGATCGACCGGTTCGCGAGCCCGCGCAGGGCGACGGCCGGTCCCTCGGCGGTCGGGGCGGCCGCGCGGACGCCGGGCAGGGTCCGGAGGAGCTCGAGCGTCTGCGGCCAGGCGACGATCGAGCGGAGGCGCTGGGCGGGCTGCTCGAGGCGGGCGGCGACGGCGCGCTCCGGGGACGGGGCGGTGACCGGCCGGACGACGTCCTCCGGCGCCCGGACGACGACGTGCGCCTGCGTCCCGAGCGTCCGCTCGACGAGCGAGGTCTGCAGCCCCGAGATGAGCGCCGAGAGGAAGACGATCACGCCCACTCCGACGCCGATCCCCGAGAGGATCAGGAGCGTCTGAGTCCGCCCCTCGCGGAGGAACCGGAGGGCGACGAGGATCTCGAACGGCACGTCAGCCTCTCGGGGCCGGGCGCGCGCGAACCCTCCGGCCCTCCGCGACGCGGCCGGGATCTCGGACGACGAGCTCACCCTCCTCGAGCCCGCTCCGCACCTCCGCGACGGCTCCTCCCCGCGCGCCGAGGACGACCGGGACGCGGACCGCGCGCCCCTTCCGGACGACGAGCACCCACGGCTCCGACGCCGTGTCCCGGACGCTCGCGAGCGGGACGACGAGGACCCGGGCGTGCGCGGCGACCTCGAGCTCGATCGAAAGCGTCAGGTCGCTCCTGAGGAAATCGGGCGGCTCCGGCACGCGCAGCTTCACGTCGACGGTCCCGCGCGCGAGGTCGATCCCGGGGGCGATCGAGATCACCTCGGCGTCGAACGCGCGATCGGGAAAGGCGTCGGCGGTCGCACGGGCTTTCTGGCCGACCCGCAGGGAGGGGAGGTTCTTCTCGTCGGGCTGGGCGAGGAGCCAGGTTTCGTGCTCGAGGGCGAGCGTCAGGAGGACCTTGCCGGCCGGCACGACGTCCCCGGGCTCCACAGAGCGGACGAGGACGACGCCCGGGCCCGGCGCGACGACCCGGCGCTGCTCGAGACGCGCGGCGGCGGAGTCGACGGCGGCCCGGGCCGCGCGCTCGTCGGTGCCGCCCGAGGAGAGGACGCGAGCTCTCTCGCGCGCGGCTGCGACGGCGCTCGACGCGAGGTCCCGGACGCTCCGGGCGTCCTCCTCGTCGCGGGCGCTGGCGAAGCCGTCCCGCCGGAGGGAGAGGAGCCGCTCGAGCTCGCGGTCCGCCTGCTCGAGCCGGAGGGTCGCCTGCCGGAGCTCCTCTTCCGCGATCCGCCGTCCGCCCCCGCGGAGGCTCTCGAGGCGCGCCCGCGCCTCGTCGAGCGCCGCGCGGGACTCGTCGTCGTCGAGCCGGACGAGGAGCTGGCCGGAGCGGACCCGGTCGCCTTCCTCGAAGAGGACCGAAGCGACCGTGCCCGTGACGGGGGAGCCGAGGGAGGCCTTCGAGCGCTGAAGGACGCGGCCGCTCACGACGAGCGTCTCGAGGAGGTCCGTCCTCGGGACCGCAGCTACGTCGACGGCCGGGCCGCGGAGCGCGCGCGCTCCGAACGCGACGAGCGCGACCGCGAGTAGGGCGGACCCGGCGAGCAGCGCCAGGGGTCTTCGGGAGGTGAGTTCCATCGCGACGAGTCTGGCACGGCCGCCTTCGGGCGGCGCATCCGGATGCTCGTCTTCCGTCGCCCCGGGGCGCCGCGGATTCCGCTGGTAAGAGAAAGGGAGCGACCCGAAAGCCGCTCCCTTTCCGAAGGCCCGTCTTTCGAGGCTTCGACTTACTTGCCGGCGCGGTACGCGTCCCACTGGGCCCGCATCCGGGCGACCTGGCCGCCGGAGAAGAGCGTCATGCCGCTGTCGTCGGTGTCGTCCATGAAGTTCTCGATCGGGTCGAGGCCGGGGTAGCGTGCCACCCCATTCGGCGATGGAATCGCAAGTCGAGGGTCACCTTCCGGGCTCGGTGCCTCGTGAACGTGGGGTGGAAGTCGACTCCAGGTCAGGAAGAGATCCGCGGGCGGTCGCTGCCCGCCGGCACGACGCCTTCAGCGCCGGGTGAGACCGTGGAGGAACTCGAGGAGGTCGCGGGCGATGACGTCGGCGTCGAACCGGGCGAGAACGCACTTCCGTCCGGCCCGACCGAGCCCCGCCGCTGCCGTCGGGTCGGAGAGGAGCTCGACGCAGGCCGTTGCCATCGCCTCCGGGTCGTCGGCCAGCCGAATCTCGACCCCGTCGCGAGCCTCGATTCCGGTCGCGCCGAGCCGGGTCGAGACGACCGGGACGCCGAGGGCCATCGCCTCGAGGATCTTGACGCGCATGCCTCCTCCCGAGAGGAGGGGGACGACCATCGCCGCTCCCGACGCGAAGAAAGCGTGCGCGTCCGGGACCCGTCCGGCGAACGCCACGCCCGCGTCGGGGAAGGTCCTCTCGAGACCGGCGGGCGGATTGCTGCCGCCGACGACGAGCTGCGCCTCCGGAACGGCCTTCCGGACCGCGGGCCAGACGCGCTCGAGGAACCACCGGACGCCTTCGAGGTTCGGCCTCCAGTCGAGGGCGCCGAGGAAGACGATCGTCGCCCTCTCTCCCTGACCCGAGCGGTCCGGAACCGCCGCGGCCTCGAGTCCGACGGGAGCGACGTGGATCGGGACCATCGCTCCGAGCCGGCGGTACGTTTCGGCGTCCTCGGCGGTGACCGGGACGATCGCGTCGGGCGCGTCGAGGGCGGCGACCTCGAACGTCCGGAGGCGACGGGCGAGGTGCGAAAGGAGGGTGCGACGGGCGAGGCTTCTCTCTCCTGACGCGAGCCGGTCCCAGATCTCGTGCTCGACGTTGAACGAGCGGAGGACGACGGGCGCCCGGGTCGCGCGGCGGAGCGCCGGCAGGCAGGGAAGGAGGTAGAGGCTCTCGAGGAGGACGGCATCCGGCGGCTCCTCGCGAATCGCCGCGACGATGCGCTGCTCGAACGCGGCGGAGCGGAAGCGGTCGACGTTGTAGGACGTCCCGCGGAGGAGGCTTCCGAGGAATCCGACGGCGGACGGCGACGTGTCGTGCTCGACCGTCTCGAGCCGGACGGCGCGCGACTCGTCCGGCAGGGCCGCGGCGCTCACGCGATGCTTCAGGGTGTTGAGGGACAGGAGCCGGACGTCGGCCCCGGCGCGGAGGAGCGACAGCGCGAGGACCCGGGACGCGACACGCCCCCCGTCCTCCGGCGGCCAGGGGACCTTGGGAGAGAGCTGAAGGACCCTCATCGCGCCTCGGCTTCGGCCGGCGCCCGCGAGCGGCCGAGGGGCCGCGCGCGGGCGCCAGGACGGGAGAGCCCCGCCTCAGCCGTGAATGTTGTGACCGCCGACCGCCTCGGCCGCCTCGTGGAGCGCTTCGGACAACGTCGGGTGGGCGTGGATCGTCCGGACCATCTCCTCGGTCGTCGCCTCGCAGCGGAGGAAGGCGGCGGCCTGGCCGATCAGCTCCGTCGCGTGCGGGCCGACGATGTGGACGCCGAGGACCTCGTCGTACTTCCTGTCGGAGACGATCTTCACGAACCCTTCGTTCGTGTGCTCCATGGCGGACTTGGCGAGGACCTGGAATCCGAACCTCCCGACCTTCACGTCGAACCCACGCTCCTTTGCCTTCGCCTCGGTCAGGCCGATGGAGGCGACCTCGGGGTCGCAGTAGGTGCAGCCGGGGACCTGGTCGCGGTTGATCGGCTCGGTCCGGTGCCCCGCGATCGTCTCGGCGGCGACGACCGCCTCGGCGGAGGCGACGTGCGCGAGCCAGATCGTCGGAGTGCAGTCGCCGATGGCGTAGACGTTCGGGACGTTCGTCCGCTGGAAGGCGTCGACCTTCACGTAGCCGCGCTCGGTCACGACGCCCGCCGCCTCGAGGCCGAGTCCCTCCGTGACGGGACGCCGCCCGACCGCGAGGATGACCCAGTCGACGTCCCAGCTCTTCGACTCGCCGGCGGAGGTCTTCGCGGCGATTTTGAGCGTGCCGTCCGGGTTCTCGGCGACCGCTTCGACGGCGGTTCCGGTCCAGCACTCGATTCCCTTCTTCCGGAACGACTTTTCGACCTCTTTCGAAACCTCCTCGTCCTCGACCGGGAGGAGGCGCGGGAGGACCTCGACGAGGACGGTCTTCGCGCCGTAGCGGGAGTAGCACGACGCGAACTCGGAGCCGACCGCGCCCGAGCCGATGACGAGGACCGACTTCGGCACGTGGGTCGACTTCAGGACGTGGTCCGAGTTGAGGATCTTCACGCCGTCGGCCTTCAGGAACGGAAGGTCGCGCGGGGCGGAGCCGGTCGCGAGGATCACGTTCTTCGTGTCGAGGACCTTCTCGCCCTCGGGCCCGGCGACCGCGACTCGGCCGGGGCCGTCGAGACGGCCAACGCCGGCGACGACGGCGATCCCGTTCTTCTTCATCAGGTACTCGACGCCCCGAGCCCCCTTGATCACGACCTTGTCGCGGAACCGGCGGACCGATTCGAAGTCGAGCTCGACCCCCGTCGTTTTCACGCCGAAGTCGGAGGCGTGCTTGACCTCGTCGAAGAGCGTCGCGGACTTGAGCATCGCCTTCGTCGGGATGCAGCCGCGGTGGAGACAGGTGCCGCCGAGGCCGGTGCCGGGGGTCTTCGCGTCCTTCTCGACGATCGCGGTCTTCAGGCCGAGCTGGGCGGCGCGGATGGCGGCGACGTAGCCGCCCGGGCCGGAACCGATGACGACGACGTCGTACGTCGCGGAGGGAGTGCTGCTCATCTCTCGTATCTCCTGGGCGCCTCGCCGGCACGAGCACGGGTCCCGGGCGCTTTCGTGAGCGGCGATTATAGGGGGCGCCGGGAAGGCCTTTCGCCGTGCCGGACGCCGGCTGCCCGGGCAGATAATCCCGCATCCGGCCCGCGGTGGGCGCCGGGATGAGGGGAGGAGTCCGACGATGCGGGCGCGGACCCCACGAGACGGATCGGCACGACCCGGCAGGAGCCGGGCGATGCTGGTGCTCGCGGCAACGCTCGCGCTGCCGGCCGGTCCAGCCCCGGCTCTCGATCCGTCGCGTCCACCGCATACGTTCGCGAGGACCATCTTCCGGGAGGAGCTTCCGCAGGCTTCCGTCCTCGCCCTTTTACAGTCCGCCGAGGGCTATCTCTGGCTGGGGACCTACGAGGGACTCGTCCGATTCGACGGCGACGAGTTCCAGGTCTGGGACCGCCAGACGTTCCCCGCGATGCGGACGAACGTCACCCAGTGTCTCGCGGAGGACGTCTCGGGCGGAATCTGGTTCGGGACGAGCCGGGGGGGTATTGGTCGCCTGAAGGACGGCGCGGTCGAGGTCTTCGGGCGCGAGTCGGGCCTGCCGTCCGACAACGTGACGAGCGCCTTCCGCGACCAATCCGGGGCTGTCTGGATCGGCACGGATCGGGGCGTGGCGCGCTGGTCGGACGGACGCTTCGAAGCGTTCGGCGAGGAACAGGGGTTCGGCCCGGGGGCCATCCTCGCGTTCGCGGCGTCCGCCGACGGGACCGTCTGGGCCGGCGGGCCCGGCCTTCGGGCGTTCCGGGACGGAAGGTGGAGCGACGCGAAGGCCCCCCCGGGAGTAGAGCTCCCGATCACCGCGCTCGCCGCGGATGAGGACGGGACCCTCTGGATCGGCTCGATCTCCGGCGTAACGCGGTTGGATCGCGACGGGAGCCGGACCATTCGGATCGGCGACGGTCTCGCCGGCGGCTGGGTCCGCTCCCTCCTCCGGGACCGCTCCGGAACGATCTGGGCCGGAACGGAAGGGCGCGGGCTCTTCCGGCTCCGCGGGGAGAAGGTCGATGCCTTTTCTCCCGTCGTGGAGGAGAAGGCGACGGACTTCGTCATCTCGCTCCTCGAGGACCGAGAAGGGAACCTCTGGCTCGGGACGCGTGGCGGGCTCTTCCGAATGCGCGAGGGGGTCTTCGCGGCGGTCGGGGCCGAGCAGGGGCTCGTGGGTGAGCTCGCGCGCGCCGTCTTCCAGGACTCGCGCGGCCGCATCTGGGTCGGAGCGGACGGCGGCGGGCTCCACCTGTGCGAAGGCGGTCGCTGCGTGCCGATGAACGAACGCTTCCGCGTCGGGAGCCGGCGAGTCCGGACGATCGGCGAGGACGACGGCGGCGCGCTCTGGGTCGGGACGTCCGGTGCCGGCGTCTTCCGGGTCCGGAACGGGCGGACGGAGAGGATCGGCCTGCGGGAGGGCCTCGTGGACGAGGACGTCCGGATGATCGCCCGGACACGCGACGGCACGATGTGGGTCGGCACCCGGACCGGCCTGGTGGCCTTCCGCGACGGCCGGGCGCTGCCCGCTTCGGAGCTTTCTCGGAGAGCCGGCGGCGCGAACGTCCTGATGGAGTCGCGCGACGGGAGCCTGTGGGTCGGCACGGCCGGCCGCGGCCTGCTCGTCTCGAAGGACGGAGCCGTCGCGTCGTTCACGGCCGCGGGCGGCCTCGCGGGCGATGCGGTCTTCGCCCTGCACGAGGACTCGGATGGGGACGTCTGGGTCGGGACGGCCGACGGGTTGAGCCGCATCCGCGGAGGCGTGGTCGAGACGTTTCTCGCGCCGGAGGCGTTCGCGCGGGACCAGGTCTTCTCGATCCTCGAGGACGGCGCGGGCGGCCTCTGGACGAGCAACAACAAGGGCGTCTACCGGTTCGAGGCAGCGAGCCTGAAGAAGGCCGACGCGGCATCACAGGGCCCGTTCGGCCGCCTCTCCTTCGGCGTGGCGGATGGCATGCCGAGCCGTCAGTGCAACGGTACGACCCAGCCCGCGGCCCTTCGAGCGCGGGATGGACGCCTCTGGTATCCCACCGCGAACGGGGTGGCGATCGTCGATCCGAGACTCCTTCGCCCGAACGTCCCCCCTCCGCCGGTCGTCCTCCAGAGGGTCGTCGTAGACGGGACGCCGGTGTCGATCGGCGATGACGTCGTCCTCGCGCCGGGCGCCCGCCGGCTCGAGATCGGTTTCGCGGCTCCGCTGCTGAGCGGCGCGGCGCGGCTCTCCTACCGGCATCGGCTCGTCGGCTTCGACGACGGATGGAGCGTCACGCACCGGCGATTCGCGAGCTTCACGGCACTTCCGCCCGGCCGTTACCTCTTCGAGGTGGCCGCCGTCGCGGACGCGGGTCTCCGGGGCCCCGCCGCGACGACGATCGAGGTCCGGGTCCTGCCGCGCCTCACCCAGACCGTCGCGTTCCGGATCCTCGTCGTCCTGGCGGCGGTTCTTCTCGCCTACTTCCTTCACCGGGTCCGCATCCGCCGAATGGCGGCGCAGGAGCGACAGCTGAACCGGCTCGTCGCCGAGAAGACGGAGGCGCTGGCCGAGGCGAACGCCCGGCTCGAGGAGCTGTCCCTTTCCGATTCCCTCACGGGGATCGCGAACCGACGGCAGTTCGACCGGCGCCTCGAAGACGAGTGGCGGCGGTGCCGGAGGTTCGACCTCCCGCTGGCGGAGATCCTCCTCGACGTCGACTTCTTCAAGGCCTACAACGATGCGTTCGGCCACCCGGCCGGCGACGAGTGCCTGCGTCGCGTCGCCGGTGCGCTCTCCGACCGGCTTCGACGGGCCGGAGACCTCGTGGCACGCTACGGCGGCGAGGAGTTCGTCGCTCTCCTGCCGGGCCTGTCGCTCGGGGATGCGTATGTCGTCGCCGAGCAGATCCGGACGAGAGTTGAGGCGCTTCGGATTCCCCATCCGGCGGGTCCGGACGCCGTCGTGACCGTCAGCGCCGGGGTCGCGTCCCTCGTTCCGGGGGCCGGCCCGCCGTCTCGGCTGACCGCCGCCGCGGATGCCGCGCTTTACGAGGCGAAGCGGCGGGGTCGAAACCAGTCCGTGGCGGCGGGAAGCGGACGGGAGCAGGCGGTCGTCGCGGATCGGCCGGACGCCCCGCCCGGTCGCGGTTGAACCGGGCGGGGCGAGAGGGCGCTCGGGAGAGCGCCGATTCGGGTCAGCGGACGGGAGGCCGCGGACCGCGGAATCCGCGATCCCGACCGGAACGGCCCGGACGCCCGTCCTGCCGCATGCCGCGTCGCGCACGAAGCTCCTCGAGCTTCGCCATCTGCTCGGCGGTCAGGATCGAGGCGATCTTCTCCTTCGTCTTCTCGCGGGCCTCGACGTTCGCCTGGCGGCTCTCCCGGAGGCGGAGGTAGGCGCGTCCGACCTCGGCCTCGTCGGGAGCGGGCCTCTCTGCGGCCGCGCGGAGCAACTTCCGGGCGTCCCAGCTCTCGCGGCGGAGGGTTTCGCGACGTTCCCGCCCCTCCTCGAGGATCTCCTTCAGCTTCGTCCGCTGGCCGTCGGAGAGGTCGAGGCGCTCCAGAGCGCCCCGGCGCTCGCCGCCGTCGGAGCCGGTGCGGCGGCCCGCCGGCCCGGCCAGCGCCGTGCCGGCCGCGAGGAGGAGTCCCAGCACCGCGGCGCCCGCGGCGAGTCCCTTGCGTGACGTCTCGTTCCTCATTGTCGTTGCTCCTTCCGCGTTCCGGGGGCCGTCGCTCGGTCCGGCCGGACATATCAGAAGACGTTGCCGGGGAGCCCGCCGTTGACGCCGTGCGCCGACGCGCTGGCGCGAGATGTGCTAGATGCCGTTTCAGTCCGTCCCGCCGCGCAGGATCGACCTCGCGCGAGGACGATGAGGAGGTTCCGATGACCCGCGCCAGCCGTTGGACTGCCATTCTCGCCCTCACGGCCCTCGCCTCCTCCGCCGTCGCGGCGGAGAAGGCGTCTCCCGTCAAGCGCCTCGGGAAGACCGTCGTCCGATACCAGGACGACGCCGTCAAGGCGGTCCTTTCGTGGCGGTTCGCGAATCAGACGTTTGACAAGGAGCCGTGGCTCCTCCTCGAGCTCGCGTTCGCCGCGGAGGGCAAGGCCGTCAACCTGAACCGCGAGGACGTCGCGCTCCTCGGGCCGGAGGGCGAGCGGATCCCTCTCCCGAGCCAGAAGAGATTCGCGCAGGGAGTCCGGGACCCGCTGCAGCTCGTTCGGAGGGCTTCCGTCGCGCGAGACCCGCTCGACAACTACTTCTCGAGGCCGACGCAGCTCGAGAACCTTCGCTTCTTCACGGTGCCGGGCGGATCGGTCGTGCAGGACGAGGCTTCCGGCGGGCCGAGCTGGCTCATCCAGGGAGACCTCTTCTTCGAGGCGCCGACCGGCGTCTGGAAGCCCGGGAGCTATACGCTCGTCCTGAAGAACAAGACGATGGACGTCGCTCTTCCCTTCTCGCTGCCGGCCGGCGAGCTGAAGAAGGACGCGAAGGGAACGGACGGCAAGGTCGTCCCCTGGTAGCTCGGGGTGCGCCTCAGGAGCGCGAGAGCTCCGCGAAGCGGACGCGCGCCACGCCCCGCGCCGACATCGCTCCGGTGAGGCCGTCGTCCTCGAGGGCGGCGGCCTCTTCCTCCCACGCATATCCCCACGGGTAGCGCAGGCGCGCCGCGGCGTCCTCGACGCCGGGGTGGAGGACGACCTCGAACGTCCCCTCGGACGGCAGCGCGTCGAGGAGCGTCCGCCAGCGCGGGAGGTCCATCCGGCCCGCCTCCGCGAGGCCGAGGACGCGCGGAGGCTCCGGAAGTCCGGCCCGCGCGAGGAGCCGCCGGGCGCCTGCGCCGAAGAGCGCGAGAAGTCTCGCCCGGGCGCTTCCCGCGAGGCCGGGATCGGCCGAAGCGGCCGGGTCGTCCCCGCGGGGCGCGCGGACGAACGGCACGTCGAAGCGCCGCGCGAGCGCGACGGCGACCGGGACGAGGCGCGGAAGGAGGTGGAGGTGCTGGTGCGCGTCGAGGTGCGAGACGCGGAGCCCCGTCGAGAGGACGGCGACGACCTGGGCTTCCCACTCCCGTTCGACCTCCGCGACCGGGGCGAGTCCGGACGCGACCCGCGCCGCGACGGCGGGCCACGAGCGCGGGAAACGCCCTCCTGGAGCGATCCCGCGCACGCGCTCCAGGGGGGAGAGCGGCGTCTCGCCCCCGACGAGACAGAGGTGGACGCCCGCGTCGGCGACGTCCGCGTCGCGCAATGCGCGGACCGCCTCGCCGAACGCTTCGCCGCACGCGAGGAGGCTCGTCCCTCCCAGCCGGCCCGAGGCGAGGAGCGAGGCGATCCTTCGCGAGAGGCCGGGCGAGAGACCGGCGTCGTCGGCGTTCAGGACGAGGCGCGTCACGGCACGGGCCGGCGGCGCTCGCCCCGGAGCGTCGGGACGAGGCGCGCGAGGTCGCGGAGGATGCGGAGGATCGTCCGCGGAGAGGAGAGCGTGGAGACGCCGCGCGTCCGCGGGAAGTAGTCGAGACCGACCTGCTGGATGACGGCGCCCCGGTTGCGGAGGCGGACGAGGAGCTCGGCGTCGATGAAGGAGCCCTCGCTCTCGAGGGGGAGTCCCGCGAGGAGCGAGCGCCGGACGAGCTTGCAGGAGAAGTTGACGTCGCGGATCGGGAAGCCGAACGCGAGGTGGACGAGGCCGTTGTAGAGGAACGAGTAGATCGTCCGGAGCGTCCCCTCGCCGGTCCGGTCGTGGCGATAGCCCGAGACGACGTCGGCGCCCGTCAGCTCGGCGGCGCGGAAGACGCGCCCCGTCTCCTCGAGGTCCCAGGGGAGATCGCAGTCGGAGTAGAGGACCCACTCCCGCGACGCGGCCGAGAAGCCGGACTTGAGCGCGCCGCCCAGCCCCCGGTTTACGGCGTGCCGCACGACCCGCACCCGCGGGTCTCCGGCGGCGGCCTCCTCGGCGAGCGCGAGGGTCCCGTCGGACGAGGCGTCGTCGACGAGGACGATCTCCCACTCGTCCGCGTGCCGTTCGAGCGCCGCGCGCGCGACGCGCAGGAGGTGGGGGAGGCTCCGCTCCTCGTTTCGCATCGGGACGACGAGGGAGACCGATCGGCGGGGTCGCATCGTCACGACACGAAGTGCCAGTTCACGAAGAAGGCGGAGTTGAGGAGGAGGAGGGCGAGAGACGCGCCGAGCCAGAGGGCCCGCAGCCGGGGACGATCCTCGCAGAACGCGGCGGCGGCGAAGTGGCCCGGGTAGACGGTGAGGGTGTAGCGGGGAATGCCGTCGGCGGTCCCGGTCGCCACGGCGAGGCCGAGGACTCCCGCCGTCCAGGCGGCGTCCGCGAAGCGGCGCATCCGGAGCTGGAGCCCCCCGAGGAACGCGAAGAGGCCGAAGTGGACGAACGGGGCGACGGCGCCCGGGTGCTCCAGGAACCAGCCGGTCCGGAGCATCCGGACGGGCTCGAGGACGAAGGCGACGGCGCCGGCGAGGGGGTTGCCCGCGGAAGCGCGCCAGGCGCCCATCGACCGGAAGAAGAGCATCGGCTCTCCCTGGAGGAGGCCGATCCCGAAGACCCAGGAGAGGACTCCGGCGAGCGGCGCGACGAGGAGGAGCGCAGCCCCGGCCCAGCGGCGCGCTCCGGCGGCGGCGCCCAGCCACCAGGCGACCGCCAGGCCCGGCCCGACCGCGACGGCGGGCGCGCGGGTGAGGCCGAGGAGGAGGCCGAAGAGGAGCGCGAGCGCGAGCCCGTTTCGCCGGGCGGCGCGGAACGCGAGGAGCACGAGGAGGAGAAAGAGCGACTCGGTGTAGACCGCCGCGAGGAAGAAGGCGACGGGGTAGAGGAGGAGGAACGGGAGCGTCCGGAGGTCGGCCTTCTCGCCGAATCGCTCGCGCGCCTCGGCGGCCAGGAGCGGCACGGCGAGGAGGAGCGCGGCCCAGCTCACGACGGCGGCGGCCCGGAACGAATCGAGGCCGGTCGCGAGGTGGATCGCGCGCGCGGTCATCGGATAGAGGGGGAAGAAGGCGTGCTCCGACTGGGCTCCTGCGGGAGGCGGCGGCGGATAGCCCTTCTCGACGATCGAGTTGTACCAGCCGGAGTCGAATCGGGCGAAGGCCGGAGCCCGAAGGGCGGCCTCCTCGTTCCACGGCGACGGTCGCCCGAGAGGCAGCGCCCGCATCGCGAAGAGCGCCCAGACCTGGAGGACGGCCAGCCAGAGCAGGACGACGAGCGTCAGCCTCCGGTTCTCCGGTCCGCGCCACGGCCAGGGAAAGCTCGCAGGGCTCATGTCGGGAGGCCTCGCACGGCGGGAACGGAGATTACTCTACGGCCCGTGGCTCTCCCTTCGGCGCATACGCTCCCCGGGCCGTGGGCGGTCTTCCGCGCGGCCTCGGCCCTCCCGCTCGGCGCGCGGCTCCACCTCGCGGTTCGGAGGTGGAGCGCTCCCTGGCCGATGGTCGTCGCGGCTCTCGATCGAGAAGCCGTGCTCCTCGACGTCGGGTGCGGACCCGGCCTCCTCGCCTTCCTCCTCGACGCGCGCGGCGCCTCCGGCACTTACGTCGGCATCGACCCCGACGGGAGGAAGGTGTCGCGGGCCGAGTCGTGGCTCGGCCGCTCGCCGCGGCGGACCTTCCGGGCGTGCGCGCTCCCGGAGGTTCAGGGAGGGACGTTCGACGCCGTCTCGGTCGTCGACGTCCTCTACCTCGTGCCCCGGAGCGGACGCGCGGCCTTCGTCGCCGCGATCTCGGAGCGCCTCGCTCCCGGCGGGCGAGTCGTCGTCCTGACGAGCGGCGGCGGCGCCCGCTGGAAGAGGCTCCTGGACCGGCTCCAGGAGCGGCTCGTGGTGGTGGTCCTCGGCTGGACGCGGGGCGCGGCGGTCGAGCCGTGCGACGGCGCCGAGGTGGCGGCGCTCCTCGGGGAAGCCGGCTTCGTCGGCGTCCGCGTCGAAGACGCAGGCGCCGGCCATCTCCACGGCTTCGAGCTGGTCAGCGGACGGAAGCCGGGGTGACGGGTACGGAGCGGACGACGCGGGCGGGGAGGAAGCTCCCGTCGTTCGTGGCGTTGTCGACGCGGGTCGCGTGGACGAGGAGCGCTCCCCCGCGGGCGACGCTCACCGTCGCGGAAGCCTCTTCGACCGGAGCGATCCCCATCTCCGCGAAGACGTCGTTCCACTGGACCGCCTGGAACGGCTCGAGGGTCAGCTCGCGGGTGGCGAGGATCGAGCCCGAAGGGTCGAAGAGCGTCACCTCGGCCACCGTCTCGAACCCACGGGTCTCGAGGAACCCGAAGTTCGTGCGCGTCGCGGGGCTGCCCGAGAGGAACGTCAGGGCCGCCTCGTCTCCGGGTTCCGCCTCGGAGTCGCCGAGGAGGCCGATCGCGAGGCCGTAGCTCTTCCCCGGCTCCTCCGTGTAGGTCCGGCTGGAGGCGATCAGTCCGGGGCCGTCTCCGAGCGCCGTGATCCGGAGAGCGCCCGCCGTGTCCTCGGGGAGCCCGAGGAGGCTCCCGAGGACGTCCTCGAAGAGGCGCGTCTCGAAGGCGCCGAGCGACAGGACGACCTCCTTCGGAGCGGCCCCCCGGGACGGGAAAAAGGAGAAGCGGACGCGTGCCGGCGAGGACGACGGATTCGAGAGCTTGAGGTCGGTCCGGAAGTAGGCGCCGAATTTCCCGGGCGAGCGGGCCGCGGCCGGCAGGAACGCGTCCCGCCGCGACCGGGAGGCGGTGACCATGAGGCCGTCGTTCGAGCCGTTGTCGACCGCGATCGCCCAGCTCGCGACGCGGCCCGAGCCCGACAGGACACGGACCTCGAACAGGTCGTCGACGCCGGGGACGGTCGAGGCGGCAGCATGAACGTCGCTCACCTGGCGGCTCGCGAACGCGCCGAGCGTCAGGCCGAAGCGCGCCTTCAGGGAGCCGCGTCCGTCGCGGACCAGGATCTCGACGTTCGCCTCGCCGCCGGAAACCTCGGCGAGCCCGAGGTTCACGCGAGCGCTCTCGGGGCGGAAGACGGGCGCGAGGAAGGCGGGGGGATCGGACACGCCGGTGGCCGCGCCCGGCGCCAGCGGCGGGACGAACAGGCCATAGGTCCCGCCGCCCGGAGCGGACGTCTTCGTCCGGCTCGCGACCATCACGTGGTCCGGGGCGTCGATCCGGACGGGGCCGAAACCGGAGGAGCGAAACGCGTTGCCGACGACGTCGGAAAGGGTTCGCGTCGCGCGCGCGCCGAGGCGGAGGTCGACGGCGACGGCCTGGTCCGGAGCGGCGCCCGACGGGAGGAACGAGAGCGTGACGTTCGCGGGCTCGAGGTGCGGGTTGAAGAGGACGACGTCGCTCGAGAAGAACGAGCCGAAGCGCCCGGTGTTCCGGGCGACCGACGGCAGGAACAGGGTCGGCGCCTGCGAGAGTCGGACGAATCGCGGCGCTTCGGGCTCCGCGACGAGAGCCCAGCTCGTCACCCGGCCGTCGAGGAACTCTCCGTCGTCCTCGAGGCGCAGGCTCCAGGTCCCGGCGACCGGCTTCCCGGCGAAGAGCGAGAGCGGCTCCGAGCTCTCGATCGTCCGTCCGAACACCTCGCGGTAGACGTTTCCCTCCCGGCGGATGCCGTCGGCGAGGTGGACCGTCGTGCCGTCCGGCCCGGTGAGGATCGCGCGGACCGTCGCGAGGCGCGGGTGCTCGAGCGAGAGCGCGACGGCGATCGACGAGACGTTCCCCGCCAGGGAGGCGACGGCGGCTCGGCAGACCATCCCGGCCGGCCTCGCCCCCGACGGCTCGACCCGCTCGCACGGGCCTGTGGCGGGGCTCGGCGCGACGAGGGCGGTCCCGACGTCGAGCCGGGGCGTCGCGAGCGCGGTCCGTCCGTCGCTCACCGGCACGCCGGTGAGCCGGAGGAAGTCGACCGCGAGCGCGGGATCGGAGAAGGACGTGAACTGCCGCGCCAGGAGGAGGGCGCCCGCGGCGGCGGGCGCGGCGGCCGAGGTCCCGGAGAACGTCGTGAATCGTCCCCCTCCCGCCGTCGGAGCGATCCACCTCACGCCGGGGGCGAGGAGCGAGAGCGCGGGGCCGCCGTTGCTCGTGCACGGCACGACGTCGGGGCCGGTGAACGGATCGATGCACTCGGCGTCGCCGTCCCAGGCATGCGCGCCCTGCCCCGTGGCGTAGACCATCCCGACGCTGACGACGTCGGAATGGCAGGCGGGCCAGGAGATCGCCGAGGAGAAGCCGGCATTGCCGGAAGCGGCGACCACGACGAGCCCCTCGGCGCGGGCCCGGGCGAAGAGGCCGGCCGACACGGGGTCCTCGGCGTCGCAGAAGCCGGGGCGGACGCGCTCGTCGGCGAGGCTCAGGTTGAGGACCTCGAGGCCGAGGGCCTCGCGGCGCTCGAGCGCCCAGTCGACGGCCGCGAGGACGTCCGAAGCGAGCGCGGCGGAGCAGCCGTCGCGGATTCCGAAGACCTTGAGGGGGACGATGGACGCCCCGGGCGCGATCCCCTGGTGTCCGGCGGCCACGCCGGCGACGGCGGTGCCGTGCCCGCTGCAGTCCAGGGTCCGGTCGTTTCCGTCGGCGAAGTTCCAGCCGGCGAGGATCCGGGCCGGACCGTCCGATCCCGCGCCGAAGTCGGGATGGAAATGGTCGACTCCCGTATCGACGATCCCGACGGCGCGCCCGGCTCCGGTCAACCCGGCCGAGAGGAGCCGGTCGGCGCCGATCTGAGCCGTCCCGACCTGTCCCGCGGGGCGGACGACGCGGTCGAGGACGACCGCCCGCGCGGAGGGCTCCCGGCCGAGCCGCTCCAGCCCGGACGGGCTGAGCCAGCCGGCGAGGATCCGGCCGCCGTCGAGGGACCGCACGACCTCGAGGCCGTCGGGCGCGGGCGAGCCGGAGGCCGCCTCGCGAGCCACGAGGACACGGGTCCGGCCCTCGGAGGCGACGCGCTCCGCGACCCCCTCGCCGACGCGGAGCTTCTCCGTCCCGGCCGAAGCCGGAAGGGAGGCCGAGGCGAGGACCACGGCCGCGAAAAGCGCGCCGCCGGCGCGGAGGGACTTCATGTCTGAGCCTGGAAGCTATCACCCGGGGCCGGCCCGGGCGGTGAGGTGTGTCAACGCCGGGGCCGGGAGGGAGTGCGCCCGGCCGCTAGAATCCCATCCATGGTCCCCTATCCGGAGCCGCGAAAGGTCGCGGAAGGTGGTGTCTTCGTCGTCGCCGACGCCCATCTGGGCCAGGCGGAGGGAGATGCGAAGGACTTCCTCGCCGCGATGGAGGACGCGGTCGCCCGAGGGTTCCGGACGGTCGTCCTCCTCGGCGACATCTTTCATTACTTCATCGGGAGCCGGAAGCTCGAGACGGCGCTCATCCGGCAGGTCCTCGACGCATGGGACGGGCTCGCCGCGAAAGGCGTGGAGCTCCGGTACGTCGAGGGGAACCGGGACTTCTTCCTGCGCGGGACGCGCTGGGCGCGGGCCTTCGCCGCCTACGGCGACACGGACGGGGTCGAGGTCGGCGGGCGCCGGTACGCGTTCGTCCACGGAGACCGCGTCAACACGCGCGACCTCCCGTACCGGTTCTGGCGTCTCCTGTCGAAGAACCCTCTCTCGCGCGGGGCCCTCGCGCTCATTCCGGGCCCGCTCGCCCGCGAGATCGTGAGGAAGACCGAGGCCCGCCTCTACTCGACGAACTTCCGGCACAAGCGGGTCCTCCCCGGCGCCGAGCTCGTCCGCGAAGGGGAACGGGCTCGGGGCGCCGGGTACGACGAGCTTCTCGTCGGGCACTTCCACCTCGAGCAACACTACGAAAGGGCGGGGAGCGTGACGCGGGTCCTCCCGGCCTGGCTCGAGGAGCGCCGGCACGCCGAGATCGGCGCCGACGGCACGCTGCGGATCGTGACGGAGCCGAGCGCCGACCGCGCCGTCCGGCGGGCGCCCCCGGCGTGATGAGGCTCCCGTCCGGACGGCTCTCTGGGCGCGTTCGGATCCCCGGCTCGAAGAGCCTCACGAACCGGGCTCTCGTCGCGGCGGCCCTCGCGCCGGGCCGGAGCGAGCTCGTCGACCCGCTCGACTGCGACGACACGCGCGTCCTCTCGGAAGCCCTCGCGGAGCTCGGCGCGAAGGTCCGGCGCGGAGCCCGGAGCTGGATCGTCGAGGGGCCGCTCGTCGGGGCGCCCGGAGGGGAGCGGACGATCGACGTCGGCCCGGCCGGCACGCCGGCGCGTTTCCTCCTCGCGCTCCTCTCGGCGCTGCCGGGACGGCACGTCCTCGACGGGAGCCCGCGCATGAGGGAGAGGCCGATGGGGCCGCTCGTGGAGGCTCTCGTCTCGCGCGGCGCCCGGATCTCTCCGCTCGGCCGCGAGGGCTTTCTTCCGCTGCGAATCGAGGGGGCGACGCTCGGGACGGGAACCCTGTCGATCCGTTCGGACGTCTCCTCGCAGTTCGTCTCGGCGCTCCTCCTCGCCTCGCCCGCGGTCCCGGGCGGACTCGACGTGCGGACGGAGGGGCGGGCCGCGTCGGGGGCGTACGTCGAGCTGACCCGACGGGTCCTCGCCGTCTTCGCGCCCGAGGGGCGCCCCACGCCCGCGCGTTACGTCGTCCCGGCGGACGACTCGGCCGCCTGCTATCCGATTGCCGGGGCCCTCGTCTCGCGCGGTCGGGTGGAGCTCGAGGGGCTCGACCCGGACTCGGCCCAGCCCGACGCCGTCTTCCGTCTCTGGGCGGCCGCCGCCGGGGGGACGCTCCGGTGGGAGGGGGCGGGCGAAGAGTCGCTCCTCGTCGTCGAAGGCGCGGCGCGACGGGGCGTGGACGCCGACGTCGACCCGGCGCCCGACGCCGCGCTCCCGGTCGCAGCGCTCGTCGCGTTCGCGGGAGGACCATCCCGTCTGCGGGGCGTCGCGCGGCTCCGGGCGAAGGAGTCGGACCGGCTGGCGGCCGCCGAAGAGCTCCTGGCCCGGGCCGGCGCGAAGGCCGGTCTCCGGAGGGAGGCCGGCGAAGAGAGCTTCCTCGTCGACGGCCCGCAAGGGAGGCCGGTCCGTGCCGACTTTCGCGCGATGGGCGATCACCGTGTCGCGATGACCGCGGCCGTCCTGGCGCTCGGGCTGCCGGACGGGTCGACGCTCGACGATCCGGGCGTCGTCTCGAAGTCGTATCCCGCGTTCTGGCGCGACTGGGCTGCGCTCCTTTCGATCCGCTGAAGACGTCGGGCGCGGCGGTGCGGGGCGCCGGGCCGTGCGAAGATTCCGCGTTCGTCCGGAGGAAGAGTGCGGGGGAGAGGACGCGCGGAGAGAGGAGCGGCGCGGCCGCCGGAGTGGGTGGTTCCGGCGGCGGACGTCGCCGCGGGGGCTGCCGAGGTGGCGCGGCTCGAGCACCCCTCGCTCCCGGAGCTCGCGTGGGGACGCACCGCGGCCGGCGCCTTCGTCACGGGTCCGGTTCCGCCGCCGCGTTCCCTTCCCTCGGACCTCTCGGACGCCGAACACTCCGCGTTCCTCGTGCGGCTCGCCGGCCTCCTCTCGTTCCTCGCCGCCCACGGCCTCGGCCTCTCGGCCGACGGCGCGGCCGCGCTCGGGGCGAAGCCGTCGACGCGCGACGTCCCGTGGCTCCCGTCTCCTCCCGTTCCGGCGTGGCGGGCCGCGTCGGTCACGGCGGTCCTGGGCGGCGTCGCCGTACGGCTCGCGGGGCGGGAACCGCGTTTCGACCGCCGGGGCGAAACGCGGAAGTCGCTGGCCGACGCGCTCTCGGACGGCCTGCCGGTGCGGACGGCCGAGGTCGTGGCGACCGTCCTCCGCTCTCACTCGAGCGTGCGCCTTTCCGACGCGCTCCTCCTCGACCTGGCCCGCCCGTGCAGCGGGTCGGCGAAGGTCGCTCTCGACCTCCTCGGCGTCGTCCTGCCGCGCGAGCTCGACGGCGACTCGGGCGAGCGGCTCGTCGCGACCGGTCCCGCGGCCGAGTGGATCGCACGGGGTGTGGCCCGCCGGGCGCCGGCCGAAGTGGCCTTCTCGGAAGCGGGGCCGCCGGAGTCGATCGAGGAGGGCGCGCCGCTCCTCGCGCTCGCGGACGGCCTCGGTGGCGACCCGCGGGCCGACGTCCTGCGGGCGCTCGCCCGCGGGGAGCGGGCCGGGCCGCTCGAGGGCCCGCCCCTCGTCCTTCTCGCCCGCGGGCTCGAGGCGTGGGGGGCGGGCGCCGTCGAGGCGTGGGAGGCGATTCCGCAGGTTCTGCCGGGCGTCGTCCGCGTCGAGACCCGGTCGGAAGCGCCTCCCCCGTGGCAGAAGGCGAGCCTCGTCGTTCCGAGGCTCGGCCGGGAGGAGGTCGCCGGCCTCGTCCACCTGCCGTATACCTCGCCTTCGGCCGCGATCCGTCTCTGGACGGAGCTCGCCGAGGAGGCCGCCGGCGACGCGGGACGTCTCCTCGGCGCGGCCCGCAGGAGGGCCCGCGCCTTCCTCGCCCCGGGGTCGGGCCGCTCCGCGCCGGGGCGCTCGTCGCATCCCGAGGCGGAGATCGTCCTGAAGGGGTGCGCTCTCCTGGGCGACCGCTTCTCGACGGAGGACGCGGCCGCCGTCTCCGGCGTCGGCCCGGCGTGCGTCGCGGAGGTCCTCGACGAAGCGGTCGACGAGGGCACGCTCGCGCGGACGGCGCCGGGGCTCCACTGGTTCGTCGATC
This sequence comes from uncultured Holophagales bacterium, assembly GCA_964453825.1. Lineage (GTDB taxonomy): Bacteria > Acidobacteriota > Thermoanaerobaculia > UBA5066 > UBA5066 > UBA5066. Next base: position 27,790 of record CAYVPO010000022.1, read on the forward strand.
CCGCTCATCGCCGCCGGCTCGCCGGCTCTCTCCGTCCCGCGGAGAAGGAGGCGGGGCTGGCGAGGCTCGAGGTCGCTCGTCGCGAGAAGAGTGGTCTTCTCCTTCAAGCGCGGCTCGCCGCGTTCGGGGACCGCCCGGAGGTCGTCGCGGAGGCGCGATCCCGCCTCCGGGAGGCAGCGGGGGAGGGGGCGTCGGAGGAGGCTCTCGCGCTCCTGTCCCGGGCTCCGGCCTCGGATCCGGACCTCGGGGCGCCGCTCCTCGCGCTCGAAGTGTACGCCGCTGCGGGGAGGATGGAGGACGCGCGGCGGGCCGCGGAGCGGATCGACCCGCGCGAGGTGGAGGCCGAGCCTCTCGCCCGGCGCGTCTCCGCGGCGCGCCTCCTCGCCCGGAAGGGGCAGGCCGAGCCGGCGCTGAAGCTCCTTCGCGAAGAAGCCGACACCGAGGAGAAGCTCGCTCGCGCGTCTCTCCTCCTGGACCTGCGGCGCGAAAGGGACGCCGATCGGCTCCTCGGCGCGATCGGCGTCGTGGCGGGAGGAGTGCGGGGCTGCCTCCTTCGAGCCGAGCTCCATGAGAGGCGGCAGGAGCTGGACCGGGCCGAAGCGGAGCTCCGCGCCGCGGCCGAGGCCCTCGACGGCCCTTCGGACGAGCCGGGCCTCCTCGACGCGCGGTTCACGGCCGGCTACCTCGCCCTCGAGCTCGGTCGGCCCCGCGAGGCGCAGACCTTCTTCCGCGCGGCGCTCGAGGAGGCGCGCGAGCCGGCGCGGAAGGCCGACGCCCTCTTCGACCTCTCGGTCGCGGCGACGGCGGAAGGGACCCACGCCGACGCCGAACGGGCGCTCGAGGAGGCGCTTTCGCTCTTCTCGTCGCTCGGGGAGCGGGAACGCTATCTCTCGGCGCTCGGCCAGCGCGCCGCCCTCGCGCTCGGGAGGAGCGACGCGACCTCGGCGTACAGGGACCTCGAGGTCGTCCTCGCGCACGACCGGCGGCCGGGGCGCGGCCATCAGCTCCTCTTCTCGATCCCGCTCCGGCAGCGCCTCGCGCTCGCGGACGGAGACGACGCCGAGGGGGCTGACGCCTTCGCGGAGGCCGCGGCGGCGCTTCGGGAGCGGCCGGAGCACCCGGCCCGGAGGGAGATCCTCGTCCTCGAAGGGGCGCGGCTCCTGGCCGCGGGCTCTGCGGCCGAGGCGCTCTCGCGGCTGGAGGAGGCCGCTCCCCTCCCGGACTCCCGGAGCGGCGTCGAGCCGCTCCGGCGCCGTCTCGTCTCCTCGGCGCTCCGGGACCTCGGCCGGCCCGGAGCGCCTCCCGAGCGCCTGGACGGGGACGAGGCGACGCTCCTCGACGCCGAGGAGAAGCTCGGCCGAGGTGCGCCGCCTCCCGCGGCCGCGTGGCGCGTTCTCGCGCGGCGGCTCGAGTCGTCCGACGGTCCGGTTGTGATCGCGACGCGACTCCTCGAGTGGCGGGGCCGCTTTCCGCAGGCGTTCGCCGGCTCCGACGGCGCCGCGCTCCGGGACCTCGGGGAGCGGGCCGCTCGCCGGGCCGGCCTGGAGCGGGCCGCCGCGCGGCTGGCCGCCGGAACCGAGCGGCCCGTGCGCCGCCGGGAGGAACCGGACCGCGGCGAACGCCCGCTCCTCGTGGCGGAGGACGGGGCGACCCGGGAGCTCTTCGAGACGGTCCGGAAGGTCGCGGCGACGCGGCTCTCGATCCTCGTCCTGGGGGAGAGCGGAACGGGAAAGGAGGTCGTCGCCCGTGAGATCCACCGCGCCTCCGGCCGGCCGGGCCCCTTCGTCGCGGTGAACGTCGCCGCCCTGGCGGAGTCGCTCGCGGAAGCCGAGCTCTTCGGCGCGGCACGCGGCGCCTACACCGGCGCCGAGCGCGACCGCGCGGGCGTCCTGGAGGCGTCGTCGGGCGGGACCCTCTTCCTCGACGAGATCGGCG
>CAYVPO010000023.1:0-29063 GCA_964453825.1 uncultured Holophagales bacterium
CCGGCGCGGCGGCCGGGTGCTACCGTTCGTCTTCGACGAGGTCGACGCGGGTGTCTGGGGCGCGAGGGCCGAGGGGGTCGGGAGGAAGCCCCGGGCGCTCGCCGCGCGCGACCAGGTCCTCGTCGTCACCCACCTGCCGCAGGTCGCGGCCGCCGGAGAGCGCCACATCTCCGTGCGGAAGGAGGTCGCGGCGGGGCGGACGCGCACCGTCGTCACGAGTCTCGACGACAAGGGGCGCGTCGAGGCGATCGCCGCGCTCCTCGCGGGCTCTTCCGTGACCGACGCGGCGCGGCGGCAGGCGCGCACGCTCCTCGCTTCGGCGGGGGATGACGCGCGCGCCGCGCGCTGAACGCCTCGAACGCTTCCTGTCAAGAGCGAAGACGAGCTCGTTCCCTCTGCACGCCGCGTGCCCGTCTCGTATCGAGACGGGCACGTGTGCATCGGCTGATGATCGAGATGAAGACGATGTGAGGGAATTCAGCGAGGCTGAGGAAAACCCTGTGCGTAACTCGCGAGGAGGGACTCCAACCCCCCGTCGTTCCCGACGTTCTTCCACCCTGCACTGGTTTCGGTGCACCCGGCCGGATCGGCGAGAGCGGCTCGCAAGCTCGCGCGAGCCGCTCGTCTCGAAGCGGCGCTTCGGCTTCTGGTATCGTCTTCGGCCCGTGAGGACGACGTGATCATCCGGCCCTTCCGCGGCGCGGCCCCGGTCCTGGGCGAGAGGGTCTTCCTCGCCGAGACGGCGGCAGTCGTCGGGGACGTCGTCCTCGGGGACGACGTCTCGATCTGGTACGGATCGGTGGTCCGCGGCGACTGCTGCACGATCCGCATCGGGGCGCGGTCGAACGTCCAGGACAACTCGACGCTCCACGTCACGAAGGACGTCGGCCCTCTCCTCCTCGAGGAAGAGGTGACGCTCGGGCACAACTGCGTCGTCCACGCCTGCACGATCCGGCGGGGGGCGCTCGTCGGGATGAACGCGACCGTCCTGGACGGAGCCGAGATCGGGGAGAAGGCGCTCGTCGCCGCGGGCGCGGTCGTCCTCGGCGGCACCGTCGTCCCGCCGCGGACGCTCTGGGCGGGGAGCCCGGCGCGTCTCCGCCGCCCCCTCACCGACGCGGAGGCCGAAGGCCTCGACGCGTACTGGCGGAATTACCTGGAATACAAGGAGGAGTACCTCCGAGAGGACGTGCGGCGCGGGCGGAGCTTCCCCCTTCCCGTGCCCGTCCTCTGACGAAGGGCCGGCCCCGATGATCACGAGCGTCAAGGGAATGCGGGACCTGCTCCCGCCCGACACGCGCGTCTGGAACCGTCTCGAGGAGACGGCCCGGACCGTCTTCTCCCTCTACGGCTACGACGAGATCCGGACGCCCGTGCTGGAGCCGACGGAGCTCTTCGTGAGGAGCGTCGGCGAGGCGTCGGACATCGTCCACAAGGAGATGTACGCCTTCACCGACCGGGGGGGGCGCGACGTCTCGCTCCGGCCCGAGAACACCGCGGGCGTGGCGCGCGCCTACGTCGAGCACCAGATGCCGCAGGCGGGCGGCGTGAAGAAGCTCTACTACGTCGGCCCTCAGTACCGCTACGAGCGGCCCCAGAAGGGGCGCTACCGCGAGTTCCGGCAGATCGGAGCCGAGGTGCTCGGGGCGGCCGATCCCGCGACGGACGCGGAGCTCCTCGTGATGCTCTTCGACCTCTTCACCCGTCTCGGCTTCACGGGCCTCTCGGTCTCGCTGAACAGCGTCGGGAGCGAGGATTCGCGTCCGGCCTACGTCGAGGCTCTGCGCGCGTACCTCGCCGCGCACGAGGGGACGATGGGGGAGGACGACCGGCGACGGCTGCGCGACAACCCGCTGCGCGTCCTCGACACGAAGGACCCCGCGCTCGCCGCGGCGCTTGCCGGGGCGCCGCGCGTCCTCGACCACCTCGACCCCGCCTCGAAGGCGCACCACGAGGAGCTCCTCGTGCTCCTCGATGCCGCCGGGATCCCGTACCGGGTCGAGCCCCGGCTCGTCCGGGGTCTCGACTACTACACGCGCACGGTCTTCGAGGTGACGGCGCAGGGGCTCGGCGCCCAGGACGCCCTCCTCGGCGGCGGCCGGTACGACCGGCTCGTTTCCGACCTGGGCGGGCCTCGGACGCCCGGAATCGGATTCGCGATCGGCGAGGACCGTCTCGTCGACGTGCTCCCCGAGCCGTTCCGCCGCGCGGCGATCGACGCGTTCGCGCCCGTCGCGCTCGTGGCGATCGACCCGGCCGACCTCGCCGCCGCCCTCGCGCTCGCCGGCGAGCTCCGCCGCGCGGGCGTCGCCGTCGACCTCGACCCGGCCGGGAAGGGGCCGGGCCACGCGCTGAAGAACGCCGCGAAGCGCGGCTGCCGCACGGCCGTCCTCGTCGGCGAGAAGGAGCGGCAGTCGGGCGTCGTGGTCGTCAAGGACCTCGAGGAGAGGTCGCAGAGGGAGGTGCCGATCGGCGACCTCCCGCGAATGCTGAAGGGAGAGACGCCGTGAGCGCACTCGTTCCCCGCGTCCCCGCCGGCTCGCTCCGCAGGGAGGACGCCGGCCGGACCGTCCAGGTCAAAGGCTGGGTCCATCGCCGCCGCGACTTCGGCGAGCTCGTCTTCGTCGACCTCCGGGACCGCTCGGGAATCCTGCAGGTCGTCTTCGACGCCGAGCTCCTCGACGAGCCCGAGCTCCTCGCGCGCGCCAAGGAGCTGCGCGGGGAGTACGTCCTCGCCGTGACGGGCGCGATCGTCCCGCGGGAGGGCTCCGCGCGGAACGCCGAGATGCCGACGGGCGACGTCGAGCTCCGGGCCACCGCGCTCGAGCTCCTCAACCGTGCCGAGACGCCGCCCTTCGTGATCGAGGACGACGTCCGGGCCTCGGAAGACCTGCGGCTGAAGTACCGCTACCTCGACCTCCGCCGGCCGGAGATGACGGCGAAGCTCGTGAAGCGGAGCGACGTGACGTTCCGGATCCGGCAGGTCCTCCACGAGGAGGGCTTCCTCGAGGTGGAGACGCCGATCCTGACGAAGTCGACCCCCGAAGGGGCGCGCGACTTCCTCGTCCCGTCTCGTGTGCACCCCGGCGAGTTCTACGCGCTCCCGCAGTCCCCGCAGCTCTTCAAGCAGCTCCTGATGGTCGCGGGGACGGAGCGCTACTACCAGATCGCGCGCTGCTTCCGCGACGAAGACCTCCGGGCGGATCGGCAGCCGGAGTTCACGCAGGTCGACCTCGAGCTGTCGTTCCCCGACGAGGAGACGGTCTACGCCCTGATCGAGAAGCTCTTTGCGGCGGTCTTCCCGGCCTACGGGATCCCGTGCCCCGTCCCCTTCCCGCGGATCACGCACGCCGAGGCGATGGAACGGTTCGGGATCGACCGGCCCGACACCCGCTTCGGCCTCGAGCTCCGGGCGCTCGACGTGTCGACGTCGCCGTCGGAGATCCTCCGCGGCGCGGAGACCGTCAAGGGAATCGCCGTGACGGGCGGCGCGGCCTTCTCGCGCAAGCGGCTCGACGAGCTCGAGGCCGCCGCGAAGCAGCTCGGGGCCGCGGGGCTCGTCTGGGTGAAGCTCCAGGCGGAGCCGCCCGGGAGCTGGGGATCGAACGCGAAGAAGATGCTCGACGACGCGACCGTCGCGTCGGCCCGGCTCTCACTCGACGCGAAGGACGGGGACCTCCTCCTCGTCGTCGCGGGGAAACGGGCGACGGTGAACGACGTTCTCGGCGCGCTCCGGCTCCGGATCGCACGCGAGGAGAAGCTCGTACCGGAGGACCGTTTCGACTTTCTCTGGGTCACCGACTTCCCGCTCCTCGAGTGGCACCCGGAGGACGGGCGCTGGTACGCGACGCACCATCCGTTCACGGCGCCGAGGCCCGAGGACCTGTCTCTGCTCGACTCGGACCCGGGGAAGGTGCACGCCAGGGCCTACGACGTCGTCCTGAACGGGATGGAGCTCGGCGGCGGGTCGATCCGGATCCACCAGCCGGAGGTCCAGTCGAGGGTCTTCGCGACCCTCGGAATCGGACCCGAGGAGGCGACGGCGAAGTTCGGCTTCCTTCTGGAGGCGTTCCGTTACGGCGCGCCGCCTCACGGGGGCCTCGCCCTCGGCCTCGACCGGATGCTGATGGTCCTGACGCGCTCGGCCTCGATCCGGGACGTGATCGCGTTCCCGAAGACGGCCTCGGCGAGCTGCCTCATGACGGAGTCGCCCGGGCCGGTCGCGGACGCCCAGCTCGCCGAGCTCGGCATCCGCCGGGCGGTGGATGACGGTCCGAAGCCGGCCTGAGGCGGGCGCCGTCCGCGCCTTTCGCTTCGCAGCGGCTGGCGCGCCGTGCGAGGTGGCGGTCGGCGAGAGGGCGCTCGCGCGCCTCGCGGACGCCCTCCCGAGGATCGCGCCGGGGCGCTGGCTCGTCGTGTCGTCCGCGCCGGTCCTCGCGGCGCAGGGCGACCGCCTCCGTGCGGCGCTCGCCCGGACGCGAAGCGTCGACCCCGAGCCGCTCGTCGTGCCCGACGGAGAGCGGGCGAAGAGCTGGACGGAGCTCGGCCGACTCCTCTCCGGGATGGCGGCGCGGGGCCTCGCGCGCGACGGCGGGATCGTGGCGTTCGGCGGAGGGACGGTCGGCGACGTGGCGGGCCTCGCGGCCTCGCTCGCCCTGCGCGGCGTCCCTGTCGTCCAGGTCCCGACGACGCTCCTGGCCGCGGCCGACAGCGCGCTGGGAGGGAAGACGGCGGTGAACCTCGCCGCCGGCAAGAACCTCGCCGGCTCCTTCCACCACCCGCGTTTCGTCTGCGCCGACACGCGCCTGCTCGACACCCTCTCCGAGCGGGACCATCGTTCGGGCCTGGCCGAGATCGCCAAGTGCGCGCTCCTCTCCGCTCCCTTCTGGAGGCGCCTGCCGCGCCTCGCCGAGGGCCTCGTCTCTCGCGAGCCCCTCGCGCTCGCGGAGGCGATCGAGCGGTCGCTCCGGCTGAAGGCTTCGATCGTCTCTCGCGACCCGGACGAGACGCTCGGGCTGCGTCACGTCCTGAACCTCGGGCACACGGTCGCGCACGCCCTCGAGGGGGCGTCCGGCTACAGGCTCCGTCACGGCGAGGCCGTCGCATGGGGGCTTTTCGCCACCCTCCGCCTCTCCGAGGCCCGTGGCCTCCTGCCTGGGCCGCAATCGGAGGCTGCGGCCGGGACGCTCCGCAGACTCCTCGCGCCTCCGTCCCTGTCGTCGATCGTGCGCCGGGACTTCCCGGAATACCTCCCGCGCGACAAGAAGCGCGACCGCGCGGGGCTCCGCGACGTCCTCCTTCACGCCCCCGGCCGGCCGCGGCTGGTGCACGTGACGGAGAGGGAGCTCGCCGGGAGCCTCCCGAGCGGCGACGGCTAGAATCCCCGAGTGGCCGCCCTCCCTCGCCGACCCCGGCTGCGCATCGTCACGGCGCTGATCGCCACGCTCGTCGTCGTCTCGATCGTCCCGCTCGCGCTCTCCGCGGTCCGGCTGGTCTCCATCAACCGCGACGCTCTCGAGACGGCGGAGGCGCAGTACCTGACCCGGAGCGCGGTCACGCTCTCCGACGCGATCGACGCGTACCTCCGAAGGATGCTCGTCCAGGTGACGAAGATCGGGGACGGGCTGGAGCTCGCCCGGGCCGTCGCGCCGGAGAAGGACCCGTTCGGCTTCGTCGGACGGACGGGACTCATCGGCCGCTACCGCGACGCAGAGCCCAGCTTTCTCGTGCTGCGGGCACTCGACCCGGAACGCCGCGGCGGCGTCGTGCAGCCCGCGGGCCTCGACCCGATCCTCGAGAAGGAGCTCGACCGGGCCTTCGAAGCCGCGCTCCGCGGGACGGTCTACGTCGGCGAGGCCTTCCGCGTTCCCGGGCTTCCCGATCCGGGCCTCGTGATGGCCGCCCCCGTCCCCGGGCCGGACGGGGAGGCCGACGGCGTCGTCGAGGCGTTCGTCTCGCTCGCGCCGATCCGGACTCTCCTGGAGCAGGAGCGCAAGCGCGACCTCGTCGCCTACGTCGTCGACCGGCGGGGGAATCTCGTCCTCTCGAGCGACCCGGCGGCCTTCGACGGCAGCAAGCCGCTGCTCGACGTGGAGCTCGTGGCCGAGTTCGTCCAGCATCCCGTTCGCCTGACGCGGACCTACGCGCGGGGCGAGGGAGGGACCGTGCGGAGGGTCCTCGGGACGGTCGCGCCGGTCGGCCCTGCGGAAGACCTGCCGGACTGGGGCGTCCTCGTCGAAAAGGACGTCGCGCGAGCGTTCGCGGCGGCGACGCAGATGACGCGGACCTCGTGGGTCGTCGCGGCGCTCGCCCTCGCGCTCGCCGTCGTCGTGGCGATCCTCGCGGCGAACGCGCTCTCGCGACCCGTCCGGGCACTCGCGGAGTCCGTCCACCGGATGTCGGAAGGGGACCTTTCCCAGCGCGTCGAGGTCCCCGGGACGTACGAGCTCGCAGAGCTCGCCGAGGGGTTCAACCACATGGGGGGCGAGCTCGAGAAGTCGATCGAGAAGCTCAAGCTCGCCGCGCGCGAGAACCAGGAGCTCTTCCTCAACTCGATCCGGGCGCTCGCCGCCGCCGTCGACGCGAAGGACCCGTACACCCGGGGCCACTCGGAGCGGGTCGCGCGTTACTCCGTCGCGATCGCCCGGCACCTCGGCCAGCCGCTCGAGGAGGTCCGAAAGGTCCGGATCGCCGCCCTCCTCCACGACGTCGGGAAGATCGGGATCGACGACCGGATCCTGCGCAAGCCGACGGCGCTCACGGACGACGAGTTCGAGGTGATGAAGCTGCACCCGGTCAAGGGGGCCCTCATAATGGGGCAGATCCCCCAGCTGAAGTGGATCATTCCCGGGATGAAGTACCACCACGAGAAGTGGGACGGGACCGGGTATCCGGACGGGCTGAGGGGAGAGGAGATCCCGATGCTCGCGAGGATCATCTCGGTGGCCGACACGTTCGACGCGATGACGACGACCCGCCCCTACCAGAAGGCGATGAAGAGCGACTACGTGGTCTCCCGCATCAGGACGTTCGCCGGCAGCCGGTACGACACCCGCGTCACCGACGCGCTCGAGGAGGCTCTCCTGAAGAACGACCTCGAGGTGATCGGCGAGGCGGCCCGGACGGCGGAGGCGTCGTGAGCGTCCTCCGCGCCGGCGCGGCGCTCGCCGCGCTCCTCCTCCTGGGCGGGTGCCGGAGCACCCTCGACGCCGCGAAGAAGCTGCCGGAGCCGAGCCCGGCCGTCGCCGACCTGGTGGACTACCGCCAGGGGCTCGCCCTCCTCCGCGAGGGGCGCGTCGACGAGGCGATCCAGCAGCTCGGCTCGGCCCGGGCCGCCTACCCGAGGAGCGCCGAGGTGGCGAACGCTCTCGGCCTCGCGTACCTCTACCGAAAGGACGCCAGGAACGCCACGAAGCTCTTCGCGGAGGCGCTCGCGCTGGACGAGAACCTCGTCGAGGCGAAGAACAACAGGGGCGTCGCGGCGATGGAGGCGGGGCGGCTCGACGACGCCGAGAAGGACTTCGACGAGGTGCTGGCGGGGTCGCGCACGTCCGAGCACGTCAAGGCGCGCTTCAACCTCGGCCTGCTGCGCGCCCGGCAGCTTCGCTGGGCCGACGCGGAGCGCGAGCTGACGACCGTCCTCGCCGACGACCCGGGCTACCTCGACGCCGCGCGCGAGCGGGGTCTCGCGAGGATGAAGCTCGAGGACTTCCGGGGCGCGCTGGAGGACTTCCTCCTCTTTCTCCGCGAGAACGGGAACGACCCGGTCGCGAACTACAACGCCGCCCTCTGCCTCCTGACGACCGACCGGCGGGACCTCGCCGTCCGCTACATGGAGCGGACGGTGCAGTCCGCGCCGGAGAGCGACGAGGCGAGGAAGGCGCGCCGCTTCCTGGGCGGCGAGCCGGGAGCGGCAGGCAGGGAACGATGAGCTTCGAAGACGTCCTCCGTCCGGTCCTCGACGCGCCCGGCGCGAAGGCCGTCGCGTTCCTCGACCCGCAGGGGGAGGCGATCGCCACCCTCGGCGACCACGCGCTGCTCGAGACGATCGGCGCCTACCAGTCCGTCTGGACGACGGAGCTCGCGCGGGCCGCCATGGGCGGGGGCCTGGGCGAGGTCGCCGAGGTCGACCTCGACTTCGACGCGGGGCGGGTGCTCGCGACGGCGGTCCGGGACGGCTACTTCGTCCTCGCCCTCTTCGGGCGGGACGGCGTCCCGTCGGTCGCGCGCCCGCACCTCGCCGCAGCCCGGAAGCGGCTCGCGGCCGAGATCGGCTGAGAAGGGACAGGATCGTGGCCGAGGGAGCTCGCCCGTAGCTGATGGACCGCCTGAAGCGCGGGATTTTCATGAACCACACGGAGCTCGTCGCGCGCGTCGGCGATGCGATCAAGGCCCGTTTCTCGCCCGACCCGAAGGCTCTCGAGGCGCTCGAGGAGGCTTTGCTCGCGGCGGACGTCGGGCCGGCGACCGCCGCCGAGCTCGTCGAGGCGGTCCGGGTCGAGGCAGGGAGGCGCGACGCGGGCGAAGCCGACGTCGTCCGCCGCGTCCTGAAGGCCGAGATCGAGCGCCGGCTCTCGGTCGCGGGACCGGCGTCCGCCACCGTCCCTCCGGGTATGCCGCGCGTCGTCCTGATGGTCGGCGTGAACGGGACGGGGAAGACGACGACGGCCGCGAAGCTCGCGGCACGCGCCGCCGCGGCCGGGGGGCGGCCGGTCCTCGCCGCCGCCGACACGTTCCGGGCGGCCGCGATCGACCAGCTCGAGGTCTGGGCCGGACGGATCGGCATCCCGCTCGTGAAGCACCGTCCGGGCGCCGACCCCGCCGCCGTCGTCTTCGACGCGTGCGCCGCGGCGAAGGCGCGCGGGGCCGACCTCCTCCTGGTCGACACGGCGGGCCGGCTCCACACGAAGCACAACCTGATGGAGGAGCTCTCGAAGATCCGGCGGATCGCCGGGCGGGAGATCCCCGGCGCGCCGCACGAGGTGCTGCTCGTGCTCGACGCGGTGACCGGCATGAACGGTCTCGCCCAGGCCCGCGAGTTCCTGAAGGCCGCAGGTGTCACCGGTCTCGTTCTGACGAAGATGGACGGGACCGCGAAAGGGGGCGTCATCCTCGCCATCGTCCGCGAGCTGAACCTCCCGGTTCGGTACGTGGGCGTCGGGGAGACGGCCGACGACCTCCTCGACTTCGACCCGGCCGGCTTCGCCGCCGCGCTGATCGATGACTGACCTGGCCGCCGCCTTCGAAAGGGTCTTCGAGCTCGCCGAGAAGGGGCGCTACTCTACGTCGCCGAACCCGCGCGTCGGCGCGGTCGTCGTCGACGGTGCCGGCGCGGTCGTCGGCGAGGGGTGGCACGAGCGGGCGGGAACCCCGCACGCGGAGGCGGTCGCCCTCGCCGAGGCGGGGAGCCGGGCTCGTGGCGCGACCGTCGTCGTGAACCTCGAGCCGTGCGCCCATCACGGGCGGACGCCTCCCTGCGCCGACGCCCTCGTCGCCGCCGGCGTCTCCCGGGTCGTTTTCTCCGTCCTCGACCCGGACCCGCGGACGGCGGGGAAGGGGCGGGAGCGCCTTCGCGCCGGCGGCGTCGCGACCGAGACGGGAGCCTTCGCCGAGCGCGCCGAGCGGATCAACGAGCCGTTCCTGACGGCCGCGAGGCGCGGCCGGCCGTTCGTCCACCTGAAGTGGGGAGCGTCTCTCGACGGGAAGCTCGCGACGGCCTCGGGGCAGAGCCGCTGGGTGACGTGCGAGGAAGCCCGCGCCGACGGGATGCGGCTCCGGGAAGAGTGCGACGCCATCCTCGTCGGAGCGGGGACGGTGCTGGCCGACGATCCCGCGCTGACGCGCCGGGCGGGCCTGAACCGAAGCGTCGTGCCGCACCGGCGGGTCGTCGTCGACGGTCGGCTCCGCGTCACGGTCGAACGGAGGGTCTTCTCGTCCCACGTTCCGGGCGAGGCCTGGCTCGCCACGGCCGTGCCCGAGCGCGACCCGCGCCTCGTGCCGTTCCGCGATGCCGGAGTGCGTGTCCTCTCTCTTCCGTCGGCCGCGCCCGGGCGGGTCGATCTCGCCGCGCTCCTGGCCCGGCTCGCCGGGGAGGAGGCCCGCTCGCTCCTCCTCGAGGGGGGCGGGGAGACCGCGTTCGGCTTCCTCGATGCGGGCCTCGTGGACCGCGTCACGGGCTACTACGCGCCACTCCTCCTCGGCGGGCGGGAGGCGCCGTCGGCCGTGGGGGGCGTCGGGTTCCCGAGCCTCGAGAGCGCTCCGCGGCTGTCTCACCTCGAGGTCGAGCCGCTCGGCGACGGCTTCCGCCTGACGGGGCGCGTCGGCCGTTCGGCGGCGTAGGATCGGCTCGTGTTCACGGGACTCGTCGAAGCCGCCGCGAAGGTCCGTTCCATCGGGAGGAGAGCCGGCGGCGCCCTGCTGGAGGTCGAGAGGCCACCGGCGTTCGGAGACGTAGCTCGCGGGGAGAGCATCTCCGTCTCCGGCGTCTGTCTCACGGCCGTCCCCGGCGACGAAGGAGGGCTCCTCCGATTCGACGTTTCCGCGGAGACGCTCGAGCGGTCGACGCTGGGGGCGCTCCGCCCCGGCGACGCCGTGAACCTCGAGCGGGCCGTCGCGGCGGGCGGCCGGATGGGAGGGCACGTCGTCCAGGGGCACGTCGACGCGACGACCCCCGTCACGAGACTCGAGCAGAGCGGCGACTTCTGGATCCTCGGCGCCCGGCTCGATCCCTCCTTCGCGCGCTACGTCGTCGAGAAGGGTTCCGTCGCGCTCGACGGGGTCTCCCTGACGGTCGCCTCCCTCACGGAAGAGGAGCTGACCGTCGCCGTCATCCCGGAGACGTTCCGCGCGACGACGCTCGGCCGGCGCCGTCCCGGTGACCTCCTGAACGTCGAGGTCGACGTCCTCGCGAAGTACGTCGAGCGGCTCCTCGGGCGCGCCGTCCCGGCCGCCTCGGCGGACGACCGGCTCCGGGCGCTCCTCGGATCGTGACGGCCCGGCCCGGCGCCTACGTCCACGTTCCGTACTGCGCGCATCGCTGCGCCTACTGCTCCTTCGTCGCGGTGACGGGCCGGGAGACGGAACGGGAGTACTTCGACGCCGTCGTGGCCGAGATCGGCGCGCGGTCCGGCGAGGTCGAAGGACCGCTCGAGACGGTCTACTTCGGAGGCGGCACGCCGTCTTTCGCCGATCCGGGGAGACTGGCACGGGTCGTCGAGGCCCTTCGGCGGACGTGGGGGATCATGACGGAGGCCGAGGTGACCGCCGAGGCGAACCCGGACGACCTCGTCCCGGAGCGCCTCGACGCCCTCGTCGACCTGGGCGTGAGCCGGCTGTCCGTCGGCGTCCAGTCGCTTCGCGACGCCGAGCTCGTCCCGCTCGAGCGGCGCCACGACGCCGCCTCTGCGCTCGCCGCGGTCCGTGCTGCTCTCGGCCGGGGCCTCCGAGTCTCTGCGGACCTGATGATCGGCATCCCGGGGCAAACGAGAGAGAGCCTCCTGGAAGGCCTCTCGGAGCTCCTGTCGGCCGGCGTCGGCCACGTCTCGGTCTATCTCCTCGAGATCGAGAAGGCGCCGCGCCTCGTCGCGCTCCGGGAGTCGGCCCCGGCGCTCTTTGCGGGGGACGACGAGCTGGCGGATCGCTGGGAGCTCGTCGACGACGCGTGCCGGGCCGCAGGCCTTCCGCGCTACGAGACCTCGAACTGGGCGCGGCCGGGCGAGGAGAGCCGCCACAACCTGAAGTACTGGCGGCGGGAGCCGGTCGTCGCGTTCGGAGTGGCGGCGGCCTCTTTCGACGGCTCCGTTCGTCGGACGAACGGCGGGTCCATCCCGTCCTACGTCGCGGCGATCCGCGCGACGGGAACGGCGTTCGTGGCCGAAGAGCGGCTGCCGCCCGAGGCGGCTCTCCGAGAGGAGGTCCTCCTGGGTCTCCGCACCGCCGACGGCGTCGCGGCCGAGAGGTTCGACGAGGCGGCCGCCACGCTGACGGCGACCGACCGCGCGCGGCTCTCGGACGCGGTCGCGGCGGGCCTCCTCGGGACGGACGCAGGCCGGGTCCGTCTGACGCGCGCCGGGACCCTCCTCTCGAACGAGGTCTTCGCCCTCCTCCTCTGAGATTCGCCCCGGACCCGCGTTCGAATTTGGACCGGAACCGGCCCGCGGGCCGCTTGGCCTGCCGGGCCGGGCGTGAGACCATCCGCCGGCTCGGGACCAGAAGGACCCGGATTCGTACGTTCCGGAGCGGAGGCGCATGAACGCAGAGACTCTGGTCTATGTCATCCCCGTGTTCGGTCTCGCGGGGCTTCTCTACACCTGGCTGAAGTCGTCCTGGGTCGCCCGCCAGGACGTCGGCACGGAGCGGATGGCGAAGATCGCCGCCGCGATCCAGCAGGGCGCCATGGCGTTCCTCCGGGCCGAGTACCGCGTCCTCGGGGTCTTCGTGGCCGTCGTGGCCGTCCTGCTCGGCGTCTCCGGAGCGCTCCAGGAAGGGTCGAGCCCGCTCCTCGCGGCGGCGTTCGTGGCCGGGGCGCTCTGCTCGGCTCTGGCGGGACTGATCGGGATGAAGGTCGCCACGAAGGCCAACGTCAGGACGACCCAGGCTGCGCGCCGGGGTCTCGGTCCGGCCCTCGAGATCGCGTTCGCGGGCGGCTCGGTCATGGGCCTCGGGGTCGTCGGCCTCGGCGTCCTCGGTCTCGGCGGCTGCTTCCTCGTCTTCTCGAAGCTCTTCGCGGGCGACGTCCACAGGACGATCGCCGTCGTCACGGGCTTCTCGTTCGGGGCCAGCTCGATCGCCCTCTTCGCCCGGGTCGGGGGCGGCATCTACACGAAGGCGGCCGACGTCGGCGCGGACCTCGTCGGGAAGGTCGAAGCGGGTATCCCCGAGGACCACCCGCTCAACCCCGCGACGATCGCCGACAACGTCGGCGACAACGTCGGCGACGTCGCCGGGATGGGCGCCGACCTCTTCGAGTCGTACGTCGGGTCGATCGTCGGCGCCATGGTCCTCGGCGCGACCTTCATGACCGGACGCCTCGTCACGGGCGAGGCTTTCACCGCGGACGGCTTCGACGGTCTCTCGGCCGTCCTTCTGCCTCTCGTCCTCGCCGGAGTCGGCATCCTCACGTCGATCGCCGGCACCTTCTTCGTCCGGGTGAAGGAAGGGGGCTCGCCGCAGCGGGCGCTGAACACCGGGGAGTTCGGCTCGTCGATCGTGATGGTCGCCCTGTCGTACTTCATCATCCGGGGGATGCTCCCCGGGAGCTTCGTCTTCGACGACGTGCTCTACGGGGCGGAGCGGACGATCACCTCGCTCGGAGTCTTCTTCTCGACGGTCATCGGCCTCGCCGCCGGCCTCGCGATCGGCGTCCTCACGGAGCACTACACCGGCACCGGGACCGGTCCGGTCCTATCCATCGCGAGGCAGTCGGTCACCGGCGCGGCGACGAACATCATCGCAGGCCTGGGCGTGGGGATGCGGTCGACGGCCTGGCCGGTCCTGATCCTCGCCGCCGCGATCATCGGGGCGTTCCACTTCGGCGGCCTCTACGGCATCGCGATCGCGGCCGTCGGGATGCTCTCGAATACCGGCATCCAGCTCGCGGTCGATGCCTACGGGCCGATCTCCGACAACGCCGGGGGCATCGCCGAGATGGCGGAGCTCCCGAAGGACGTCCGGAGCCGGACCGACAAGCTCGACGCCGTCGGGAACACGACTGCGGCGATCGGGAAGGGGTTCGCCATCGGCTCGGCCGCGCTGACGGCCCTCGCCCTTTTCGGGGCCTTCATGTCGGCCGCCCACCTGAAGACGATCGACGTCTCGAAGGCGGAGGTCATGGCGGGGCTCCTCGTCGGGGCGATGCTGCCGTTCCTCTTCTCCTCGATGGCCATGGCGGCGGTGGGTCGGGCGGCGATGGCGATGATCCAGGAGGTGAGGCGCCAGTTCAGCGAGATCCCGGCGCTCAAGGCCGCGATCTTCGCGATGGACGCCCACTCGGGGAAGGACTTCAAGGACTGGCCGGTGGAGGACCAGCGGATCTTCGAGGACGCGCTCGGGAAGGCCGAGTACGGCAAGTGCGTCGAGATCTCGACGACGGCCGCCATCCGGGAGATGGTCGCGCCGGGTCTCCTCGCCGTCATCGTCCCGGTCGCAGTCGGCTTCGGCCCGAGACTCCTCGGGCTCGGGTCGGGCGCGGAGATGCTCGGCGGCCTCCTCGCCGGCGTCACCGTCACGGGCGTCCTCCTCGCGATCTTCCAGTCGAACTCGGGCGGCGCCTG
The DNA here is from genome assembly GCA_964453825.1 of uncultured Holophagales bacterium. Classification (GTDB taxonomy): domain Bacteria; phylum Acidobacteriota; class Thermoanaerobaculia; order UBA5066; family UBA5066; genus UBA5066. The sequence goes on from CAYVPO010000023.1 coordinate 14,271, forward strand.
GGACAACGCGAAAAAGATGTTCGAGGAAGGGGTCGAGATCGACGGGCGCAAGTACTACAAGGGGTCGGACCCCCACAAGGCCGCCGTCGTCGGCGACACCGTGGGCGACCCGTTCAAGGACACCTCCGGGCCGTCTCTCAACATCCTCCTGAAGCTCATGTCCGTCATCGCGCTCGTCATCGCGACGCTCCTCTGACCCCGGAGCGCCCTGACGGCGCTCCTCCGGATTCGCGAGAGAGGCCCCGGCGAGAGCCGGGGCCTCTCGGTTCTGAGGCGGCCGCAGCCCGGGCGGGCGCGCCGGACCCGGTCCCAGGGCCAGGGAGGGACGCGAGACGAGACCGGTCGGGAGCCGCCGGCAGGGAAGGGAAGGGCCGGGGGCGGAATCGCGAGTCGCGCGCCCTGCCCGAGGGAGCAGGAGGGGACGTCGGGTCAGCGGCGTGTCGTCCGCGCCTCGACAGCTCTTCGAGGAGGAACGTCCGAAAAGCAGCGTCCCCGGCCGTGAAGCCGGGGACGCGTTCGGGAAACGTGCTCGGCGGGGGAATCCCGCCGCGGCAGGATCAGCTGCCCGCGGGCGCGACGACCTGCTCGAGGGGGTTGACCCAGTCCATGACGATGCCGATGTTCTCGGCGCCGTTGTTCCGGACGATGTCCATGAGCTTCATGGCCTCGTCGTACTTGACCGTGTCCTCGCAGGAGAAGAAGACGGGCTTCTTGCCGCGGTTCCGGAGGACCTCCTGGAGGCGGATGGGGAGGTTCGACCGCTCGACCCGCTCCTTGTTGAGGTAGATCTCGTTGTTCGCGGTGAGCGAGACGATGATCTGCTCCGGGTTCACCTGGGGAAGCACGTTCGCGGGCGTGTTGGGCGGGACGTTGACGTCGTAGCCCATCTGCAGCATCGGCTGCAGGATCATGAAGATGATGAGGAGGACGAGCATGACGTCCACGAGGGGCGTCACGTTGATCTCGGACTTGGGCCCGCCCTTGTTGCCACCGATGTCCATACCCATGGCGTGCCCTCCTACTTCTCGGCCTTGCGCTCGGTGATGAGGCCGATCTTCTCGAAGCCGCCGTCCTTGATCATTCGCATGACCTTGCGGACGTCGCCATACGTGAGCTGCTTGTCGGCCTTGATCAGGACGTCCTTGCTGGCGGCGCGCTCACCGAACTCGCGCATCTTGGCGGCGAACTCCTGGTCGGGATACCACTTCGCGTCGATGAAGATCTGCTTGTCGGACTGGACGCTGATGAGGAGCTCCTTGTCCGATTCGGGTTTCTTGTCGGGCTGGTCCGTCTGCGGCAGCAGGACGGGCTTCCCCTTCTGGAGCATGGGCGTGACAACCATGAAGATGATGAGGAGAACCAGCATGACGTCGACGAGAGGCGTGACGTTGATCTCGCTCTTCGTCTCGTGCCGGCCTCCGAAGTCTTCCATTCCCATCGTCGTGTCCTCCGTTCAGTTCCGAGAAGAGCTTGCCGGGGAGCCCCGGCGAGGCTCTCCTCAGGCCGCCCGGGAGCCCATGCGCTTGATGAAGTAGTCGAGGAGCTCCGACGAGGAGTTCGACATCTCGACGTTGAAGCGCTCGATCTTGTTGAGGAAGTAGTTGTAGAGCCAGACCGCCGGGATGGCGACGAAGAGGCCGAGCGCCGTGCCGATGAGGGCTTCCGCGATGCCCGCCGAGACCGCGCCGAGGCCGCCGGTGCCGGAGGTCGCCATGCCCTGGAACGAACGGATGATGCCGAGGACCGTCGCGAGGAGGCCGATGAACGGCGCCGTCGTGGCGATCGTGGCGAGGCCGCCGAGGCCGCGGCGCATGTCGGCGCCCGTCATCATGGCGGCACGGGTGATCGCGCGCTCGGCGGCGGCGACGACGTCGTGGCCGGCGACGTTTCCGCCGTGGGCCTCATACGCGAACTCGAGGAGGCCGGGCGACACGACCTTGGCGACGTGGCTGGCCTTGTACTTCTTGGCGAGGTCGATCGCCTCCTTCAGCTTTTCCTGCTTGAGGAGCGGCCCGATCTCGAGGGCGAACTTCACGGACTGCTTCTTCGCGTTCCGGAAGTTCCACCACCGCTCGAGGGAGACCCCGAGGGAGTAGACCGACAGGAAGACGAGAAGGACCATGATGCCCTTGACCGTGATGGACATCTGCGCCCAGATGTGTCCGAGATCCATTTCCATGGTGGAGATCCTCCTTGTTGGATTTCAGCGTCGCTTGCGATCGCGTTGGTGATGGGGCTACTGGAGCTTGAAGGTCACCGTGACCGTCAGGTAGACCGGGACCGGGCGGCCGTTGAAGGTCGCCGGCTTGTACTTCCACTGCTGGACGGCGCGCATCGCGGCGTTGTCGAGCAGGGGGTTGATGCCGCGCAGGACGCGGACGGAGTCGACGCTCCCGGTCTTCGTGATGATCGCCTCGAGGATGACGATCCCCTGGAGGCGAGCCTTGCGGGCGGCCTCGGGGTAGACGGGCTGGACGCGGGAGATCTCGACGGGCTCCTTGACGTCGCCGCCGACGCGCAGGGGCTCCTCGACCTCGGCTGCGCCGCCGAGGACGCCGCCCTTCACTCCGCCGAGGACGCCGCCCATGACGCCGCCCTCGACACCGCCCTCGACGCCGCCCTCGACACCGCCCTCGATGCCGGAGTTGTCGGCCTCGGGGGCCGCCGGAGCGACCGGAAGGACGTCGGGAATGATCGTGGGGGCTCCGGTCGACGACGGCTTGACCTGCTCCACCTTCGGGGCCACCTTGGGGGCCGCGGCCTTGGGCGGCGGCGGCGGCGGCGGCGGCGGGGGAGCGGCCTCGGAATAGAAGGTGACCGGGATCGGCGGCTCGGGGATGTCCTCGATGTACCACATCGAAGCGGCGAGGACGGTCCCGCCGACGACGAAGTGGAGGAAGATGGACATCGGGACCGAGAGCCAGCGACTGCCGGTCGGCTTCTGCTTCTTCGACTCGATGAGGGAAGTTTCGAACATGGTCGTGGTCCTCTCGCCCGGGCCCGTCAGATCGCCTCGAGCGGGTTCTTCCTGGCCGCTTCCTCGCGCTCCTTCTGCTTGACGCGGTCGCGCGCGGCGAGGGCCTTCGTCTGCCACTCCTTGGCCTTCTCGAGGAGCTCCTCCTTCTTGACCGGGTCGTTCTCGAGCTTCGCGTACTCGCGGTAGAGGAGGTTGATGTAGAGCATCGACTCGAAGTAGTCCTCGCGCAGCCCGTTGGCCTTCTCGAGGGCCGTCATGCCCTGGTCCAGCATCGCCTTGCGCGCCTCGCCGTCCATGTCGGTGAGAGGCGTGTTGTAGGACTTGTCCCAGCAGGTGACGCCGATGGTGTAGAAGACCTCGGGGTTCTGCGAGTCGAGCTTCGCGAGGTTCTGCTGCCACTCCATCGACTGGTCGAAGTCGCCCTTCCGCGCGTAGAGCATCGCGATCGTCTGGACCGCCTGCTTGTCCTCGGGATGGGCCTTGATGAGCGCCTTGAAGTACTCGATGGCGTCGTCGTAGCGCCTCGAGTTCATGTAGGTCGTCACCAGGAACTTCGCGGCGCTCTCGTCGTCGGGCTTGACGGCGAGGTACTCCTTGAAGTGCTTGATCGCCGTCTCGAGGGCCTGGAGGTCCTTGGGGTGCTGCGACCCCGGGTTGTAGACGGCCATGTTGGCCATCGCGACGAACTTCTTGATCCGGATCTCGCTCGGATCGAGCTTCATCGCCTCTTCATACTGCTTCAGGGCGTCTTCGTAGAGCTGCTCCTTGAAGTAGGCGTTTCCCTTCCGGATGATCTGCTTCGCCTTGAACTGGTCGACGACTCGCTGACACCCCGTCGCCGTCGTCGCCAGAACGACGAGCCCGCCGACCGCCATCACGCGGCGAAGGCGGCTCCGGAGGGTCGTCCGGGCGTCTCTCCCCGTCCTGATTCCGGTCATCGGCTCTCTCTCCTTTCGCGCACCCACGGTGCCCGCGGTCCTGAGACCCGGGAGACCACCGTTCCGTTCCCGGTCAGACATATGCTTTGCTGCTCCCCGTCGCCCGCTTCCATCGCTCGATGGGGCGCGACCGTCCCGAAAAGGTGTCGAGATGGGAGGCGAGCCGGAACGTCACCGCGGGCTCCTCCCGTGAGAGGTCGGAACCCGACGGGCGCAATCGACGTAAAGGAGAAAGGTTCGGAGGTAGTCCGCGTCCGCGCGCACCCCGCCGTTCTCTGCCTCCGCGTCCGTTCCCAGCTGCGGCTGTCTCAGCCCCGACCTCCGGATCTTCCCTCGACCTCTCGGATCGTCCGCGCGCCCACCGGGCTCGTGGCGGCCGTCATTCGAGGCGGACATTCTCATGGAGCGCGGAGCGAAGTGCAAGCGGAAAACTCCTCGGAAACAGGCATGGATTCGGGACTGGAGCGGTCCTGTCGCCCGCCTCGGAACGCGCCGGGTGCGCGATCCGTAGAATGCGTCCATGGTGCTCTCCAGGCCGCTCGCGTTCCTCGCCGCCGCCGCCTTCGCGGCGGTCCTCGTTCCACCGGCCGTCTCGGCGAACCCGCAGGAGCCGCCGGCCGGACTTCCGCCGCTCGTCCGCAACGTCGACGTCACCGTCACGAACATCGACGTCGTCGTCACCGACAAGAAGGGGAACCGGATCCGCGGGCTCGAGCGAAAAGACTTCGAGGTCTACGAGGACGGGCAGCTCCAGCCCCTGACGAACTTCTTCGCGGTCGACGGCGGCAAGGTCGTTTACTTCGGCGACGAGGCGGTCCCGGGAACTGCCTCGGCGGCGCCCGAGACGAGTCCGACCCCCGAGGCGGCTCCCGCCCCGTCCGAGCCCGCGGCCGCGCCGCTCCCGGTGCCGAAGACGAAGATCGTGATCTTCATCGACAACCTGAGCCTCCAGCCCTTCAACAGGAACCGGGTCCTGAAGAACCTCGAAACCTGGGCCCGGGCGAACATCCGGGACAACGTCGAGGCGATGGTCGTGACCTGGGACCGCTCGCTGAAGGTCCGTCGGAAGTTCACGAACGACGGCCGGGAGGTCTCGGACGTGATCCGCCAGCAGGGCGACTACTCGACGATGGGGCAGACCCGCCTCTCCGAGCGCCGGGACATCCTCCGCCGGATCGACGACGCCAAGAGCGAGTACGAGGCCTTCGTCGAGGCGCGGCAGTACGCGCTCGCCTACAAGAACGACCTCGACTTCACGACCAACGCCCTGAAGAGGACGATCGACCAGCTCTCCGGCGTCGAGGGGCGGAAGATCCTCCTCCACGTCTCGGAGGGGCTTCCGCAGTCCCCGGGCGCCGAGCTCTGGAAGTACATCCAGGACCGCTTCCGGACGCAGAGCGGAGGCCTGACGCAGTTCGAGTTCGACTCCACGTCGGCCTACCTCGGGATCATCCGCGCGGCGAACGCGGCGGGCGTGAGCATGTACATGGTCGACGCTTCGGGCCTCTCCATCGACGAAGGGATCAGCGCGGAGAACCGGTCGACCCAGGCCAAGATCGACACCTTCATCGAGAAGACGAACCTCCAGTCGATGATCCACCTGATGGCCGAGGAGACCGGCGGGAAGGCGATCCTGAACCGGAACGACATCACGACGCCCCTCGAGGAGATGAAGGGCGACTACACCTCGTACTACTCCGTCGGATACCGGAGCCTCCGCTCGGGCGGCGAGCGCCCGCGCAAGGTCGAGGTGAAGGTGAAGCAGAAGGGGCTCGTCGCGCGCTCCCGCCGGAGCTACGTCGAGAAGGGGCTCGAGACGCGGATCGTCGAGGGCGTCACCTCGGCGCTCTTCTTCGCGCGCGACGAGAACCCGCTCGGAGTCGGGATCGAGGTAGGGCAGCCGGCGCCTGCCGACGCGCAGAATTACCTCGTCCCGATCCGCATCCGCGTCCCCTACAGCCGCATCACCGTCCTGCCGCAGGGGGACGTCGCGCGGGGCCGGATCGCGCTCTACTTCATCGTGATCGACGCCGCCGGTAAGCAGTCCGAGCTCGCGACGCAGGTGGTGCCGGTCGAGATCCCCGCGAAGGACCTCGAGGCCCTCAACCGGCGCGACTTCGTCTACGACGTCCGGCTCCTGATGATCCCGGGCGGCCAGCGCCTCTCGCTCGCCGTCCGCGACGAGCCGACGAACACCGTCAGCTACGTCCAGCAGGCGATCTTCGTCTCGGCCCTTCCGCAGGAGGCGCCCCGGTGATTCCCGCCGCGCGGCGGCCGGAGGGGGCGTGATCGCTCTCGGAACGGCTGCCGCGCGCGAGGCGGACGCCCGGACGATCGCCGCCGGGACGCCCGGCATCGTCCTCATGGAGCGAGCGGCGGAGGCGGTCGCCCGGGAGTGCCTGCGCGCGATCGACGGCGCGCCTCTCCGGGGAGAGCGGGTCGTCGTCCTCTGCGGGACCGGAAACAACGGGGGGGACGGCTTCGAGGTCGCACGTCTCCTTCGGACGAGTCCCCGCGTCGGCACGGTCGCGGTCCTTCTCCTCGGTGCGCGGTCCCGCGTCGCGGGGGACGCGGCCGAAACGATCCGGCGGCTCGAGCGGGATGGCGGCGAGGTCGTCGAGGTGGACGCCGCGGCAGGGCTCGAGCCGCTGCGCGGCGGGACGATGGTCGTGGACGCCCTCTTCGGGACCGGCCTCTCGCGGCCGCTCGACGCGGAGAGCCTCGCCGCGCAGGCGACCCGGATCGCCTCGGGGCGCCGGGCGTTCGTCGTCTCCGTCGACCTTCCGTCGGGCCTCGACGCCGGCTCGGGAGCTCTCGCGGGTCCGCACGTCCGCGCCGACCTGACCGTCACGTTCGGCGCCCCGAAGCTCGCCCACCTCGTCTCGCCGGCGGCGGCATCCTGCGGCCGCGTCGTCGTCGCCGACATCGGGCTCCTCCCGGCCGGCTCGCCCGCCGACGGGCCGGAGGCCGTCACGGCCCACGACGTCGCGCCTCTCTTCCCGCCCCGGCCTGCCGCCGCGCACAAGGGGACGTACGGGACCGTCGCCGTCGTCGGCGGCGCCCTCGGGATGGCCGGGGCGGCGGCGCTGGCGGCCCGGGCTGCGTTCCGGGCCGGAGCGGGGAAGGTCGTCGTCGTGGCGGAGGAAGCGAGCCGCCCGGCCGTTCACACGCTCGTGGCCGAGGCGACCACGGCGGAGGCGTTGCCGGAGTCCGGACCGACCGCGGTCGCCGTCGGCCCCGGGCTCGGGACGGGTTCCTGGGGAGCCGGGCGCCTGGACGAGGCGCTCGCGACGGCTCTCCCGGTCGTTCTCGACGCCGACGCCCTCAACCTTCTCCGCGGGAATCTCGGGAGGCTCGTCGGGCGCCCCGGCCCGACCGTCCTCACGCCGCATCCCGGGGAGGCGGCCCGCCTCCTCGGCCTCGCCGCGGCCGCCGTGGCGGCCGACCCGGAGAGCGCCGCGCGCCGTCTCGCGGACGAGTCCGGAGCGACGGTCGTCCTGAAAGGGTTCCGTTCCGTCGTCGCGACCCCCGCCGGGCGTGTCGCCCGGATCCTCTCCGGAAGCCCGGGCCTTGCGACGGGAGGCAGCGGAGACGTCCTGACCGGCGTCGTCGGCGCGCTCCTGGCGCGCGGCCTGCCCGCGTGGGAGACCGCGACGGCGGGGGCCTACCTCCACGGCCTGGCGGGAGACCTCGTCCGCGAGCGCCTCGGAGACGAGAGCCTCCGGGCCTCCGATCTCCCCGAAGAGCTCGGCCGAGCCTTCGCGGTCGTCGCCGAGTCGTTCCTGCCGTGAGGCCCGTTCCTTTCGAGACGGTCGCCCGCACCGTCGAGGAGACCCGCGGGGTCGGTCGGGAGCTCTCCCTCCACCTCGTTCCCGGATCGCTCGTCCGTGTCGCGGGTCCGCTCGGTGCCGGCAAGACCGAGCTCGTCCGGGGGCTTGCCGAAGGGCTCGGCGTCCCTCCCGACGAGGTCGCCTCGCCGACGTTCGCGCTCGTCCACGAGCATGGGCCGGAGGGCCAGTCGCCCCTCCTCGTCCACGCGGACCTCTATCGCCTTCTCGGAGAAGAGGGGCTCGGCTCGGCGATCGAAGGTCTCGGCTTCGACGAGGCGCGCGAACGGGGGGCCGTCGTCGTCGTGGAGTGGCCGGAGGGGCTTCCCGCGTCTCCGGGGGACTTCGAGGTGAGGGTCACGCCGGAACGGGACGGGACCCGGCGGATCGAGGTCCACCGGGTCCCGGACGAGCCCGGAATCTGAACGGCGTTCAGAAGGCGATGACGACGCCCGCGGTCGCTTCGCCCGCGGTGTACCACTGGCTGTCGCCGTAGTAGTCGCCGTCGCACCACCAGCTGTCGCAGGACCAGTGGTCGTCCTCGCTGTTGATGTAGGTGGAGCGGACTTTCCCCTCGAAGCGGAATCCGAAGTTCGGGTTGACGTAGGTCTTGACCCCGAGGCCGAGGCTGCCGGTGAAACGGGAGTCGGACGAGAAGGAGTAGCCCGGGATCGAGGGCTGGAACGTGTTCACGCCGCCCCCGATCGTGAAGTAAGGCCGCACCGGTCCGCGCCCCCACGGGACGAGGAAGTTGACCTCGTAGAGGCGCATCTTCATCTTGCCGATGTCCTCGGAGCCGCCGCCGATCGCGCCGCCCCCTTCGAGCCGGAGCTTCGGGTCCGACTGCAGGTAGCTCGCCTCGATCGCGAAGTTGTTCGTGACGTTGAAGCCGAGCTTCAGTCCGTACGCCGCTTCGGTCGAGGCGTCCGCCTGCCCGTCGTAAAAGGCGAGTGTGCCGGGGTCGAACGTCCCGCCGAAGTAGCCGCCGACGACCGGCGTGATCTCCACCGTGCCGCGTCGGTCCTGCGCGGCTGCCGGGCCGGCCGCCAGGACGGCTGCCGCGACGGCGAGGAGGGCGATTCGCGGAAGACTTCTCATCTCTCGATCCTCCAGGTGTCCCGCGTCCACCTTTTCGGCCGCTGGGCCGCACGCGGAACGTTTCATTTTCATCCTCTGCAACGTACGTACCGTCGCGAATCGGGTTCGCAGACGTGCTCTCCGTCACGTCCCGTCCGGTTTCGGGGTCGAGATCCGGTAAGCTCGTGGGAGTGACCCGTCTCGACCGTTTCCTCGGCTGCCTCGCGGCTGGGGTCCTCCTGCCGGCAGCCGCCGGGTGCCTCGGAACGGGAACGCGCCGCGTCGATGCGCCGTGCCGCGAAATGCGGGCGTCGGTCGCCCGAGAGATGCTCCGCGACTCCAGGGAGATTCCCATCCTCGACGTCCGGGCGCTCCCGACGCCCCGGCTCCGGGGGGCTCACGAGATCCCGCTCTCCGAGCTTCGCTCCCGTCTCGAGGACGTCGGGCGCTTCCGAAGGTCGCCCCTCGTCGTCGTCGGGGACGGCGGCGACGCCGCGCTGCAGGCGTGCGAGCTCCTCGCCGCCGAGGGGTTCCGGTACGTCATCTTCGTCCCGGAAGGAGCCGAAGGCCTCTTCGCCGGAGTGCGAGGGACCGGGGCGGCGACGGACGTTACCGAGGAGCGCCGGTGAGACGCGTCGTCGTGGGGAAGGGGGCTCAGGGGGCGCTCCTCCTCGCGTACACGGCCCTCGTCCTGGCCGGGACGCTCCTCGTCGAGGGGCGGCCCGGAGTCGTCACGAACCTCGTGCCGTTCGACGACCTGGCTCGCCTCAGGGCGAGCGCCGGGCGGGCCGGTGTCTTCTCGAACCGTTTCGTCCTCGGGCTCCTGGGGCTCGTCGGCAACCTCGTGATGTTCGCGATCTGGGGCTTCCTGGCCTGGAAGTTCGTCGACGGGCGGGGCCGGGCGCGCTGGCGGAACCACGCCGAGGTCGTCTTCTTCGGCCTCGTCTTCAGCGTCGGGATCGAGACCGTGCAGTTCTTCCTCCCGACCCGCGCCGCCGACGTGAACGACGTCTTCTGGAACGCCGTCGGCGCCCTCCTCGGCGCTCTGCTCGCGCACCTCCACGCCTCGGTCCGTGTCGACTGGGCCTGACTGTTCGCTGCTAGACTTCCCGCCCGCGCCGGAGTGGCGGAACGGCAGACGCAGGGGACTCAAAATCCCCCGGGCGCAAGCTCATGAGGGTTCGAGTCCCTCCTCCGGCACCAGCGAATCCAGGGAGGCTCGGCCGGTGTGGAGCGTGAGGCGGCGCGCTCCGGGCGCGGACCCTTCGGACCCCTCGCACCGGCATCCCATTGACCCTCGACCGGGGGCCGCGTAAGCTAGCAAGTCCGATAGCACAGGAGGCGGATCCGGTGGGTTTCAACATCGGCGATAAGCTCGTCTATCCGAACCACGGGGTGGGAGTCGTCGAGACCATCGGGGAGTCCCTGTTCGACGGCCGCGCCCATCCCTGCTACCAGGTCCGGCTCCTCGCCAACAACTCCAAGGTCGTCGTCCCGGTCGGAAACTCCGATCGCGTGGGGCTTCGGCCCCTGACCCGGCGGCAGGACGTGACCGGCGTCTTCAAGGTCCTCGAGGACGGCAGCTTCCAGTCGAACGGCGACTGGAAGGGGCGCTTCAAGCAGAACCTCGACAAGATGCGCTCCGGCCGGCTGTCGGACATCGCCGACGTCCTCAAGAACCTGAACTGGGTCCAGAAGCAGAAGACGCTCTCCTTCCGCGAGAAGAAGATGTACGAGCGGGCCCGGTACCTCATCGTCTCCGAGATCGCGCAGGTGAACGGCCTGCCGGAGGCGGAGGTCGAGATGGACGTCGAGAAGGCCCTCGACCGTTCCGTCGCCCGGCGTCGCAGCCTCGGTCCCGCCGCCCGCTGAGCCCCGAATCCGGCGACGCGGGCGCCGCCGCTCCCGTATAGTCGTGACGATGTCGCATCGAGCTCCGGCCGGCCTCTTCCTGGTCCTGGCGCTGGGCGTCCCCCTGGTCGTCGCGGCGCGGACCGACCCGTCGATGGAGAGCCTCCTCGTCGCGCTCGACCTGGAGCGCAGGGCCCGCAACGAGGACGTCCTCGAGGTCGAACGTCTCACCTCGGCCGCGACGCGGGCCGACGGCGAGGCCGCCTCCGCCCGGGATCGACTCGTCGACGCGGTCCGCGGCGGGGACGTCCAGGCGGGCGACCTCCGGGACGAGGAGGAGAGGGTCGTCGAGGCCGAGGCCCGGGCCGTCGCCGCCCGCGAGATCCGGCGTGCCGCCGTAGCCCGCCTCGTCGAGAGAGTCCGCCGGATCGCGCTCCTGCAGGAAGAGGTGGCCCGGAGGCGTGCGGCCTCCCGCCGTACGGCGGACCCGGTCACCGGACGCTGGGAGGCGACGATCGACCCCGGCGCCCGGAAGGGCGCCTTCCGGCTCGTCCTCGACGGGACCCTCGTTTCCGGCGACTACACGCTGGACGGCGGCTTCCGCGGCTCGCTCCGGGGGACGTACGTCGGCGAGAGGATCACGATCCAGAGGATCGACTCGGAGCGCGGCTTCGACGCGACGTTCTACGGGCGCGTCCAGCCCCAGACGAAACGGATCACCGGCACGTGGGAGGCGACGGCGATCGCGCCGGCGATCGGTCCGGTCGCGGGCACCTGGTCGGCGGCGCTCCTTCCCGACGAAGAAGACGGAGGTTTGCCCTGAGCCACGACGACCACCTTCCCCCCCCGCCCGAGGCCCGGACCGGCTCCCGGGACGGGGCTCGATCGAAGTCGGCCGCCCCAGCGGCTCCGGCCTCGCCCCGCTGGGGCGACCGCCTCCTGTTCGCAGCCCTGGGAGCCCTCGTCGGCTTCGCCGGGGCTTGGGTCGCCCTGGAGGGACGGCACGCTCCGGCGCCGCCCGCCGCGGCGATGGCGATGGACCCGCACGCCGGCGTGCCGGGCGCTCCGCCGCTCGGCCCGAACGCCGGCGCGCCCGCGGCGGGCGGTTCCACGTTCGATCGCGCGGCGTGGCAGCGCCTGCAGGATGCCCAGGCTGCCGCGACCGCGAATCCCGGCGACTACGACGCCCTCGTCCAGCTCGGGAACGCCGCCTACGACGCTCACGAGTACGGGCAGGCGATCGAGGCGTACGAGCGGGCGCTGAAGGTCCGGCCCGGCGACCCGAACGTGATGACCGACCTCGGAACGGCCTACCGGAACGAAGGGAAGCTCGACGAGGCGCTCGCGCTCTTCCGAAAGGCGCGGGCCGCGAACCCGAGCCACTGGCAGTCGCTCTACAACGAGGTCGTCGTCCTCGCGCTCGACAAGCACGAGCACGACGCGGCCGACGCGGCTCTCGCACGGCTGAAGAAGGAGCACCCCGGTCTGCCGGCGATCGAGAACCTCGAGAGGCAGATCGGCGCCGCTCACTGAGGATCGTGAAGCCGCGGAGCGGAAACCTCTTCGAGGAGCCGATCCCGGACCGGCGGGCGGCGTCTTCCGTGGCGCCGCTCGCCGAGCGGTTCCGCCCGCGCGACCTCCCGGAGATGCGGCTCCCCGCGTCGGTCGCCGGGCCGTCGTCCCTCCTCGGCCGCGCGATCGCCGCGGACCGCGTCCCGTCCCTCGTTCTCTGGGGCCCGCCCGGCACCGGGAAGACGACGCTCGCGCGGATCATCGCGGCCCGGACGAAGGCGCGGTTCCTCGCCTTCTCCGCCGTCGTCGCGGGAGTGAAGGAGATCCGGGAGGTGCTGGAGGAGTCGCAGCGCCTCGCCGCGCGCGGGGAACGGACGCTCCTCTTCGTCGACGAGATCCACCGGTTCAACCGCGCCCAGCAGGACGTCTTTCTCCCGTACGTCGAGTCGGGCGCGGCGACGCTCGTCGGCGCGACGACGGAGAACCCGTCCTTCGAGCTGAACGGCGCGCTCCTCTCGCGGATGCGCGTCGTCGTCCTCCCGCCGCTCTCCCGCGAGGACCTCGAGGAGATCCTCCGGAGCGCCGCGGCCGACGCCGAGCGCGGCCTCGGGGGGCGCGTGACGCTCGGCGAGGGAGCCGTCGACTGGCTCGTCGGCTTCTCCGACGGCGACGCGCGGCGCGCGCTGAACGCGCTCGAGACGGCCGCCGACCACGCGGGGGAGGGAGCCGTCCTGACGGCGGCGCTCCTCGGCGAGATCTACGCGCGAAAGTCCCTCCTCTTCGACAAGTCGGGCGAGGAGCACTTCAATCTCATCTCCGCCCTCCACAAGTCGGTCCGCGATTCCGACGTCGACGCTTCGCTCTACTGGCTCGCGCGGATGCTGGAGGCGGGGGAGGACCCGCTCTTCGTCGCACGGCGGCTCGTCCGCGCGTCGACGGAGGACGTCGGCCTCGCCGACCCGAACGCGCTCCGGCTCGCGATGGCGGCGCGCGACGCCGTCCACTTCCTCGGGATGCCGGAGGGGGCGCTCGCCCTCGCGGAGGCGACCGTCTACCTCGCGCTCGCGCCGAAGTCGAACGCGCTCTACACCGCCTATGCCGAGGCGGCGGGCGACGTGGCCGAGACGCCGAACGCGCCGCCGCCCGCGGCGATCCTGAACGCACCGACGAGGCTGATGAAGGACGTCGGCTACGGCAAGGGCTACGTCTACGCCCACGACACGGCGGAGGGGACGGCCGGCCTCTCGTGCCTCCCCGACGCGCTCGCCGGCCGCCGCTACTACCGGCCGAAGGGGACCGGGAGGGAGGCCGAGGCGAAGCGCCGCCTCGACGAGCTCCGCGAGCTGCGCGAGAGGCTCCGGCGCGAGAGGCACCGCCGCTGACCGCTCCGAGGTAACCTTTCCCGATGCTCGACCTCGATGCGATCCGCGCGAAGTTCCCCGCCCTCGCCTCCGGCGACGTGATCCTCGACAACCCCGGCGGGACGCAGGTGCCGCGCGAGGTGACGGACCGGATCGTCCGATACCTCCACGAGACGAACGCGAACCACGGCGGGGCCTTCCCGACGAGCCGGGCCTCCGACGCCGTCGTCGCCGAGGGGCGCGCGGCGGTGGCCGACTTCCTCGGGGCGTCGCGGCCGGAAGAGATCGCCTTCGGCCCGAACATGACGACGCTGACCTTCCAGCTGTCGCGGAGCCTTTCGCGCGACTGGAAGCCGGGCGACGAGATCGTCCTGACCCGGCTCGACCACGACGCGAACGTCTCGCCGTGGCTCCTCGCGGCCGCGGACCGCGGCGCGACGGTCCGCTGGCTCGACTTCGATCCGGCCGACTGCACCTGGGACGTCGGGGAGCTCCGGAAGCTCCTCTCGGACCGGACGAAGCTCGTGGCCGTCGGCTGGGCCTCGAACTCCGTCGGGACGGTAAACGACGTCGCCGGCGCGGCGAAGGCCGCGCACGAGGCCGGGGCGCTCGTCTACGTCGACGCGGTCCACTACGCGCCGCACGGGCCGATCGACGTGGCTGAGGCGGGGATCGACTTCCTCGCCTGCTCGGCCTACAAGTTCTTCGGCCCGCATCTCGGCATCCTCTGGGGGCGCCACGAGCTCCTCGAGAGGACGTTCGCCTACAAGGTGCGTCCCGCGGGCGACGCGTCGCCGGACCGCTGGGAGACCGGCACGCAGAGCTTCGAGGCCGTCGCCGGAACTCTCGGCGCGCTCGAGTACCTCGGCTGGCTGGGGGAGCGCTCCGGAGGCCCGCACCGCGAGGCGCTCTCCGGTCGCTACGCCGGCCGCCGGCTCGTCCTGAAGAGCGCCATGGCGGCCACACACGCCTACGAGGCGCGACTCTCCCGCGCGCTCCACGAGGCGCTCGCCGCGGTTCCCGGCCTCGTGATCCACGGGATCTCCGACCCGGCGCTCTTCGCCGCGCGCGTCCCGACCTTCTCCTTCACGATGGAGGGCCGCCACCCGCGCTCGATCGCCGAGGAGCTCGGCCGGCGCGGCTTCCGCGTCTGGGACGGCAACTACGACGCGGTCGGCGTCACGGAGCGGCTCGGCCTCGAAGCCTCCGGCGGCATGGTCCGCGTCGGCCCCGTCCACTACAACACCGTC
>CAYVPO010000024.1:0-28995 GCA_964453825.1 uncultured Holophagales bacterium
TCGAAGGGGCGGCACGGCTCGGGGTCGCAGGCGCGGAGGGCGTTGAAGCCGCCGTGCGTGAGGCGGGCGAAGCTGTCGGCGCCGCCCGTGACGACGACGTCGGCGATCCCGGCCCGGATCAGGTCCGCCGCGTAGCCGAGCGAGGTCGACGAGGAGGAACAGGCCGTCGTTATCGTCGCGCGCGGGCCGCGGAAGCCCCAGACCTCGGCGATTCGGTCGGTCGTCTGGTCGGGGGGGTGGTTCAGGACGCGGGTCGGCCGCGCCCCGCGGAGGCCCCTCGCGAGGAGGTCGCGAAAGTACTCCTCGCTGTCGAGGAGGCCCGAGACGCCGCCGCCGAGGACGACGCCGATTCGGCCGAGGTCCTCGCGTTCGAGGTCGAGGCCGGAGTCGGCGAGCGCCTCGCGCGCGGCGGTCAGGCCGATGACGTCGGTCCGGGAGAGGCGACGGTGGAGCCGCGACGGGACCCCGGGATCGGGGAGGACCGGCACCTCGGCGGCGAGCTTCGTCCGGAAGCCGCTCGCGTCGAAGAGGGTGATCGGGCCGATGCCGCTCCGGCCGGCCGCGAGGCCGGCCCAGGTGGAGGCGAGGTCGTTCCCGAGAGAGCTGACGGCCCCGAGGCCGGTCACGACGACGGTCCGCTCGGACATGCCGGGAATCGTACACGGGGACGCCGCGGCGCAGCAGGAGGACGCGGCCGCACGGATAATCGGGCGCATGACCGAACGCGTCGACTGGAACCGGTACTTCATGAACATCGCGGCGGAGGTCGCCACGCGGTCCACCTGCCCGCGCAAGCACGTCGGCGCGGTCATCGTCCGCGACCGGCGGATCCTCTCCACGGGCTACAACGGCTCTCTCCGGGGGCTCCCTCACTGTGACGAGGCGGGCTGTCTGATGGAGGAGGGCCACTGCATCGCAACGGTCCACGCCGAGGCGAACGCGATCCTCCAGGCGGCGATGAACGGCGTCCGGATCGAGGGGGGCGAGATCTACACGACGGCGTCTCCGTGCTGGAACTGCTTCAAGCTGATCGGGAACGCCGGCCTGGTCGGGATCTCCTTCTCGGAGTTCTACCGAGAGCCGCGGATCCTGGACTACGCCGAGCGGATGGGGATCCGCCTCGTCGACCTCGGCCCGGGGAAGGGCTGAGGGTCAGCGCCCGGCGGCGACCCGCTCGACCCAGTCCTCGACGACGAGACGGGCGCCCGAGGAGACCTGTCGGAACCGGCAGCCGAACCCGGGCGGGTCGGCGTCGTGGCGGACGACGAGCGCCTCACCGGTGACGACCTTCCCCTCCGGGTCGCCCGGCAGCGCGAACGACACCTCGAGCCGTGCGCCGATCGGGTGGATCCGCGGCACGGCCACGTAGAAGCCGGTCCGCGACAGGTTCGTCAGGCGCCCCTCGAACGTCTCGCCGTCGCGCCAGAACGTGATCGGCGAGTCGACGGCGACGCGCGTCTCGGCCCGTTCGACGATCGGCAGGAAGCGCTTCACCTCGGAGAGGAACGTCGGCTCGTCGATCGGCTTCCGAAGGAAGTGGTCGGCGCCCGCGCGGCGCCCCTCGTCCTCCATCTTCATCGAGGAGAGCATGACGACGAGGATGTGCGAGGTGACGGGGTCGGACTTCAGGATGCGGCACGCCTGGATGCCGTTCATCTCCGGCATCTCGATGTCGAGGACGATCAGGTCGGGCTTCTCCGTTCGGGCGACGCGGATCGCCTCGAGGCCGGTCGACGCGGTCAGGATCCGGCACTCGGCGCGCGAGAGGAACGTGGCCTCGAGGTCGAGGAAGCTCCTCATGTCGTCGACCAGCAGAATCGTGTGCATCGAACCTGTACGCCCTCGCTTCCCCGAGTTTACGCTTCGCCTCACCAGGTGAGGCGCACGCCGCCCGCGACGGTCCGCCCCGGGAGCGGCACGCCCGGGACCTCCTCGTAGCGGACGTCCCCGAGGTTCTCGCCTTCGACGTAGAGCTCGACGACGTCGCCGTCCACGACGTCGTACGAGAGGCGCGCGTCGAACAGGAGGACCCCCTCGTCGAAGGAGGGGCGGTCGAAGTACGAGAGGCGCGCGAGCGCCTCCACGCGGAACGGGACGCGGACCTCCGCGAGCAGGTCCCAGCGCGTCCGCAGCGGGTCGAGGACGTAGCGCCCCTCGGTCGCGCCCGCCTCGGCCCGGAGCTTCTCGAGGTCGGCCGAGTAGACGGCGGCCCGGAACGCGAGGCGGGCGAGAGGCGTCGGGGCGAGGCGCGCCGCGTCGAGGACGAGCGTCGCCTCGAGGCCGCGCGTGTCGACGGTGCGGAGGTTCGTCGCGCGATACGGCTCGTTCGGGCCGGAGCGGACGAAGTCGACGAGGTCGGTTCCGTGGCGGTGGAAGACGGCGGCGTCGAACGAAAGGGCGCCACGGTCCCAGGCGAGGCCCGCCTCGAACGAGGTCGACTTCTCAGGCCGGAGCGCGGGGTTGCCGATCGTCTGCGGGTCGACGTAGTGGAGCTCGGTGAACGTCGGGACCCGAAAGGCGGTCCCGGCCGAGGCTCGGACCTTCACTCCGGCGCCGAGGCCGACCCACACCGCGAGCTGCGGCGAGAGGCGCGTCCCGAAGCCCTCGTAACGGTCGCCGCGGAGGCCGGCCCGGACCCCTCCGGCGGACGGGGACGCCGCTGCGAACGGCCGGGCGAGCTCGAGGAATGCGGCGCTCCGGGTGCGGGTGCGCCGACCCAGGTTCGTCGAGTCGATCGCGTCGCGCCCCGTCTCGCCCCCGAGCGCGAGGGAGCCGCCGAGGAAGGGGCGGCGCGCGACGAGGCGGACGGCCGAGCGGTCGGTGTCGTGGAGGTTCCGGTAGAAGGAGGGGTCCGTCCGCTCGAGGACGAAGTCGTCCCGGTGGTCGCGCGCAGAGACAGAGGGGGCGAGGGTCCAGCCACGGCCGAGGTCGAGGTCGGCCGCGAGGCGCAGGCTCCGGCTCCGGGTCTCCTCGTACTGGTTCGGATAGCGGGTCCCGTAGAAGCCCCACGCGCCGAAGGCCCGGCTCGCGCCGCCGCCCGAGAGGGTGACCGGGCCGGCCGCGGTCTCGAGCCGGAGCGAGGCGCGGATCGTCTTCTCCGCGTGCTCGCGGTCGTCGCGGAAGCCGCTCGACTCGGAGCGGGAGGCGTCGACCGAGACGGTGAGAGAGTCGGAGAGCCTCGTGGCGACCCGGACGCTCCCGGCGTCGAGCGAGTGGGAGCCGTGGACGTAGCGGCCCTCGATCTGCGCGCGCGCCCGCCCGAGGCTCGCCCCGCGCGTGACGACGTGGATCACGCCCCCGACCGCTTCGGAGCCCCAGAGGGCCGAGGCGGAGCCGTAGAGGACCTCGATCCGCTCGATGGCGTCGGCCGGGACGTCGAGGTCCAGCGAGTGGTGGTTCGTCTGGGGGTCGTTGACCGGCTCCCCGTCCACGAGGATCAGTGTGCCGTTGTAGTCGGCCCCGCGGAGGGAGACGTCGGCCTGGGCCCCGGGGCCGCGGCGCCTCACGTCGACGGCGGGGAGGTACCGGAGGAGGTCGGCCAGCGAGCGCGCCGGGAGCCGCTCGATCTCCTCGCGGCTGAGGACGGCGACCGTCGCCGCCTCCGTCCCCGCCCCCGCGTGCGAGGCGACGACGGCCACCTCCGCCTTCACGGGGGTGAGCTCGTCCTCGTCTTCGGACGGCTTCACCGCGAGCGACGGGACGGAAACGAAGAGGACGACGGCGAGAGCGACCGAGCGGAGCATGCGGCGCGGAGGATAGCGGACGAGCCGCGCCGCGCTACTCTTCCGCCATGACCGCCGCTCGCGTCGTCGCCGTTGCGCTCGCCGGGGCTCTTTTCGCGCTCCCCGCGTTCGCCCAGAAGCCGAAGCCGGGGATCGTCCTCGTGGAGTCCGACGGCGACGAGGAGGCGCTCTCCGCGTTCGTGGCCCGGCTCGAGTCGGAGCTCTCCGATCGAGGGAAGGCGACGCTCTCGGATGCCCGTCTCGCCGGGATCTCCCTCGGGGCCGTCGTCGCGGAGCCGGACGGCGAGGCCGCCCGTGCGCTGCGGGCGGAGTGGGCCGGAACGAGCTGGGTCGGCGTGTCGCTCGCCCCCTGCCGCGTGGACGTGAGCCGGATGACCTACCGCGAGAGGAGCCCGGAGGGATACGCCTACGACCGGGTCGTGGAGAGCGTTCGGGTCGACTGCCCGGCGACGTTCCGGATCGTCGACGCCGCCAGCGGGAAGGAGAAGAAGCCGCTGGAGGTCACCGGAACGGCGAACTACAGGCGGAGCGGACCGGACGACGAGGAGAGCCCGCAGCTCGAGGCGACCCGCGACGCCGCCGAGAAGGCCGCGAAAAAGCTCCCGGCCGCGCTCGGCCGCTGACGTCGTCGCCGGGGAGAGCGCCGCCGCGGCGACGAGGGTACTTTCCCGGTTTGACGTCCCGGGCCTATCCTTGCCCGTTCGGGCGCCCGGCACGTGGCGTCCGCGGCGGTTCGACATGAGGGACGATCTACGCAGGCTCCTTCCCGCGCTCGCGCTCCTCCTCGCGCCAGCTCTCGGCGTCTCTCTCGACGTCGTGAGCCTGCCGCCGGGAACGGGAGCGGCGGGACTCGCCGTCGCTCCTGACGGGACCGTCTGGTTCTCGGCGCAGTTCTCCGGGGCGCTCGGCCGCGTGAGCCCGTCCGGCGAGATCGAGCTCTTCCCGTTCCCTTCGCGCGGAGCCCAGCCGCTCGCCGTCGCCGTCCAGCCGGATGGCACGGCCTGGAGCGCCGACCTCGCCGGAGAGCGGCTCGGACGCGTCGCGACGGACGGCACCTTCACGGAGATCTCCACCGGAAGAGCGGGAGGGGAGCCGACGGGGCTCGCCGTGGCCGCGGACGGGATCGCGTGGTTCACCCGTCCGGCCGAGGGACTCGTCGGGCGTCGCGACTCGGATGGGATCGTGCGCGACTTCGTCCTCCCCGAGGCGAGCGAGCCGACCGGAATCGCCGTCGCCCGAGACGGCGCCGCGTGGGTCGTCGAGAGGAGGGGCAACCGCCTCGTGCGGATCTCCCCCGACGGGGAGGTCACGGCCTGGCCGCTCGCGACGCCGAATGCTCAGCCCGATGCACTCGCCGTCGCGCCGGACGGGTCCGTCTGGGCGGCCCTGCCGAACGCGAGGCGCATCGCTCGAGTCTCGCCGAAAGGCGAGCTCGAGGAGTTCACCGTCGACAACGCTCCGGCCGGAATCGCCGTGGCGCCGGACGGAGGGATCTGGTTCGCGGCCCCGACGGCGAAGAAGCTCGGCCGGCTCAGCCCGGCGACGGGCAAGGTCGTGTGGACGTCGCTCCCGGATGGGCCAGTCGCCGTCTCGACGGCTGCGGACGGAGCTGTCTGGGTCGTTCTGGGCATTGGCGACAAGCTCGGGCGGATCGAACCGAAGCGCTAGACGCGCCCGAGGGGGCGTCTTTTTTTTCATCCTGCCCTTGACGAGCGCCTCCCTCGGTCCCAGATTACCTACCGGTCGGTAACTTGAGCCGGTGGACGGTGACGGGTTGCCGGGGAGGTTCGATCCGTGCCACAAGAACCAGGCGAAAGCTCTGTCCGAAAGAGACTTATGGATGCGGCGATCCTCCTTTTCACGAATCGCGGCTACGCCGCGACCTCGGTGAGGGAGATCGTGGAGATGGCCGGCGTGACGAAGCCGTCCCTCTACTACCACTTCGAAAGTAAGGAAGGGATCTACCTCGCGATCCTCGAGGAGCTCCTGAAGATCGCCGACGAATCGATCGCCGCCAGCCGCGTGAACGACGGCACCGCCCGCGAGAGGCTTCAGGCCTTCCTCCTCGGGATTTTCCGCGTCTTCGAGACCCGGAAGGCCGAGGTCCGGATGATGAACGCGGTCTTCTGGGGACCGGCCCAGGGGGCGCCGCCGTTCGACTTCGAGATCTTCCACGAGAAGCTGAAGGCCGTCATCGCCGAGTTCGTCGCGGAAGGAATCGCCGCGGGAGACCTCCGGCCGGCCGACCCGCAGGACGTCACCCTCGCCCTCATGGGCGTCCTCTCTTTCAACATGGACCTCACCCTCGCGCACCCGGAGCTCGGGCTCGGGCAGGACGGCCTCCGCCGGACGCTCGACCTCGTCTTCGAGGGACTCGCCGCCCCCCGCAACGCACAGCAGGAGCCCGCTCGATGAACCGCACGACCCTCGCCGCCCCGTCCGCAGCCCTTGTCCTCGTCCTCGCGGCCGGCGCCGCCGGCTGCGGAAAGCCGGCCGCCGGGGACGGCCAGCGCCCGCCCGTCGCCGTCGAGACGGCGACGACCGCGGTGTCCGACCTCGAAGAGTCCGTCGAGGTCGTCGGGACCCTCGCCGCCCGAAACGAGGCCGAGGTGAAGACCGAGTACTCCGGCACGGTCGCCGAGGTGTTCGTGACGCAGTGGGTCCGCGTCGCGGCGGGAACGCCCCTGGCCCGTCTGGACTCGCGCGAGGTGGAGGCCGGGGTGCAGGCCGCGAAGGCGACCTTCCTCCAGGCCGAGGCCGGGGCGAAGCGCGCCGCACGCGAGCTCGACCGGACGGTGAAGCTGAAGGAGGCCGGCCTCGCGACCCAGCAGCAGCTCGACGAGGCCCGATCGGCCGACGAGGCCGCGCGGGCGGCCGCGGAGGCCGCGAAGGCGCAGCACGCCCTGGCCGGGACGCGGCTCGCGAAGGCCGTCCTCCGCGCGCCGATCGACGGCGTCGTCGCCGTCCGGAACGTGAACGTCGGCGACTACGTCGAGAACATGGGGAGCCCGGCGCCGATGTTCCGCATCGTCGACAACCGGGTCCTGGAGCTGACGGCGAGCGTCCCGTCGGCCCGCATGGCGGCGCTTCGGGTCGGTCAGGCGTTCGCGTTCACGAGCGACGCCCTCGCGGGACGGACGTTCTCCGGCAAGGTCTCGTTCATCAACCCGGCGGCCGACGAGGCGAGCCGGACGGTGAAGGTGAAGGCCGAGGTGCCGAACGGGGACGGGGCGCTTCGGGCGGGCCTCTTCGTCAAGGGGCGCATCGTCACGGGCCGGAGGCCCGGCGTCCTCGTCGTCCCGCGCTCCGCCCTCGTCTCCTGGGACACCGTGGCGCGCACGGCCGGCGTCTTCGTCGTCGAGTCGGGCGTCGCGAAGCGCCTCTCCGTCGAGACGGGCGCCGCGCCGGGCGACGTCGTCGAGGTCGTCAAGGGGCTCTCGGCCGGCCAGGAGGTCGTCACGCGCGGCGGCTTCAACCTCCGCGAGGGGGACCGGGTCCTGGTCTCGAAGGGAGCCTGAGCCGTGTTCCTCTCCGACCTCTCGATCAAGAGGCCCGTCTTCGCGACGGTCCTCATGCTCGCCCTCGTCACGCTCGGCGTCTTCTCCTACAGGCGCCTGGCGATCGACATGTTCCCCGACATCGAGATCCCGGTCCTCTCGGTCATCACGCAGTACCCCGGGGCGTCGCCCGAGACGGTCGAGCGCGAGGTGACGAAGAAGCTCGAGCAGGCCATCAACCCGATCTCGGGCGTCAAGCACGTCTACTCGACGTCGCGCGAGGGGCTCTCGACGGTGATCGTCGAGTTCAACCTCGAGGTGAAGATCAACGACGCCGCCCAGGACGCCCGCTCGAAGATCTCCGCGATACGGAACGACCTGCCGGCCGGGATCCAGGAGCCCGTCATCCAGAAGCTCGACATCGGCGGCATGGCGATCGTCTCCCTCGCCGTCCGCTCGTCCGACATGACCCCGCGAGAGCTGACGACGCTCGTCGACCGGAAGGTCAAGCGGCGCATCGAGAACCTTCCGGGCGTCGGGAAGGTCGACCTCGTCGGCGAAAGCGCCCGCGAGGTCGCCGTCGACCTCGACCCGTCGCGTCTCGACGCCCTCGGGCTCGGGGTCGATGAGGTCGTGTCGGGCCTCGCGGGCGAGAACGTGAACACCCCGCTCGGCCGCCTCGACCGCGGCGGGCAGGAGATGCCCGTCCGCGTCTCGGGCAAGCCGAGGGAGGTCTCCGGCTTCCGCTCGATGGTCGTCGCCACCCGCGGCGGCGTGCCGATCGCGCTCGGCGAGATCGCCGAGGTGCGCGACACCGTCGAGGAGCAGCGGAAGCTCGCCCTCGTCAACGGCGTCCCGGCCGTCGCGATCGACGTCTTCAAGCAGAGCCGGGCGAACACGGTCGGCGTCGTCGAGGCCGTCACGAAGGAGGTCCAGGAGCTCCGGAGCGAGCTTCCGCCGTCGGTCGAGGTCCAGCTCGTGAGGGACGGCTCCGTGATGATCAAGGAGTCGGTCCACGACGTCACGACGACCCTGATCATCGGCGCGATACTGACCGTCCTCATCGTCTTCCTCTTCCTCAACTCCTGGCGCTCGACCGTGATCACGGGGCTGACGCTCCCGATCTCGGTCATCTCCTCCTTCATCGTCATGTACTTCCTCGGGATGACGCTGAACGTCATGACGCTCATGGCGCTCTCGCTGGCGATCGGCCTCCTGATCGACGACGCGATCGTCGTCCGGGAGAACATCGTGCGGCACCTCGAGGAGGGGAAGGACCACATGACGGCGGCTCGGGTCGGGACGGCCGAGATCGGCCTCGCCGTCCTCGCGACGACGATGTCGATCGTCGCCGTCTTCGTCCCGGTCGCCTTCATGAAGGGGATCATGGGGCGCTTCTTCTTCCAGTTCGGCATCACGGTCGCCTTCGCGGTTCTCGTCTCGCTCTTCGTCTCGTTCACGCTCGACCCGATGCTCTCCTCGCGCTGGGTCGACCCGGACGTCGAGCGGCTCGGGAAGCGGCACGCCGTGGCACGGGCCCTCGACCGGTTCAACGAGTGGTTCGACCGGACGGCCGACCGCTACAAGGGCCTGATCGCGTGGGCCCTCGACCACCGCAAGGCCGTCCTCGCGTTCGCGACCGCCGCGTTCGTCGCCGGCATCGGGCTCTTCGGGACGCTCGAGTCGGAGTTCATGGCGAACCCCGACCAGGCCGAGTTCCAGGTCAAGTTCAAGACGGCTCCCGACGCCTCGTTCGAGGAGACGCGCGGCCGGATGGAGGCCGTCCTCGCCGAGCTGACGAAGATGCCCGAGGTGAAGCACACGTACGCCTCGATCGGCGCGGGCGACATGGGAACCGTGAGGGACGCGCGGGTCTACGTGAAGCTCGTCGACAAGTCGGAGCGGACGAAGCACGCGAAGGTCCTCGCGTCCGAGGCACGCGACCGGATCGCCGGGATCGCCGGGATCATCCCGTCCGTGGAGATGCAGAGCGACGAGTTCGCCGAGAAGCCGGTCATGGTCTCGATCCGCGGCGAGGAGATCCCGCTCCTGAAGAAGTACGCCGCCGAGCTGAAGAAGGCCGTCTACGGCATCCCCGGCGTCGTCGACGTCGAGACGACGCTCGAGCTCGACCTTCCCGAGTACCGCCTCGTGGTCGACCGCGAGCGAGCGGCCGACGTGGGCCTGTCGACCCCGGCCGTCGCCCGGACCGTCGGCGCTCTCGTCGGCGGACAGGTGGTGACGACGTACGAGGACGAGGAGGGAGAGGCCGTCGACGTCCGCGTGCGCCTCCCGCTCGAGATGCGGCGGGACGTCGGGCAGATCGGCGACCTCCGAATCGCCGTCCCCGGCGGTCGCGGGGGCGCCCCGGCGCTCGTCCCGCTCTCCGAGCTGGTGAAGGCCGAGCGGGCGACGACCCCCTCGGAGATCTCCCGGCGCGACCTCTCGCGCGAGGTGCTCCTCACCGCGAACCTCGACGGCCTGCCGCTCGGCACGGCGGCGCAGAAGATCCAGGAGGCCGCCGCGAAGATCGACATGGCGCCGGGCTACCAGGTCTTCTTCCCCGGCGAGGCGGAGCGGATGGAGGAGAGCTTCGGGTACATGGCCGAGGCGCTCCTCCTCGCCATCGTCTTCGTCTACCTCATCCTCGCGGCGCAGTTCGAGTCGTTCATCGACCCGCTCTCGATCATGCTCTCTCTCCCCCTGTCGATCGTCGGCATGGCGGGGATGCTCGCCCTGACGCGCGACACGCTGAGCATCATGTCGCTCATCGGCCTCATCCTCCTGATGGGTCTCGTCACGAAGAACGCGATCCTCCTCGTCGACTACACGAAGGTCCTCCGGAAGCAGGGGCTGGAGCGCCGCGAGGCTCTCATCACCGCGGGACGGACGCGGCTCCGGCCGATCCTGATGACGACGCTCGCGATGATCTTCGGCATGCTCCCGCTCGCCCTCGGCCTCGGCCAGGGGGCGGAGATGCGGGCGCCGCTCGGGCGCGCCGTCATCGGGGGGCTGATCACCTCGACGATCCTCACGCTCCTCGTCGTCCCGGTCGTCTACGCGCTCTTCGACGACCTCGCGCTCTTCATCCACCGGCGCTGGTCCAAGGCGAACGCCCTCGAGCAGGAGGCCCACGGGCACACGGGCAAGACGGCGGCCAAGGCCACGGCCGCGACGCTCCTGCTCGCCCTGCTCCTCCCGGCACCGCTCGCTTCGGCTGCGGAGCCCGCCTCGGGCGGCCGCCGCGTCCTGACGCTCTCCGACGCGCTCTCGATCGCCGCGGAGAAGAACCGCGACGTCGCGAAGGCGCGCGCGTACCAGGAATGGGTCCGGGGCAAGTACGTCGAGGAGCGGGCGGGGGCGCTCCCGTCGGTTGCGGCGACGGGCTCTCTCGGCCGCTCGTGGGACGGCACGTACGCCGCGCTGACGGACGGACTCTTCCCCTCGGGGCAGACCGTGAAGACGGCGGGCGTCTCCCTCACCCAGACGCTCTTCGCGTGGGGGAAGGTCGGGGCGGCCGTCCGGGCCGCGAAGGACGGCATCGCCTCCGCCGAGGACCAGCTCGAGCACTACCGGCAGGCCGCGGCGCGGGACGTGACCGAGGCGTTCCACGACGTCCTCCTGGCGAGGCGGATCGAGGCGATCGCGAAGGAGACCCTCGAGCAGCGCGAGCGCCAGCTCGGGGAGGCGGAAAAGCGCCACGGGCTCGGCACCGCCACCGACTACGACGTCCTCGCGGCCCGCGTGGCGCTCGACAACCAGCGTCCCGAAGTCCTCCGGACGGCGAGCGCCGTCCTCGTCGCGCTCGACCGGCTGCGGCTCGTCCTGGCCGAGGAGTCGGGGGAGATCGACGTCGAGGGGACCCTCGAGACGCAGCCCTCGGAGCTCCCCTCGTTCGAGGAGGCCGTCGCGACGGCCCTCGAGAGGCGCCCGGACCTCGCGGGCCTCGCCCGGAGCACCGCGATCTACCGCCAGCTCGTGAAGATCCGGAACGCCGACGACAAGCCCCGCGTCGACCTCCGCGGGAGCGCCGGCTGGCAGTGGTTCGACGCGGGCGTCGTCTCGGCGTCCGGAAAAGTCTGGGGGGCGGGCCTCTACCTCACCTTCCCGTTCTTCGACGGCCTGGCGACGCGAGGTCGTGTCGCCCAGGCCCGAAGCGACCTGACCCGGGCCGAGCTCGACCTCGCGGAGGCGCGGGACGGCATCCACGTCGAGGTCCGGACGGCGCTCGACCGGGCGCGCGTCGCGACGGAGATCGTGAACGCCCTCTCGGGGAACGTCGCGCAGGCGCGGCGGCTCCTCGAGATGTCGGAGACGGGGCGCGAGCTCGGAGTGAAGACGCGTCTCGAGGTGGACGACGCCCTCCTGAACGCCCGGGCGGCGGAGGCGAACCTCGCCCGCGCGAAGAGGGACTACCTCGTCGCGCTCGCCGACCTCCGCTACGCGCAGGGAACGCTCTGACGCGGCGCCTCGCGTCGGGCATCATGGCCGTATGAGCGCGGGACGCTACGGGCGCCTTCTCGTCGACCTGCCGAAGGCGCCGCCGACGGACGCCGAGATCGCCGCGATCGAGGAGGCGGCCGGCGCCCCGCTCCCGGAGGAGCTCCGCGAGTGGCTGGCCTGCTTCAACGGCGGGAGGCTCGACTACACCTTCGAGCTCGAGACCGAGGCCGGCCCGTTCCCGCTCTGCTTCTTCACCCTCTACGCGACCCGCGAGCCGTCGCCCGCCCGGCCCGCCGCCGGCCTGATCCTCCACGAGCTCGCGATGGAGCGTCGCCTGAAGGAGCTCCGGCCGGGTCTCCTCCCGATCGCCGGGGACGGCGGCACGTCGATCCTCTACGTCGACCTCGCGCCGGAGCGCCGCGGCGGCGTCGTGGCCTGGGTGGAGGGGCTCCCGGGGTGGGACGGGACGACGGAGGGGTGCTACGTCGACGTCGCCCGCGACCTCCCCGCGTACGCTGCGGGCCTCTTCCTGAATACCGTGGAGGAGCCGAAGCGCGGAGGGTAGGGACTCTCACGGCGGCTCGGGACGGATAGGATGAGGGGATGAAGACGATCGGCGTGGCGAGTCTGGTCCTCTGTCTGGGTGGAACGGCGCTCCTCGCCCGAGGCGGAGAGGCGCGGCCCGGAGCCACCCGCCTCCCCGCCTCGGCGGAGGTCGCCGCCCAGGCGCGCACGCTCCTCGAGACGCAGGCCGCTGCCTGGAACCGGGGCGACCTCGAGGCTTTCTGCTCCGTCTACGCCGACGATGCCCTCTTCCTGACGGCGTTCGGCCTGACGAAGGGTCGGGCGGAGGTGCTGGCGCGTTACCGGACGCGCTACCCCGACGCGGCCTCGCGCGGGACGCTCTCGTTCGAGGTCCTCTCGGTGGACCGCCTCGCGGGAGGGGCCGTAGGGGAGGCGATCGCGGTCGTAGCCCGCTGGTCGATCTCGCATCCGGATCGTCCTGCGGCGACGGGGCTCACGCTCCTCAACCTCGTGAGGAGCGGGGCGGGGTGGAGGATCGTCCACGACGCCTCCATGTGAGCGAGCGCCCCGGCGCCCCGCCTCCGTGCGCGAACGGCTCCGGACCTCGGACGGAAGGAGACCCGGGACCATGAGACGACCGCCCCCTGTCCTCGCCGTCGCGGCCGTCCTCGCGACCGCCGCCGCCATCGCCGGAGGGCCGCCGCTTCCCGCGCCCCGGGCGGCGATCGCCGCGTCCCTCGCGGACGTCGCCTGGCTCTCCGGCGGCTGGGTGGTCGAGAAGGGCGAGACGTACTCGGAGGAGTGGTGGTCGGCGCCCTCGGGCGACTCGATGGTCGGGGCGTGGCGCCTCTCGGTCTCGGGGCGCGCGAAGCTCTTCGAGCTCCTGACGCTGATGGAGGAGGAGGGGCACGTCATCCTTCGTATCCGTCACGTCGACGCGAAGGGCGTCGCGTGGGAGGAGAAGGACCGGCCGCTCGTCCTGCCGCTCGTCGAGAAGGGGGCGCGGCGCGCCGAATTCGAGGGACAGGAGGGGGAGGGGACGCTCCGCATCTCCTATCGCCGGGAGGCGGAGTCGTTGACGGTCGAGATCGAGAAGACCGGGAAGCCGGCGCAGGTCTTCCGGTTCCGCCGGGCGGGGACGTGAGCTTCCGGGGGCGCGCCACGGGCGCGCCCCCGGAAGCGTCCTCACTTCACGGCTTCTTTCGCTGGGAGACCGCGAAGGGGTCCTGGGTGACGTTGTCGATGACGTAGGCCACGCTGCCGACGTAGCAGCCCGACGTCGCGTTCGTGATCGTGACGGAGCCCGACGGAAGGCTGCTCGTGAGGCGCGAGAGCGGCTCCTGGTGGTAGCGGGTCGGCGGGAGCGTGAGCGCGAGCTTCGAGCCGATGGTGTGACCGGCCTCGTCCTTCGCCTCGAGCTCGACGACGCACTCCTTGTCGCTCACGTTGTAGACGCCGATGTTCGTCCGGAACGCGGCGTCCTCCCGGACCCCGGAGAGGACGCCGACCTCGCCGATCCGGAGCAGCGCGGGCGAGGCGCTCGTGCGGACGTCGCCGGCGAGCGCGAACTGGCCGTTCGTGCCGCCGCCGGCCGCCGGGGCCCACGTCCGCGCGCCCGCGACGATCGCCCCGGTCGACGAGATGTAGAGCGACCCGAAGGTCTGGTCGAGGCCGAAGGCCGTCTTCACGACGTTGGAAACCGTCTTCGAGCCCTTCGGGGCCAGGCGGATCGAGGTCGCTTCCCGCCGCCCTGCCGCGGTCCAGAGCTCGAGACCGACGAGCGTCTCGGTCGACTCGAGGTTCGAGAGGGAGAGATCCGAGACGTAGGGGATGCCGGCGGCGCTCTTCGTGCTGGCCACCGAGGGGATCAGGCTGTTGAAACGCCAGTCCGGCGCGTTCCTCTGGACCGAGAGCCGGAGGATACCTCCCGGCGACGGGAGAGTGGCCGTCTCGCCGGCGGCGAGGAGCCTCGGTGCGCCCGGCTCGTCGGACGTCGCCACGAGGTTTCCGGCCTCGCCGACGGAGACCGGCAGCTGCCGGGTGATCGGGCTCTGCCCCGGCGGAGTCCAGGTCAGGACGACGTTGGTCGACGCGACCGGCGCCGTGTACTGGAAGGCGACGGACGGGCTCGTCGACGTCGCGGGAGAGGCGTTCTGGCCGAGCTCCCAGGAGAACCCTCCGGTGAGCAGGAGGGAGTCGTTCCGCTCGTTGTAGGCGCGGGCCGAGAGCGCGTCTCCGACGCGGACCGAGACCGCTCCACCACAGCCGCCGCCGCCCGGTCCGGGCCCGCCGGGGCAAAGGTCGACGCCGCCGAGGGCGAGCCGGATGGACGGGTCCACGACGACGGCGTCCCCGGCGACCATCAGGTAGTAGGTGGTGCCCGCCTCGAGGAGCCGGATGAGCCTGCCGCGGTCGCACGCCCCCGTGACGGGGGTGAGCCCCGCGCAGCCGCCGGTGTAGAGGGCCAGGACCGGCTGGTAGTCGGCAGGCGAGCTTCCCGCGGTCTCGAAGACGTACGTATCGGAGGTCGTGGGCTGGAACGAGAACCAGACCGACTTGCCCGGAGCGGCCGTCGCGCACGGCATGGCGGGGTCGCCTTCTGCGGTGGCCTGGACGGTCTCGAGCATCCGGGTGAACGGGAGCTCGAGACCGGGGATCTCGATCGCGCCGGGGCAGGCGTCGTTCGGCGGCGGGGCCGCGCCGGCGACCGGCGAGACGAAGAGCAGAGCCGTCAGGGCGAGGGACGAGAAGTGTCTGGGCATCCGGGATCCTCCTGAAGAGTTGGAGTCGAGGCGAAGGTTCGACGGTAGTGTCTCTCCATCGCCCGTTCCCACGCACGGCTATGATGCGCGCCGATGTCCCGGACCGCATGGGGAGCGATCGCTCTCGCGGGGGCGCTCTGCGCGCCGGGCGCCGCCGCGCAGCCGGCCGAGAAGCCGGCCTCGAGGCCGGTCGTCGGCCTCGTCCTGTCGGGGGGCTCGGCGCACGGGCTCGCCCACGTGGGAGTGCTGAAGGTCCTCCACGAGCTGCGGGTGCCGGTCGACGTCGTCACGGGGACGAGCATGGGCTCGATCGTCGGGGGTCTCCTCGCCGCCGGGGTGACGCCCTCCGAGATGGAGTGGCTCCTCGGGACGATCGACTGGGAGGACATCCTCGACGACCGTCCGTCGCGCGACCGCCTCTCGTTCCGGAGGAAGCAGGACGAGGTGCCGAGCTACGTCGACCTCGAGATGGGCCTGACCCCGAGGGGGATCGCGTTCCCCTCCGGGCTCATCGCGGGGCAGAAGCTGGGTTTCCTCCTCAAGTCGCTCACGCTCGGAACGGTGGGCATCGAGAGGTTCGACGACCTGCCGATCCCCTTCCGCTGCGTGGCGACGGACATCGCGACGGGAGAGAAGGTCGTCCTGACTGACGGGAGCCTCGCGGAGGCGATCCGGGCGAGCATGTCGATCCCCGGGGTCTTCTCGCCGGTCCCGAGGGGCGAGCGCCTCCTCGTCGACGGCGGTCTCGTCGACAACCTCCCCGTCGGAGAGGCGCGCGACCTGGGGGCGGACGTCGTCATCGCCGTCGACGTCTCGAGCGACAAATTCGACGTGGAGCGGCTGAAGTCGTTCGGCGGCGTCCTCTCGCGGATGACGAGCCTGCCGGTCGTTCGGAACGTCTCGGAGTCGGCTCCGCGGGCGAACGTCGTCCTTTCCCCGCGCGTCGGAGACCTCCCCTCGATGGGCTTCTCGCGTGCCGCGGAAATCGTCGCGCGCGGGGAGAAGGAGGCCCGCCGGCTCGCGCACCTCCTCTCGGCGCTTTCCCTTCCGGAGGAGGAGTACCGGGCCCATCGCGAACGGATCCGCGGACGGAGGGCCGACCGGATCGTCGTCGACGAGATCCAGACCGTGAGCGTCGGCGTCGATCCGAGGCAGGTCCGGGCCCGCCTGGAGACCGAGCCGGGGCGCCGGCTCGACGTCACGACCCTTCGCCGCGACCTCGACCGGATCTACGAGATGGGCGTCTTCGAGACGGTGGAGTTCCGGATCGTCCGAGACGAGGGACGGCACGTCCTCGTCATCGACGCGAGGCCCAAGTCGTGGGGGCCGACGTTCCTCCGCGTCGGCAGCGGCTTCGAGGCGGACTTCGACGGAGACTCGACGGTCGCCCTGAGGGGCACGCTCCACGCGATGCAGCTGAACTCCCGGGGGGGAGAGGTGAAGGCGACCCTCGAGCTGGGAACGGTGCCTGGCCTGAAAGTCGAGTACTACCAGCCTCTCGACTTCCGGGGCCGGACCTTCTTCAGCGTGGACGCCTCGTTCGTCCGGACCCTCGCGCGCGTCACGGCCCCGGACGGGTTCGTCGGCGAGGGGCGGATCACGCTCCTGCAGGGCTCGGTCGACGCCGGCCTCTCGCTCGGCTCGTGGGGTCAGGTGCGCGCCGGGGTCTTCCGCGGAACCGGCCGCGGCGAGCCCCTCCTGACGAGCGAGCCGATCGACGAGGTCGACCTCGAGGTCGGTGGCCTCTTCGCTCAGGCGTCCGTCGACACCCTCGACGACCTCTCGTTCCCGCGCCGCGGGACGCTGGCCGTGGCGGCCGTCGAGGCATTTCGCCCCGGCCTGGGCTCGGAGAGCTCCTTCAACCGGCTCTCGCTGCGGGGGACGCAGGCGATTTCCGTCGGCAGGCGGACGTCGCTCCACCTCACGGGCGGGTGGGAGGACACGATGGGGAGCCACCCGCCGTTCTACCTCCTCTTCTCGCTTTCCGACTTCACCCGACTCGCGGCCCTTTCCCGGGAAGAGGCGACCGGGGAGCGCGCCGCCTACGCGGCCGTCGTCGTTCAGCAGAGGATCGCGAGCCTTCCGACGAGGGTCGGGCGTGGCGTCTATCTCGGAGGAGCCTTCGAAGCCGGCCGCGTCTGGGCCCGGCGCGAGGACGTCGGGTTCGACGGGATCCGCCCCGCCGGGGGCGTCTTCGTCGGAGCCGACACGGTCCTGGGTCCGATCTACGCCGGCTTCGGCGTCGGCTACGGCGGCAACACGACGCTCTACGTCTTCCTCGGGCGTCCCTACTGAAGCGAACGGGGAGGACCCGGTCCGCCGGGTCCTCCCCCGGCGCCTCCGGCGCCTCCCTCTCCGCGCGGGAAGGCTGCGCTGCGCGCCACGCCGAAGCGCGGAAAGAGCCGGGGCTCTCGCCCCGGCTCCCTCCGCGGGTGCCCGGTTCACGCCCGGGGCTGCTTCACTCGGCGGCCTGGTAGACGCCGTCGTTCGTCCTGTTGTCGACGACGGTCGAGTAGACGAGGAGGCCGCCCCCCTGCACCTCGAACGTCACGAGGAAGTCCTCGTGGACCGAGTTGCCGGCCGTGGACGGCGGGATGAGGTCGAAGATCGGCTGCTGCACCTGGCTCCAGGCCGGGATCGATCGGATCGTCTCTCCGATCAGGGTCGCGTTCGACGTCCAGGCGCGGAATCGCACGCTCTTGGTGTCGAAGCTCGGGTTGAAGTAGCCGACGTTCGTCCTCTTCCCCAGCCCCCTCGCACGGTCCTCGGCGCTCGCGTTCGAGAGCTGCAGGAGCGTGCCGCTCGAAAGGACGTTCGCGCCCCGGGCGTTGTCGACCTTCAGGAGCGTCCGGCCGTTGCCCGCAGCGGTCTGGTCGTTGACGACGGAGTGGAAGAACGTCGCCGGCCCGCTCGCGGTGATGCGCGCGGCCGCGAGTCCCTCGAGCCCGCCGAACAGGGAGGCAAGGACGTTCGGGATGGTCGCGTGGGTGGCCGCCGGGACGGTCGCGGTGACCGTCGCGGTCGGGGCGGAGAGGCCCGAGGTGTTCGAGACGAAGCCGTCCACTGTGAGCGTGATCTCGGTCGCGGACGGGTTCCAGACGCTCAGCACGGAGTAATAGCGGGCGCCGTTCAGGCCTTCCGTATTCACGACGGACGGGTACCAGACGACCGTCGGCTCGGAGGCGTGGGCGAGCGGGGTGGCGGAAACGAGGGCGGCAAGGGCCGCTGCTGCGGTGACGCTCTTCATGTTCGATCTCCTGTCGGCGGCGTTTTCCGGGGACGTGACGACTACGCGGCCGGGTCGCGGCGCGGATCGCGCCTGGCGAACGCCGTGTGACGCGCGTCACGCGAGCCTCTAGAGGAGGTCGAACGGCGGCGTTCCGGCGCAGGACGCATCGCGGATCGAGCCGTGCCCCGATCGGTCGCTCGATGGGAGCGCGGTCCGCGCGGGCCCGCGCGTTCGCGCGGGACGGTACGATCCCGCGACCCGGGCTCCATCGAGGGAGGAACCGTGAACGTTCGACCGACGAGTTTCGCCACCCTGATCGCCGCTGCCCTGCTCCTTCCGGCCGTCCCGTCGCTCGCGGCGCGGGTGGCGGTCCCGAACGGAGGGTTCGAGCAGGTCGACCCCGACGGAGCCGCCGAGTGGAGCGTCGACGGCACGCTCCCGCCGGGGGCGGACGTCGTGCGCGCCGCGGACGTGAGGCACGCCGGCGACGCGAGCCTTCGTCTCTCGGCGCCGACCCCCGCGTCGATCACGGTCTCCTCGGCCGAGGTCCGTCTCGAGGTGGGCCACGTCTACCGCCTCTCGGCCTTCGTCCGGACGGAGAGAGCCGTCTCCGACCCGACCGGGCGCTACCCGACGCCGGTCGCCGCGACGCTCGCGATGGAGTCGTTCCCGTTCACGAACCACTCTTCGGCCGCGGGCGCGACCCGCCCGTTCGAGAAGGTCGAGACTCTGTTCGTCGCGACGACGGCGAAGGACCGGGTCCGCCTCCACCTCGGGCGGAACGGCACGGCGACCGGGACCGCCTGGTTCGACGACGTGACGCTCGAGGAGGTGACGGACGTCCGCGAGCTCGTCCCGATGGAGACGGTCCGCTGGCACGGGCCCGCCTTCCGCTACGACGAGAAGGGGTGGATCTACGTCCACGTCGAGGGCGAGCCGTACGAGCGCGGCTTCCAGTACGGCTCGCTCGTCGCGGAGGAGCTCGCCGAGTACGCGAAGAAGCTCGGCATCCAGGAGAACCCCAAGGACGGGCCGGGTGCCTGGGCCGAGATGCGCTTCTTCGCCGACGCCGTCTTCCTCCGGAAGTACGACGAGGAGTACCTCCTCGAGATGAAAGGGATCGCCGACGGCGCCGCGAAGGCAGGGGCGAAGGTCGACGGGAGGCCCGTCGACTTCCTGGACGTCGTGACGATGAACTCGGCCATCGACCTCGACTACGCGAAGTCGGCGCTCCGGACGACGCCCCACCCGCTCACCGGGCGGAGCTTCCTGACCTCGGAGGACGAGGCGAAGATCCCGGAGCGCGCGCACAAGTGCTCCTCGTTCGTGGCGACGGGCCCGGCGACGAGGGACGGCCGCCCCGTCTTCGGCCAGATCTTCATGTGGGCCGGCTACACCGGCGTCCACTTCAACGTGATCGCCGACGTCGTCCCGTCGAAGGGGCACCGGCTCGTCTACCAGACCTTCCCGGGCGGCATCCACTCCGGGACCGACTACTACATGAACGCCGCGGGGATCCTCATCGGAGAGACGACCGTCGCCCAGACGCCCTGGAACGTCGACGGGACGCCGATGTCGAACCGGATCCGGAAGGCGGCGCAGTACGCCTCCTCGATCGACGACGTCGCCCGGATCCTCCGCGAGAGGAACAACGGGATGTACACGAACGACTGGCCGATCGTCGACGTGAAGACGGGCGAGGTGGCCATCCTCCTTCTCGGGACGAAGGAGTCGAAGCTCTGGCGGACGGGCGAGGACCCGGCGCCGTTCGGCACGCCCGGCTTCCTCTGGGCGAACAACAACGCCCGCGACCCGGGCGTGAAGAGGGAGTACGGCGTCCAGCCCGACGACGCGCCGTTCGACCCGGTCTACGGCCCGTGGGACCGCGACGTCGCCTTCCGGAAGTGGTACGACGAGGTGAAGGGGCGAATCGACGCGACGGAGGCCGTGAACCTCTGGGCCTCCTCGCCGATCAACCGCCCGCACGCCTGCGACGGGAAAGTGACGACCGCCGAGATGGCCGAGAAGCTCGTCTTCATGGCGCACTTCGGCAAGGTGACGCTCCGCGAGAAGTTCCCGGCGGCCGGGAACCGGCGGATGCCCGACCACCCGGGCGCCATTCCGCATCTGACGCTCGGCTACGCCGTCTTCAGCCCCGTCTTCATCGCGGAGAAGCTGAAGGAGGCGAAGGCGAAGGAGGCGAAGGCCGCGGCCGCGCCGAAGGAGCCGGCGCTCGACGTGACGGCGATCGAGGAGCGGCTCGCGTACGACGCGGCGAAGCTCTGGAAGGGGAGCGTCTTCCCGGCGACCGAGGGGACGAACGGCCTCGTCTCGGGCGCGGCGGCCTACTGGCGCCTCCTCAAGGGGCTGCCGACGGACCCGGCGAAGGCGTTCGCGTCGGTCCGCGACGAGCTCGCCGGCCTGAACGCCCGCGCGGCCTGGTTCGCCGCGAAGGAGGGGGACGTCGCGATCCGCGAGGCGACGCGCGAGTACGGACGGCGCTCGCCCTACCAGATCCCGCGCATCAAGGGGACCTTCGCGCTCCACCAGCTCCGGCTCCTCCTCGGGAACGAGAAGTTCCGCGCGGCGACGGACGCCGCGTTCACCGCGAGCGCGGGGCGCGAAGTGGCGGCCGAGGAGCTCGTCGCGGCGCTCTCGAAGGGAGCCGGACGCGACGTCGCGCCGTTCCTCGCTCCCTGGATCGAGGAGCGTGGCTTCCCCGATCCGAAGGTCGAGGCGAAGGCGGCGAAGGCGGGCGGCGGCTGGAAGGTGACGCTCGCCGTCACGCAGGCGGGGCGCCCGTACCACCTCCTCGGGAGCGTCGCGATCGACGCGGGAGGCAAACGCCTCGTGAAGCCGTTCGAGGTGAAGGGGGCGCGGACGGAGCTCGTCTTCATGGTCGCGGAGAAGCCGACCCGCGTTCTCTTCGACGCGGGGCGGGACGTCCCGGTCCCGCTCGAGAACCCCTATTCGTTCCTCTCCTTCACCGACGAGTTCCGCCACGCGAAGGTCGTCTACGGGACGACCCGCCAGATCGAGGCGAACCACACGCTCGCCCTCCGCTTTCAGACGCTCCTCGCCGACACCTACAGCGAGGAGCTACCGCCCGTCGTGAAGGACTCCGAGATCACCGACGAGGCGCTCGCCGCGAGCGACCTCTTCGTCCTCGGGGCGCCGTCCGACAACGCCCTCGCGGCGCGCCTCGCCGGGAAGCTCTCGGCGACGTTCGGTCCCGGATGGTTCGCGTACGACGGGAAGACGTACGGGCGCTCCGACGACGGCCTCTACCTCTGCCTCCCGAATCCGTGGAATCCGGAGCGGGTCCTCTGGCTCTTCGCGGGCAACTCCGCCCTCCAGCTCCACCAGATGACGAAGGCGTGGGGCGGGAGCCTCCCGCAGTGGGCCGTCTATCGTTCCGACGAGGTCTGCGCGCGGGGTTTCACGACGCCCGCGCGGCACGTCTTCGAACGGCTCGCGGAGTAGCGACGGGAGGGACGGCCGCCCCGGATCGCGAGAGGAGGACGAGGAGGAGGGCGAAGGCGGCGAGGACGAGGGCGCCGACGAGGGCGTAGCGCTGGTCGTCCCAGGTCAGGAGGAACGGGACCGCTCCGGTCGCCGCCGCGAGGACCGATGTGACGACCCCGGCCTCTTCGCGCTCGGCGGCGAGGAGCGCGAGGAGGAGCAGGACGGAGGCGTAGTAGCAGGTCAGGTCGGCGAGGACGAAGATGAGCCCCGCGCTCACGGCCGCCGCCGCCCACGGCGGTCGCGATCGAAACGTGAAGCCGGCCGCGGCGAGGAAGGCGACGGAGAGGACGAGGCGCAGCGGGCGCGCCTCGCGCAGGGCGGCGCTTTTCGTCTCCTTCCATCCCTTCCAGGGCTCGACGGCGTCCGGGAAGACGAGCGCCCGGCCGCTCGTCGCGGTGCGCCACGTGAGCGTCGTGCCGAGGCCGACGTTGTTCGTCAGCGGGGTCGCGAGGTGCTTGCGGCTGTTCGCGGCGAGCTCGCTCCAGGCGCTCCAGCGAATGGACGTGAACCCCCCCGCGGCGAGGAGAGAGAGAGGCACGACGACCGCGGCCGCGAGGAGGGCGCCTTGCGCGACGCGCTGCTCTGTCCGAACGGCCTCGAGACGCCGTTCGCGCACGAGCCGGAAGAGCGCCGCGGCGCCGAGGCCGAGGAGGAGCGCTCCCGGGAAGAGCCGGAGGAGGGTCGAGAGCCCGAGCGCCACGCCGGCCAGCCGGGGGCGCCCGAGCTTCAGAAGGGCAACACCCGACATCGTGGAGGCGAGCCAGTCCATCCGGAGGAACGAGCCGCCGTTCCAGTCGAAGCGCGCCGGGTAGTTCGTCCCCCAGAAGACGAGCGCGATGCAGGCGACGCGGAAGCCGAATGCCCGGAAGACGAGGAACCAGGCTCCGAGGAGGAGGAGCGGGTCGAGAAGGGCAAGCGCCCGGACGGAGCCGCCGGTCGCCGGGCCGGCGAGGCGCGCGAAGAGCCCGCCGAGGACGCCCCACGCGGGTGTCGCGTTGTAGCCGTGGTCGAGGAGCATCCGCCGAAACGTCTCCGCCCCCGCCTCGGCGCGGAACCAGAGGACGTCCGTGACGAAGGCCTCCCATCGCGGACCGAGGCGGGCGGGCCATCGGGCGAGGGCGTCGTCGGCCGAAGTCGTCTCGATCGCGTTCGTCGCGAGGTTTCGGAGCGGCACGGTCGTCCCGGGAGGAAGAAGCCCGGCGGCGCGCTCGGCCGCGAGCGCCGCCTCGTAGAGACCGGTGTAGGCGAGCTCGGGGAAGTACTTCGCGCCGACGACGTAGTGGAAGCTGTCCCAGACGTGGACGAGCCGTCCTCCGTGAAGCTGCCCGAAACCGAAGAACGCGGCGGCCGAGAGGAGCCCCAGCGCGACGAGGGCGCGGTCGCGGAGGCGGACGAACGCCTCGGGACGCCCCCTTCGCCGGAGCAGGACGCCCCCGGCGAGGAGGAGCGCGGCGGCGAGGGCGAGGCAGGCCCTCGCCGCGACGAGCCGGTCGCCCTCCGTCGGCCCCGTCCGAGGGGGCTTCTCAGACGTCGCCGGCCCGGTCCACGACGGCGGAGGCTGCGAGTACGCGGCGAGCTCCCCGACCGCGTATCGGCCGTCCCCCCCGCGCGCATGGACGAGGAGGAAGCGGACCTCCCGGGGAGGGACGACCGGCGCCCGGCGTGTCCGCAGCCCGCTCGCGGCGTCTCCCGCCTCGATCCTCACGAGCCCGCTCCAGTTCGTCCCGTCCGAGGAGCCTTCGACCATGTAGTCGTCTCCGGCATCCGCCTGGAGGAGGAGCGCCCCGACAGAGCGGGCTGCCCCGAGGTCGACGACGAAGTGGGCGGACGGGTCGAGCAGCCGGACGGCTCGCCCCGCTTCGGCCGCCTCGGCGGCGGCGGCTCCCTCGGCCGCCAGCAGGCCGTCGGTGGCGGCGGGCGCCCCGGCGAGGCCCGGCCCCGTTGCCGGACGGCCCAGCAGGAGGTTCCCGCCCGGAAGGCCGAGCGAGGCGGCAAGGAGGAGCTCGGGGATCATCGTACGGCCGGCCGGAAACCCGCCGGCGCCGGAAGCGTATCTCGGACGCCATCACGTGAAGAGCGGCCGGCACGGACTCCGCCCCGGGGTCGCGATGCCGGCCGTGAACGAGGAGGACCCGATGCTCCGAAACACGTACCGGCTCGCGCCGGCCCTCGCCCTCTTCCTCGCCCTTGCCGGCCCTGCCGCCGCCCAGCGGCTCGCCGGCCCCCCGAGCGGCGGCAACCAGAAGGCCTCGGTCTCCCAGTGGATCGGGCCGGTCGAGGTGAACGTCACGTACAACAGCCCGAAGGTGACCGCCCCCGACGGCACGGATCGCCGCGGGAAGATCTGGGGAGGCCTCGTCCCGTGGGGGATGTCCCAGGACTCCTTCGGCACCTGCGGAGGCGAGTGTCCCTGGCGGGCCGGCGCGAACGAAAACACCGTCTTCCGGATCTCGCACGACGTGAAGGTCGAAGGGCAGCCGCTCGCGGCGGGCGCCTACGGCCTCTTCATGGTGCCCGGGCCGGAGGAGTTCACGGTCGTCTTCTCGAGGAACTCCACGAGCTGGGGGCACTACTTCTACGACGCGAAGGAGGACGCCCTGAGGGTCGAAGTAAAGACCCGCAAGGCTCCCTACACGCACTGGATGACGTTCGAGTTCGTCGAGAGGAAGCCCTCGGAGGCGACCGTCGCCCTCCGGTGGGACGAGCTGGAGGTCCCGATCCGCGTCGAGGTCCCCGACGTCGACGGCCTCTACCTCGCTGAGATCCGCAACCAGCTCCGGAACGCGACCGGGTTCTCCTGGGAGTCGTGGGAGCAGGCCGCGCAGTTCTGCCTCCAGCGGAAGACGAACCTCCCCGAGGCGCTGAAGTGGGCCGAGCACGCCGCGACGCCGGGCTTCACGGGGCAGGAGAGCTTCCGGACCCTCTCGACGCTCTCGCAGGCGCAGGCGGCGAACGGGATGGACGACGCCGCGAAGGCGACGATGCAGAAGGCGATGGCCCACTCGACGGCGACTGCCGTCGACCTCCACATGTACGCGCGCGGCCTCCAGACGCAGAAGAAGACCGACGAGGCGGTCGCCGTGTACCTCCTGAACGCGAAGAAGCACCCGGGCCAGTGGCCGGTCGAGGTCGGCCTGGCGCGCGCGTACTCGGCGCAGGGAAAGCTGAAGGAGGCCCTCGCCGCGGCGAAGAAGGCCCTCGCCCAGGCGCCGGACGACGTGAACCGGAAGGGCCTGCAGTCGATGATCGAGAAGCTCTCGGCGGGGAAGCCGATCGACTGAAGACGGCTGCGGAGCGCTCGGCGGTTCGGGCGCTCAGCGCTTCCGCAGGACCTTCAGGGTTCCGAGGACGTCGCTGTAGGAGTCGGTCCAGACCCGGACGGGCCGGTTCGGCCCGTCCCACGGCTCGCCGAACGGGGCGAGCTCGGCGGCGCGGAGCCGCTCGCGCGACGGCGAAAGGACGAGCCAGAGCGAGGCGCGGGCCAGGCCCTTCGCCTCCTCGCCGACGCTGAGGCCGTGGAAACCGCTCACGTTCGCGAGGGCGCGAACGACGGGTTCGAGGTCGAGATGGCGGTTCGAGATGTGGACTGCGAGGACCGAGCGCGGCCCGGCCAGGTGGCGTCGATAGAGCTGGAACGCCTCGCGCGTCAGCAGATGGACGGGGATCGCGTCGCTCGAGAAGGCGTCGAGGACGAGAACGTCATATCGCTGGAGGGGTTCTCGCTCGAGCGTGAGCCGGGCGTCGCCCAGGACGACCTCTCTCTTCCCGCCGGGGTCCGAGAGGTAGGTGAAGAGGGGCCGGGGGCCGGTCGAGAGGGCGATGACCTCGGGGTTGATCTCGTAGAAGCGATAGACGTCCTGCGGACGCGCCCACGCTCCGAGCGTCCCGACCCCGAGGCCGACGACCCCGACCCGGATCCCGCGGGCTTCGTCGCCCCCGTCGGTCACGGCGCTCCGGATCGCGAGCCCCACTCCGCTGGCGAGGCCGTAGTAGGCCGTCGGATGGCGGCGGACGCCGGGTGCGTCCACCTGCTCGCCGTGGATGATGCCTCCGTGCAGGAGGCGGAGAAGCCTCTCTCCGGGCCTTCCGGGAACGTCTTCGGACTCGACGACGAACCAGCCGTAGAAGTTCCGCGACGAAAGGACCGTCCCGGACCGGTCGGCGAAGAGCGACCAGCCGAGCCCGGTCCCGACGCCCGCGAGGACGACTGCCGAAGCGGCGAGCGTCGCGCGGCGGCGGCCCGGCGTTCCCAGGAGCTGCGTCGGAGCGTCGCGAAAGACCGAGGCCAGGAGGAGGACGATTCCGACGTAGGCGGCGATCGGGAGCTCCCAGAGCCCGGGAAAGAGCGCAGGGGCGACCACCGCGACGAGAAAGCCTCCGAGCGCGCCGCCGACGGAGATGGCGAGGTAATAGGCGGTCAGGCGGTGCGCGGGGGGGACGCTCGCCGCGAGCTCGCCGTGGCAGAACATGCAGAGCGACAGGAGGAAGACGAGGAGCGTCCCGACCTGGAGCTCGAGGGCGACGCGTGATCCGCCGACGAGGAGCGCCGCCGTGCCGATCGAGCTGCCGAGGAGGAGCACGCCCCAGACGCCTCTCCGGTAGCGCCGGGACCGGCCGAACGACGCGATGAAGGTCCCGAGGTAGATCGCGAGCGGCACGACCCAGAGAAACGGGATCGGCGCCACGTCGAGCGTGAGCTGGTTCGTGACCGCGAGGAGCGCGAGCGAGGCGGTCGCCGAGAGGACGAGCCACCAGCCCGGGCCGGAGCCGGGTCTTCCCTCCGGCGCCGTCACGATCTCGCCCTGATCGTCCCGGGCAGCCACGGGACTCGCCCTGCTCACCCGGGCCTGCGCGAGGGCCGCTCCCGCAACGAGGACGCCGTAGATCGCGAAACCGCCTGCCCAGAGCCACGCCTGCGTCGGCACGTCGAGTCGCGGCTCGACGAAAAGCGGATAGGAGAGGAGCCCCAGGAGCGACCCGACGTTCGAGACGGCGTAAAGCGGATAGGGCGAGCGGCCGGGCGCGAGCCGGACGAACCAGGCCTGGAGAAGTGGACTGGTCGTCGCGAGCGTCAGGTACGGCAGGCCGGCGGAAAGGGCGAGCACGGTGAGGAGCCAGGGGAGCGGCGCGCCGTCGGGAGCCGGCTTCCAGGCCGGTCCGGGCGTCAGCGGAGAGGGCCAGGCGATGCCCGCCGAGGCGAGGCCCGCGACGGCGAGCAGCAGGAGACCGAGGTGCAGCGCAGCCTGTCGACGGCGCCCGAGCCGGAGGGTGAGGCCGTGAGCGTAGAGGTATCCCCCGACGAGGAGGACCTGGAAGAAGAGCATGCACGCCGTCCAGACCGACGCGCCGCCCCCGAACCACGGCAGGAACCACTTCGCGACGAGCGGCTGGATCTGGAAGAGAAGCGCCGAGCCGAGCCCGATCGCCGCCGGGATCAGAAGTCGAGCGACCACCCGGGGAGTCTAGGGGCTCCACCTCCCGGAAGGGGGGGAGGACTCGATTTCCCGATCCGGGACCCGGGGGATCGGGGCGCCCGGATCGGGCCGGACCGCCCGGCGATGAGCGACGAGCCGGGGAGCCCGGAAGTCCGCCCCATCCAAGCCCCGGTCCCGAACGGCCGATAGGTGGTCCGAGAGGGGCGGAAAGGCCGCCGAACCGGTAGAATCCCCGGTCGGACGGCGCCACTGTTCCTGCCTGCGGCTCCCCGCCGGGCGGTTCGAACGGGCGGTCCGGCAGGAGGATTCCAATGAAGAAATTCCGTGTGGTCCAGTGGGGCCTCGGCGCCATGGGCAGCGGCATGGCACGCCTGGTGCTCGAGAAGGACGGCCTCGAGCTCGTGGGCGGCATCGACATGAGGCCCGATTACGCCGGGAAGGACCTCGGCGAGGTCCTCGGCGCCGGCCGGAAGCTCGGCGTCGCCGTGACGAACGACCCGGCGACCGTGCTCGACAAGGCGAAGGTCGACGTCGTCGTCATCGCGACGACCTCCTGGACGAAGGAGCAGATGCCCGACCTCCGGAAGATCGCCGCCGCCGGGATCAACTGCATCTCGATCGCCGAGGAGATGTCGGCGCCCGAGGCGCAGAGCCCCGCGCTCGCCGCGGAGCTCGACGAGCTCGCGAAGAAGAACGGCGTCTCGATCCTCGGCACCGGCGTGAACCCCGGCTTCGTCCTCGACCTCCTCGTCGTCGCCCTCTCGGGCGTCTGCCACAAGGTGGAGCGGATCGAGGCGAGCCGCGTGAACGATCTCAGCCCGTACGGCCCGACGGTCATGAAGACGCAGGGCGTCGGCACGACCCCCGAGCAGTTCGCGGCCGGCGTCGCCGACGGCTCGATCGTCGGGCACGTCGGCTTCCCCGAGAGCATCCGGATGATCAGCGAGGCCCTCGGCCTCGGCGTCACCCGGATCGAGGAGAGCCGCGAGCCGATCGTCAGCAAGGTCTACCGCGAGACGCCGCACGTGAAGGTGCAGCCGGGGATGGTCGCCGGCTGCGCGCACGTCGCCGTCGGCTACGCGAACGACAAGCCGGTCGTCAAGCTCGTCCACCCGCAGCAGATCCACCCGCACCTCGAGGGGCAGGGGACGGGCGACTACATCAACATCTACGGCAAGCCCGAGATCCACATGTCGACCGGCCCCGAGATCGCCGGCGGCATCGCGACGATGGGCGTCGCCGTGAACATGATCCCGCACGTCGTCGCGGCGACGCCGGGCCTCAAGAGCATGTGCGACCTGCCGGTCCCCGCCGCCCTCATGGGCGAGAGCGCGTACCGCCGCCGCGTCTGACCGTCCACGAGCCGATGGGGAGAGGGCCGGGCTCCCGGCCCTCTCCGGCCGCGCCGCGCGCGGCGGGGGGAGCATGAGCGTTGCCAAGGGAACCTGGGTCGAGATCGAGTCGGTCGTCCTGAAGCCCGAGGAGAGGGCTCCCGGCCTTCCCGAGGACACCGCGAAGACCCCGTACGTCCTGCGCCTCTCCGGCTTTCTCGAGGAGGAGGCCGAGGTCGGGCAGGATGTCGCGGTGAAGAGCCTCGTCGGCCGGACGCACCACGGCGTCCTCCGGGCCGTGAACCCGTCCTACGGCCACAGCTTCGGCGCGACGGTGCCGGAGCTCCTCGCGATCGGGCTGCGGGAGGGCTGAGATGCGCGACACGAGCTACGCCGCCGTCCTCTCCCGTAAGAACGAGATCATGAAGGCGAGCCTCGGGATCGACTACGACACGTACGTCTCGTCGCCGGTCCGCCGCCGCCCGAGCACGTCGGCGTCGACGCC
>CAYVPO010000025.1:0-27628 GCA_964453825.1 uncultured Holophagales bacterium
GACGCCGGCGGCCTGATCGCCTACACGCGGAAGAAGATGCTGGAGGCGAGGGCGAAGGGCTGAGCCTGGCCTCAGACGCCC
Source organism: uncultured Holophagales bacterium (assembly GCA_964453825.1). Taxonomy (GTDB): domain Bacteria; phylum Acidobacteriota; class Thermoanaerobaculia; order UBA5066; family UBA5066; genus UBA5066. The sequence continues at coordinate 82 of CAYVPO010000025.1, forward strand.
GCCGGCTCCTCCGGCGGGAAGAGACGGCCGACGTCGAGCTCGATCGCGTCGAAGGGGGCGATCCGCGCGACGTCGCCGTCGCTCCATCCGCCGAGCCGGAGCCACGCGCCGTCCCTGGCTTCGAACGCCTCGAGGATCCGCACGTCGGGGTCGACGAGCCAGAGGTGCGGCACGCCGGTGCGGAGGTAAAGCGAAGGCTTCACGAGCCGGTCCATCCGCGCCGAGGAGGGGGAGACGATCTCGCAGACCCAGTCGGGGACGGTACGCACGGGCCTCTCCGACGGGAAGCGCGGCATCCGCTCGCGGCGCCAGCCGGAGAGGTCGGGGCGGACGACGTCGTGCGGCGTCAGCTCGACGTCGACCTCGGGAACGATCCACCAGCCGCCCGGGCCTCGAGCGTCGTACTGGAAGGGCCCCCCCACGGAGAACGACAGAGCACCTTCGATGTGCCCGTGCCGCGGAAGAGGGCTCGGCGCCGTCCAGAGCTCGCCGTCGACGACCTCCGTCCGGTCGCCCTCCGGCAGGGAGGCCAGATCTTCCCAGGTCGCCCTGCGGTGCGCGGCTCGCGACATCGAGGGAATCATAGCCGTCATGCATGCGAGCCCCGGGAGAAGGCGACCCTCGGGATGACACGCGGGCGCAAGGCACAAAGTGTTCCGGCGCCGTGTGTCAGACCTGTTCCAAGAGACAGTCTCGCCGCGAGACGCAACCACGGAACCACTTGTTTTCAATGATTTAGAGCACACTACCCATTGGCATCGCGCTCGCAATCAGGAGGGCGCGATGACGAAGCACGAAGCAGCCAGCAGCTCCCGCACGACGACGAATCTGAAGTCGGCCTGGCAGACCTCGACGCTTCTGCTCGCTCTCGCGCTGGCTCTCCTCGGAGCACAGTCCGCCGCCGCGGCGACGACCTCCGTCAGCGTCTCGGCCTTTATCCGGCCCACCGCGACACTCTCCGTCGACGCCCAGCCGGGAAGCGTGATCGTCACCGCGGACGACGTCCGCCGTGGCTACGTCGATCTGCCCGCCTCGAGCCGGGTCCGCGTCCGGACCAACTCCCCGAACGGATACGCGCTCGTTCTCGAGGTCGAGAGCACCGAGTTCGACGCCGTCGTCCTCGAGGAGTCCGGCCAGCGCGTCGAGATCCGCGGCAGCGGCTTCGTCGACCGCCCCTTCCGCGGACGCTCGGAAGTCGTCAGCGAGCTCGGATACAGGCTCCTCCTGAACTCCGCCACCCAGCCGGGCGTCTACGCGTGGCCCGTCGCGGTCTCCGCGCAGCCGCGCTGAACCCCCGCCACCTCGCCGCCCGGATACTGGCTCGAGGATCGCGCCCGGAGCGCTCTCTCTGCAGGCGCGTGGCCTCCCGAGAGGGTGGGGCAGGACCAGACCGCAGGTACGAGGGCCCGTCCCGGACGGGCTCCGTTGTGGATTGCGACTGCGACGAAGGCCTGTCCATTCGCGGCCGCGTCCGGTCTCCGTGCCTGGCCCCTCCCCCGCCGCCGCCGCGGTCACGGATCGTCGATCAAGCCGGCTCGAGGAAGCGTTGGCTTCCGGTCGCTCCCCTCAGAAGTTGAGAGTGAGCGTCACGGCATCGACGTAGCTCCCGGGTGCGACGTTCTGCCCGGGCGGGATCCGACCGTAGATCAGGACGACGACGGGTGTGTTGTTCGGCGGGTTGAATGGCCCGTACCGCCGGCTCCCTCCGCTGCCGTCTCCCCAGATCGTCGTGCAGGCCGAGTCGAGGAAGAGGTTGTAGGGAAGCGCGTTCCCCGTCGACATCATGGTTCGCGGGTTGAACAGGCCGGAGGAACCGCTGGACAGGTCGATCGTGACGGTACGCGGCCCGACGCCGAGGCATGAGTAAGTCACCGTTCCCTGCGCATCCTGAGGCGAAGTGCCGAAGACGTCGTAGGTGGAGAACGACACCGGCGTGACGTTCTTGATCGAGCACCGGATGTCCGCCCTCGCGGGCGCGCCGACGAGCGTGGCCGCAACGGCGACGAAGGCGAAGAGCAGGCGAGGTCTCATCGCAACCTCCATTCTAGCGTCAGCCTCAGTGGCGCGCATCATCGACTCGGCTCGCAGACGAGAGGTGGCGCCTCGAAGATGAACTCCGTCGAAACCGGAACCTCGAGCGTGAAGGTGCAGTGCCGTCCGTCGGGGCGCGCATGCCCCTGGTAGCGGCCCGGGGGGAGATTCTCCAGGTAGAACTCCCCTCCGGATCCCGTCGTGTGCTCAGCCGGGCCGCTCGCGGTCTCGAGCGTGAAGACCGCGAACTCGATCGGTGCGATGCCGTCCGCCCGGCGCGCGAAGATCGTGCCCGTCACGCCCTGCACCCGCTCCACGTCGAACGACAGCACGGAGCCGCTCCGGAAGGGAGGAGAGACGATCTTCGTCAGGACGGGAACGGAGTAGTCCATGGGAATGTCGCGGTTCTCGATCGTCACCTGGTTCTCCAGGTACGAAGCGAGCTCGGGAAGGAAGACGACGCCCGTATCGTCCGTCCGCCCGACGACCTGACCGTTCTGCGAGACGCGGATTCCCTTCAGGTTTCCAACTCGGGCGACACCGAAGCTGTCGGTGACCGGGCGCGTCAGGCGCACGGTGCCGCCGGCCCAGGCGAGCCCGCCGGCGGCGGAGAGTCTGTACGTCTCGCTCCGTCCGAAGCCAGGAGCGTCTGAGAGATCCACCCCAGCCGTGAAGAGGCCGAAACGGCGCTTGACCTGAACGTTCGCCGAACCCTGGGCCTCCCCACCGCTCTCGAGCGGCAGCCTCGCGGACAGCCCGTAGCCGATCCCTTCCCCGAGGGGCGCACCTCGCAGCCCTTCGACCGCGAAGGACTCCCTGCCGTTCTCGCTTCGGCCGCCGGCGGAGACGGTGGCTTGCCCGCCGAGGTAGGCCGTGAGGCCGACGAAGAGCTCGCGGCGGGAGACTTCTCCGCTCGTCCAGCGGCCGCTCACCCGGAGGTGCGTGGACCTCCAGACTCTCCGGAAGAACGTGGCGGCAACGCTCGACTCCGTCGGGCCGTCGAATCGCTTCCGGCGAGAGAGATCGAACGCGACGGAGCCCAGCCGGGGCGAGGAGGCGTTGAGGCCGACCCCGGTCTCGACTCGGGTGCGCCCTGAGGCGGTCGCCTCGTCCACCGTGACGTAGCTCGAGCTGAACGACCGGACGTAGAGTCGTCCGCCCACGGCGCGGCCGCCGTACACCCACGAGAGGGCTCCCGCCCACCCCGATTCGGCACCGCGGCCCGCGCTGACGTTTGCCGCCGCGGTCAGGGTCCCCCACTGCCCGAGGACGGCCGCGACGTCCGGGCCCGCGTTGACGACGTCGCCGTTCGCTTCCGCCCGAGCCCCCAGGGTCAGGTGATCCGTGACGCCCCAGCGGTGGAAACCGAGGAACGTGAGCGAGCCGTAGTCGAAGCTCGCCTGGCCGTACTCCCGCCGCGGGGCCCCGATGGAATAGCTGAAGTCCGTGAGGCCGCGCGAGAGGCCGACGTCTGAGAAGTAGAAGGGGACGAGAAAGCGCTCCTCGCGCCCGGCGACGTCCCGGATCACGACCTCGAGCGTACGCGCTCCGGTGTAGCCGACGATGTTGCGCAGAGAGAACGTTCCGGGCGGGAACGCCTGCGTGGCGATCTTCTGCCCGTCGAGGTAGACGTCGACCTGCGACGGCGTCAGCGCCGAGCCCGTGAACTCGAAGGCGGGGCGGGTGACGAGGTAGGGGTCGATCCGGAAGGCCCGCGAGTAGCTGACCCCGCCGAGGCCGAGCGCGCTTCCGAGAAGGCCGCTCGTCCCGACGAAGTCCCCGGCGACGAAGCGCGTCAGCCGCTCCCGGTCGTCGCGCGTGAGCGAGGTCGAGAGCCGGAGCCAGCGCTCACGCTCGTCCGTCCGCTCCCAGCGCCCTTCCCCGTGGAGCAGCCAGTCACCGAGCCTCACCCCCAGCTCCTGGCCGAAGGAGAGGTTTCGAAGGCGTAGTCCGGCGTCGCCGGTGTAGTCGACACGGTAATTGAAGAAGGCCGAGCGGTCCCGGGTTCGAATCGCGTCGAGCCGCCGCTTCGGGAGGAGATCGAGCGTGCTCGCCGGAAAGCTCGCGGGCGTCGCGACGAGATGTAGGGTAAGGGTCGTCATGTCGAGGCGGAACGTGATGCCCGCGCCTTCGCCGAGCGCGATCCACGGCTCCCCGTCGACGGTCCGGACCGGGCGATCTGCGGGTACGAGCCCGAGCGCCGTCAGGTCCTCCGCCTTCAGCAGGACTCCCCCGTCCTCCTCGAGGACGGCGAAGAGCTCGCCCTTCGGGATCTCGTTCAGGACGACCCGAACCACGATCGTCTCGGCGGCCCGAACCGCTCCAGACCACGCGAGGAGGAGGACGAGGATCAGTCGGCCGGGAAGGAGCTCAGCGCGCACACGCTCCGTCGGCAACGTCGAGGCCGGCCTCCATCTTCACGTCCGTGCCGGCGGCCTCGACGTCGATCCGAACCAGGCCGCGGCACTCCTCGTCGGTGAGGCGCGCCTGAAAAGACCGCGTGGCTCCCGCGAGGACGTACCATCCGCCGATCTCGCGACTCATCGGCTCGCCGCTGGAACGCGTACCGCAGAGGACGACCTTGTCGATGCGGAACGAGACCGACCCCGTGTTCCGGACCGGGACGTGCACCATGCCGTCGCGGACGTCCAGCGCCACGATCTCGGCCCGTGTCGACTTCACCGGAGGCTGGACGAAGACTCCGACGCCGAAACGAACACGGACGTTCACCCGGGCCCCCCCTTCGGGGCTCGGATCGGGCATCTCCTCGACGTAGAGCCGGTAAGTCTTCTCGACGGCCGCCGGGAGGGACCGGACGCCGATGCGGACGACGGCCTCCTTTCCCGGATCGACGTTCAGGAGCTTCGGGAAGAAGACGAGGTCCTTCGAATCGGAATAGACGTCCTTTCCGTCCGCGTCCTGCGACCACTCCGCGAGGGTGACCTGCGTCCGCAGGGGGCGATCGCCGTCGTTTCGCACCGTCACGAAGGACGTTCGCGTCGTCCGGTCGAACTCGATACGAATGGGCGAGACGGAGAACTCAGCGCCGAAGGCCGGACTGGCTGCGACGAGCGCCGCCACCAGGGAGAGGGACTGGAGGGCGGAACGTCCGGCTCTCATGGAGGAATGGTAGCGCGACGACTCGCGCCCTACGGCTGCAGCGTCAGTGTGACCGTGTCGGAGAAGGCGCCCGCCACCGCACCCGCGACGTCGGCGGGCGTCACGGTCCCGGTCAACGTCAGCGTTCCGGTCGCGCCCTTCGCGATGGACCCCGAGGCCGGGGACAGCCCGAGGCTGTAGGGAAGGTACTCGTTCGATTCCGTGGCGTGCCTCATCCGGGGCCGGTTCGGTCCGGCCTCGTTCAGGCCGTCGTCCGAGGAGAAAACGTAGTAGGCAATCGGCGCGCTGCCCTGACAGCGAAAGTCGAGCGTGGCACTCACGACCTTGTCAGACGAAAGGGACGCGTCCAAGGTCCCGAACGGAAGCGCCGCGGAGCTCGTCGTCCGGAACTTGCAGTTGCTCTTGGAGACGACGAAGGCCGAGACGGAGACGACCGTGCCGTCCGCCACGGCGACGCGGCTCGAAACCCCGCAGAGGAGGGCGACGGCCACGAGCAGGAACTGTCGGCGCGACTTCACGGGTTCTGCTCTCCTCGGCTCCCGGGCGTGCACTCGGGGTGGCAGCTCGCACGAAAAGGGGACGCGAGGCGATTCCCGCGTCCCCCTCTATCGACGAGTCCGTGAAAACTAGGGAGTGATGGTCAGCGTGACGGTGTCGCTGTAGGCGCCGGCGAGCGCGCCCGCGTAGTCCGTTCCGAGGACCTGAGCAGCGATGTTCATCGTGACGTGGATGGCGTTGGGGCCCGCTCCCGTCCCGGTCGCGGTGTAGGTGAACGAGTACGGAATGAACTCGGTCGCGGTCGAGCCGTGCACCATCCGGTGGGTCGTGCCGGACTTGTTGAGGCCGTCGTTGTCCGAGATCGTGTAGGCCGCACCCTTGGTGCACCAGAACTGGGGCTGGGTGACCGTACCGTTCTTGTCGACCGGGCTCGCCGGGTCGAGGTCGCCGAAGGCGATGGCACCCGCCGCCACGGAGAACTTGCAGGTCCCGACGACGTTGGCGGTCACCGTCACGGTGGCGGTGTCGTTCGCCATCGCGCTTCCGGCCGGAACGAGAACGGCGATCGCGGCGAGGGCGGTCAGGGCGATCAGGGTGGTCTTCTTCACTTTTCACTCCCCTCGCTTCGTCCCGTTTTGGGACGAAACGTGTCAGTACGGATCATCCGTGTTTCGTTTCGGGCCGTGTGTCAGGTGTCTCAGGGCACACGCTGACACAGAGGCAGAACGGATGCCGCTTCTCCCCGAAGATGAAGTTCGCGTCGCTTCCGGTTTCGCCAGGAACCGAACCGCGGCCCTCCAGCGCTCCCGCGATCAACCCGCCCGGCCCGAGCGACCCGTTTCGCGAGGTTCGACTGCAGCGGCGCCCGGCTTCCGGCCCTCCCCTCCCGCGTCCTGCTCGGTCTCCACCGCCTCGTCCCGCACCTGCTCGACGAGGGTGTCGACACGACGGTCGGCCTGGAGGTGCTTCTGCAGCTCGAGGAGTCCGGCGCCCGCGAGGTTGGGGCGGGCGCTCGGCGGGCCGTAGATTCGCGCCTGCCGCTTCCCCTCGAGAAAGATAGCGAGTACGAGGAGCGGAACCCCGACGACGAGGACGAGGCCGAAGGTCGTCATCCGCTCCATTGTGACTCCGCGGGCGGCAGCCTCCCTAGAATCGAGAGCATGTCCGAGCCGTCGACGCCCTCCTCCTCCCGCGACGAGCGCCCGCGCCGCTCGGTCCTCTACGTCCCCGGCTCGAACCCGAAGGCGCTCGCGAAGGCGCGGACGCTCCCCTGCGACGGACTGATCCTCGACCTCGAGGACTCCGTCGCACCGGAAGCGAAGGAGGCCGCCCGCCGCGCCGTCGTCGAGGCCGTCGCCGCGGGCGGATTCGCCCCGCGCGAGCTCCTCGTCCGCGTGAACGCGCGCGGGACGCCGTGGCACCGGGACGACCTCGCCTCCTTCTCCCGCCTTCCGGTGGACGGGATCGTCCTGCCGAAGGTGGAGACGCCCGAGGACGTCCGGGAGGCTGCCGGCGTTCTCGCCGCATCCGGCGCGCCGTCGCCGCTGGCGCTCTGGCTGACGATCGAGACGCCCCGCGGCGTCCTCGCCGCCGATCAGGTCACGGGCGCGCACCCGTCGGTCGCCGGCCTCGTCGCCGGGACCTCCGACCTGACGAAGGAGCTGCGAGCCCGGCACGTCTCGGGGCGGGAGCCGCTCCTCCACGCCCTTTCGGCGATCGTCCTCGCGGCCCGCGCCCACGGTCTTTCGGCGCTCGACGGCGTCCACCTCGCCCTCGAGGACGAGGAGGGGTTCGCGGCGGCCTGCCGGCAGGGGCGGGACCTCGGCTTCGACGGCAAGACGCTGATCCACCCGCGCACGATCCCCGCCGCGAACCGCGCGTTCGCCCCCGACCCGGCCGAAGTGGACGACGCCCGCAGGCTCCTCGCGGCGTGGCGCGCCGCGCGGGCGGAAGGGCGGGGCGTCGTCGTCCACGAGCGGCGCCTCGTCGAGGAGCTCCACGCGAAGGAGGCCGAGCGACTCGTCGCGCTCGCGCAGGCGATCGCCGCGCGAGACGCCGGGGGCTGACGGCGCCGGGAGTCAGGGCATCGTGACGCCGCCGTCGACCGGGAGCCAGACGCCGGTGACGTGGCGCGACGCGTCGCTGACGAGCGCGAGGATCGCGCCGGCGACGTCCTCGGGGGCCGCGTTCCTCCGGAGAGACGTCGCCTGCGCCGCCGCCGCCTTAGCCGGCTCCGGGAGGAAGGCCGTCGCGTCGGTCAGCGTCAGCCCGGGCGCCACGGTGTTGACGCGGATACCGCGCGGCCCGAGCTCGAGGGCGAGGGCCCGGACGAAGCCGTCGAGGGCCGCCTTGGCGGCGCTGTGAGCGACGAAGCCCTCGCCCGGGCGGCGGGAGAGGGTGCTCGAGACGACGACGATCGCGCCTCCGCCCCGCGCGGCCATCGACGGCGCGACGGCCTGAGCCGCGAAGAAGGCGGCCTTGACCTCCCCCACGAGCTTCGCCTCGAGCTCCTCCCACGGGTAGCCGAGGAAGGGCGCGAGGTGGACCCGCATCCCGGCGTTCGCGACGAGGATGTCGATCGGCCCTAGCTCCCTCTCGGCCGTCGCGACCATGCGCTCCACGGCGTCCCGGTCGGTCACGTCGGCCCGGACGGCGAGCGCCGTTCCGCCCTCCGCCTCGATGCCCGCGACGACGCTGCGCGCGGCCTCCTCGTTCGTGGCGTAGTTCACGCAGACTTTCGCGCCGCTCCGGGCGAGGAGGCTCGCCGTCGCCGCGCCGATGCCCCTGCTCGCGCCCGTCACGAGCGCAACCCTGCCGTCGATTCTCACGTCCGTTACCTCCGCTCGCGGCTTCGCCGCCAGCCCCCGCGAATGTACCAGCCGGGTCAGCGGCTCTTCGCGCAGGGCTCCGCGGCGCGGATCGAAGCCACCCGGTCGACCCAGGCGAACCAGACGGCGACAGAGACGGTCCCGTCGCCGGGGGGAATCGCGTGGCTCCGCCAGGAGGAGACGTCGGCGCGTGCCGCGTCGAGGAACGTGATGCAGGCCTGGTGCCTCGGCACCCGCGTGTAATAGCCGACGCCGCCCAGGATCGCAGCGACCCCGCCTGCACCGACGAGGGATGCCTTCGCGGCGTCGCCGGAGCCGGCGATGCTCCCGGACGACGCGGCCAGGACGCCGAGCGCCGCCCCGCCGACGAACGCCGCCCGCCAGATCCTCAGCTCCCGCCCGATGCGCTGCTCGGCCCTCTTCCGGAAGAGCGGGAGCTCGTTCTCGAGGAAGGAGTCGACCTCGAGCCGAAGCTCGGCGGCGGTGGGCGGCGGCTGTTCCCGGCGCAGCTTTCGCCCCGCCTCGACGAGGGCCCGGGCGGTCCCGCCGCCGGACGCGCAGGAGGCGAGGACGAGGATCGCGAGGAGGGCCGGTGCGGACGCGCGGCGGTTCATGGCGGCTCGGTTTTCGAGGATACGCTTCGACCGGCGCGTCCCGGGGTGCGTAAGATCCCGCCCCGTGAGCCGCGTCCTCTCTCTCCACGACGTCGTGAAGCACTACGGTTCCGTGAAGGCCGTCGACGGCGTCTCGTTCGAGGTGAGCGCCGGCCGGATCACCGGCCTCCTCGGCCGGAACGGCGCCGGCAAGACGACGACGCTCCGGATGATCACGGGCGTCCTCCGGCCCGACCGCGGCGGGGTTGAACTATTCGGCGCCGCGGTCGAGGGGGCACGCGACCGGCTCGGCTACCTCCCGGAGGAGCGCGGCCTCTACCGGAAGATGCGCGTTCTCGACCACCTCCTCTTCCTCGCCGAGATCAAGGGGCGTCCTCCTGCGGCGATGAGGCCTGCCGCCGAGCGATGGCTGAAGCGTTTCGAGCTGTGGGAGAAGAAGGACGCGAAGGTGGAGGAGCTCTCGAAGGGGAACCAGCAGAAGGTCCAGCTCGCCGGCGCGCTCCTCTTCGACCCGGAGCTCGTCGTCCTGGACGAGCCGGGCTCGGGCCTCGACCCGGTCAACGTCGTCCTCGTGAGGCGTCTTCTTCGCGAGCTGGCCGCGGAGGGGCGCGCCATCCTCCTCTCGACGCACCAGATGGGCGAGGCGGAGAAGCTCTGCGACGAGATCGTCCTCGTCCACGCCGGGAAGGTCGTCCGCTCGGGACCGCTCGCCGAGGTGAAGGCGACGGGCGGGCGGGACGCCGTCCACCTGGAGTTCACGGGCGACGGCGCGTTCCTCGCGGAGCTCCCTGCCGTCGCGTCGGCGCGGGTCGACACGAACCGAGCCGAGCTGCGGCTCGCGCCGGGCGCCGACACGCAGGAGCTCCTCGCCGCCGCCGCGGCGCGCCTGCGCGTCCTGCGGTTCGAGGTCGTCGCCCCCTCCCTCGAGGAGGTCTTCCTCGAGGCGGTCGGAGAGCCCTCGGCCGAGGCGGCGGCGTGAGGAAGCTCTGGGCCGTCCTGAAGCGCGAGTACCGCGAGACGGTGAAGAAGCCGTCGTTCCTGATCATGACCGTCCTCGCGCCGTTCCTGCTCGGGGCGCTCATGCTCGTCCCCGCGCTCCTCGCGACGCGCGGGATGGGCGAGCGGAAGGTCGCCGTGCTCGACGGCACCGGGCGCCTCCGCGCCGCCGTCGAGGCGCTCGCGGGAGAGGCGCCCGGCGAGCGATCGGCCTTCGCCCGCGGCCGGGGCGCGAGCGCTCCCACCGGCCGGATCGTCCCCGAGTACGTCGACCTCTTCACCGTCGACCCGAAGAACGCGGTCGGTCCCTACCTCGAGCGACTCTCCGTCGAGCGGACGCCGAAGGAGCGGCGCCTCGACGGCGTCCTCCTCGTCCCGGCCGACGCGTTCGAGCGGCCCCTCACGCACCTCACGTACTTCAGCCGCTCCGCGGCCGACCTCCTCGCCCAGGAGCGCCTCGGGCGCGCCGTGAACCGCGCCCTTCAGCGGGAGCGCCTCGCTGCGCGCGGCCTGCCGCCGGCGGAGCTGGAGCTGATCCTCGCGCCGCTGCCGGTCGAGACCGTCCAGGTGACGAAGTCGGGGCAGGAACGCCGCGGCGGGGAGGGGAGCTTCGTCGTCGCGATGCTCTTCCTCGCCCTCCTCTTCATCCCTTCGCTCGTCTACGGGCAGGAGGTGATGCGGGGCGTCATCCAGGAAAAGACCGACCGCGTCGTCGAGCTCCTCGTCTCGTCGATGACGCCGATGGAGCTCCTCTCCGGAAAGATCCTCGGGATGGCGGCGATCGGCCTGACTCAGATGACCGTCTGGGTGACGATGGGGGGCGCCGTCGCCGCCGCCGGCCTCTCCGAGGCGCGTTCGGCCGGGTTCGACCTCTCGACCGTCCTCCGCCCTTCGATCGCCGTCTGGTTCGTCGTCTTCTTCCTCCTCTCCTACCTCGTCACCGTCGGCGTCTACGCCGCGGGCGGGGCGATCGTCAGCTCGGAGAAGGAGGCGCAGCAGGTCCTCACCCCGGTGATGTTCGTCTTCCTCGTCCCGTGGTTCCTGATGATGCCGATCCTGACGAACCCCGACTCGACGCTCTCCGTCGTCCTCTCGCTCGTCCCGATCTACACGCCGATGACGATGTTCATCCGCCTTCTCGTCTCGGAGCCGCCGGCGTGGCAGGTCGCCCTCTCGCTCCTCCTCTCGGTCGCGACGATCGCGGGCCTGTTGAAGGCCTCGGCCAAGATCTTCCGGGCCGGCCTCCTGGCCACCGGCAAGCGGCCGACGATCCCCGAGCTCTGGCGCTGGCTGAAGGAAGCGTAGGGGCGCAACCCTCGCCGGGGGCCCGTCCCACAGAGGCCCCCCCGTTTGACGTGCGGGGACCGAAGGTCAATCCACGGGCGACCCAGCGGCCCGGCCTGTGCGGTGCGGCACGTCGACGAGCTCGACATTCAGATCCCTGATGGCAATCCGGCCTCCCGTGGAACGAATCGTCAGCGGGAGAACATCCCGGCCGGTCCGGAATACCAGGTCCAGCCGACCCGGCACTCCGATCAGCTCCGGCCCTTCCGGGGACTCGACGACCAGTGCATCGCCGGAACTGGGGACCTTCGGCCGTTCGAGCCTGCCGGTCAAGCGAAGAGCACCCCCTCTTCGCGACAGCAGGTCCGTGCGTCGCGGAATCGGTCCGATCTCCAGAACGCGCCCCGGCTCGGATCGCGCGCTCCGGACTGGCAGCCGGATCCCGCTCCAGCCCTCGTCCGAGGCGTCGAACTGCAACCGGACGACCTGCAACGACACGCGTCCGCTCTCCCCTCGGGAGCGCAGGCGGATCGTGTTCGCCCCGCCTGGTACGTCAGCTCGAAACAGCGTCGACGTTCCGTCGGACCGGACCTCATTCCAATCGAAAGCGTCGTTCCGCACCTCGACCGACGCCGCCGGCACGGAGCCCTCCCCGAGGAACTCAATTGCCAGCGAACCCGGCCGAAAGGTGAACGCCGAGAGCAGGACTCCCTCCGGTCCGACCGCGAGGCGGCCGTCCGGACGAAGAGGGACCAGGCTCCCGTCCGGTTCATGCCGCGCGAACGCGAACCGCCCCGAGGAGGCAGGAGACAGGAGCAGGCGAAGCCCACCGAATCGTGCTCGATCCGGTAGGGAAGCCCTTTCACGGAGAGGAAGGTACGGAAGCGCCTCGTCCGGCATGGCCCGTTCCGACGTCACGAGTAGACAGGGATCGGCGGTTCCGTCCACTCGATCCACAAGGCTGTTCGGTCCCGCGTACTGAAGAGACAGCGGACCCGCCGGTTCGCCGAGCATCGTCCAGAGGACGGACTCCGGCTCCAGGAACGCGAGGGCAACGCCGACATCGCGGCAGCCGGTGAGCCGCACCGCGTGCGAGGCCGACCGGAACTCCTCGTATTTCTCCGGCATCAGCGCGAACTCCCGCTGCTCACGCGGAAGTCGGAGGTCGCCCGCGACCGGACCGCACGGCCCGGCCTCGTTCGTGACGACCGAAAGAGCCGCCGAACCGAACAGGACCACCAGCACGGTGCCGAGACCGACGCGCCCGAGCCGACGCGCGAGAACGACTCCCACCGCGGGAGCGAGGAGGGCGAGTCCGGGAAGATGGAACCGGACGTTGAACTGCTGCCAGCGGACAACCGTACAGAATGCGACTCCCCCTGCCAGGGCGAGGAGTATCCAGGCGACGACCCTCGAACGCTCCGGGGCCTTCCAGCCGACGAGGAGAAGCCCCACGAGGAGGACCACGGCGACCGACGACGGAACGTTCGCCCGCGCGTCGTCGAAGAACAACCGTGGGCTCCGGGGAAATACGGCTCCGCCGTAGGTCGTATCGGGATCATTGGGGTCCCGCCCGGTCAGCCCGTGCAGCCAGAGGAACCCGTGATGCAGGCCCGCCGTCAGTGCAGGGCTTCCGGTGGCGGAATAGAGCGAGAGGTTCCTGAGGATGCTCGAAGCGACGGCGGGCGGCGAGAAATCCGCCGACAGAAGCGTCTCCCTTGCGAACCCCGAACCGAAGGGACTGCCGAAGACGGCCCACCGTCGCAGGAGGTGGCCAGAGTGGAGGACGCCGAACGCGAGTCCGAGCGCCACGACCCAGCGCCCGAGTCGACCGAACGAGATCCGTCCGCGGAGAGATGAGACTCCGAGAAACGCGAGGAACGGCAAGGCGAAGAACGCCACCGTCTCCTTCGTGAGAAGCGCGAGCGCGAGCGCCGCAGACGCTCCGGCCACGAGGAGCGTGCTCTCCTGTTCCCGATACGCCACGAAGCCGAGCGCCACCGCGGCGACGAGCCAGAACGTCGCTAGGAGGTCGTTCTGGGCCGTCGTCGCCTGCAGAACCGCGAGGGGGATCGTGGCGACGAACGCCCGCGCCACCGCTCGGGTCCGTTGCCGGCTCAGATCGTCCGCGGAGGCGGAGCAGAGACATTGCCCGAGAAGGCCCGCGGCGGCGAGACAGCCTCCAGCTGCCATCCACTGTGCCATACCCGCGAAGAGTTCGCTTGAGCCCGGAGACAGGATGTGTACCAGGAGCATTCCACCGAACGGCGCAAAGTCCAGCGCCCTGTAGTCGGCCGTGGGGTAAGGAGCGAGGCTCGCCTGCTGAAGCCAGGACCAGACCCTTGGGAGGTGATACGTCTGGACATCCAGGTTCACCTGGGGGAGCAGGATCGCGACCGGCAGCAGGAGGCCCCACGAGAGGAAGGAAGCGACGTCGACAGCGCGCGAGAACCGATCGGGGGCAGGACCGCGGCAGTTCGCTCTCGGCTCTGGCGCGCCGCGCCGCAGCCACGCTCCGGCCAGGATCGCGGCGCCCGACAGAGTTGCCCACGCCAGGTTCAGGACCGCGGGGCGGACCGCTTCGAAGAGGCTGGCGAGCTCCGTCACCGTCACTGTGAAACAGCCGGTGGCAACCGCCGCCAGGAGAATGGCGACGGACCGCTCGGGAGGCAGAATCCCGCGTCGGCCGAGGCCGCTCGCCAGGAAGAAGAGCGAGGCGAGTCCCGCCGCGACCGAGATCAAGCCGGGCACGGTGGTCGAGTGTACTTGGTCGTGCCGACTGCATCACCCAGCATCCGGCGATCGCCCCCCTCGTCGGCATTACCAACACACGAATCGGAAATCCCGACACGTCCGGCAATTCTGCAGGCGCCGCGCCGGCCGGTCGCCCACGTCAACACACTAATTTCCAGCGACTTAACGCCGTCTCGCCCCTGAATTCCCTCTTCGGCACGGCTCCTGCACCTCCCCTGTCGCGTCGGCTTCCAAGCGAAGGAAATCCCGACGCGAGGAGGTTTCCCATGCAGCCCACCGACACCGAGATCCTCTGGCTCAACCTGACGAACGCCGGACTCGGCCTCGCGACCCTCGCCGGCATCGCGACGCTCGCCTGGGCGGCCGTTCGCGAGCTCCGCGAGCGCGCGACGGCGCACGCCCCCGTCCGCGACCTCGACCCGCACGCCGCCTTCATCCCCGAGCTGGGACTGACGATGGCCGACGGCGGCGAGAAGATCGAAGAGAAGACCGAGGAGAAGAAGTAGCCCCGGGGCTGCGGAAGGCGAAGCCGTGCGTTGCCCCTTCCTCCGCGAGGCGCACGTCCAGTCGTGCCAGGCCTCCCCGATCCGCAAGCAGATCGTGCGGACGGGGAGCGCGACGGACGAGCGCTGCGCGACGGCGGCCTGGCACGATTGCTCCGTCGTCCGCGAGCTGAACGAGGAGCACCCGAGCGCGAGCTCCTGTCCGTTCCGGACGGAGTCCCTCGCCCAGTACTGCTCCGCGGCGCCGGTGACGAAGCTGATCCCCTGGAGCGACCAGGCCTTCTCCCGATGCGGGAGCGAGTCCCACCGCTACTGCGACCTCTATCTGGCGCTCGCGAAGACCCCGGCCCCCGCCGCGGCCCCCGAAGAGGCTCCGCCCCGGTCCGACGACGCCGACGGCATCCCGGTCCCGCAGTGGCTCTGGTTCTCGCCGGGGCACACCTGGCTCTCGGTCGCGTCCGACGGCGTCTGCCACATCGGCGTCGACGCGTTCCTCGCGCGGACTCTGGGCGGCATCGACCGGGTGCAGTTCGTCACGACGAAGGGGCTCGAGCGGCCGGCGGCGGTCCTCACGGTCCGCGACGTGGACGTGACGGTCTCCTTCCCGAACCCGGTCTTCATCACCGCCGTGAACGGCGCGCTCCGCGCCGACCCCGCGCGCCTGGCGCGCGACCCCTACGGCCTCGGGTGGCTGTTCGAGGGAATCGTCCGCGACCGCTCCGCCGTCCCGAACGACGCCCCGCGGATCACCGACGGTCTCCTCCGCGGCGAGGCCGCGACCGCGTGGATGCGCCGGGAGACGCTGCGCCTGCGCGCGCTGGCCGAGGACGCCGCGGAGAGGATCTCCGGCGTGCGCCTCGCGGCCGACGGCGGGCTCCCCGAGCCGGCTCTCGTCCGGACCCTGCCGCACCAGGAAGCGCTCCGGCTCTCCCACCTCCTCCTCTCCACCCCTCCCGACGAAGAGAGGTTTTCGTGAAGCTACCGGCCCTCGTCTCCTTCACAGCCGGCCTCGTACCCGCCCTCGCGGCGGGCTGGCTGCTTTTCCCGCGCCTCATCTACAGGACGGAGGCGCAACCCCTCCCCTTCAACCACAAGGCCCACGTCGACCAGGGGATGTCGTGCGGCGACTGCCACGCCGTCGCGGAGGACGGCCGCTTCGCCGGCATTCCGACGACCGAGAGCTGCGCCGGGTGCCACGCCGAGAAGGGCGAGAACCCCGGGATCAACGCCCTCGTCGAGCGCTACGTCGAGCCGGGGGTCGAGATCCCGTGGCTCTCGAACGCGCGCCAGCCCGACAACGCGTACTTCCCTCACGCCGCGCACGTGACCGGGGAGAAGGTCGCCTGCGCGCGCTGCCACGGCCCGCACGGGGAGTCGACCGCCGTGCGCCCGCTCGAGGTGAACCGCCTCTCCGGCTACCCACGCGACATCTGGGGCCCCTCGATCTCCCGCCTGCGGCGCGCGGAGTGGCAGGGGATGAAGATGTCCGACTGCATCGAGTGCCACCGCGCGGGCGGACGCGAAAGCGCCTGCATCGAGTGCCACAAGTGAGGAGGACGGCATGAAGCTGGAAGTCTCCCGCCGCGACCTCCTCCTCGCCGGAACCGGCGCCGCCGCCGGGATCGTCCTGTCGCCGGTCCCCTGGAAGGCCCTCGACGACCTCTCGATCTGGACGCAGCGGCCCCCGACGCCGACGCCTCGTCCGGCCGGGCCGCTCGCGTTCAAGTTCACGTCGTGCACGCTCTGCCCCGCCGCCTGCGGGCTGAAGGCGCGTTCGTTCGGGCCGCAGCCCGTCGGCTTCACCGGCGTCCCCGGCCACCCGGCGAGCGACGGCGGCCTCTGCCCGCTCGGCCTCACGGGCCACCACCTCGCGAAGCACCCGCTCCGCGCCGTCGCCCCCGAGCGCGTCTCGGGCGGGAAACGCGAGGTCCTCGACCGCGCTGCCGCCACCGCCGCACTCTCCGCGGCGATCGCCGCGGCTGAGAAGGACCCGAAGCGCTCGCTTCTCGTCGTCGACGGCCGCCCCGGCCGGAGCCTCTCGCGCACCTTCCGGGCCCTCGCCGCCGCGACCGGGGGGCGCTACGCCGTTCCCGTCTCTCCCTCTCCGGCCCTCGACGCCCTCGCTTCCCGGTTCGACGGCCCGCTCGTGCTGGGCGTCGACTTCGCGAAGGCCCGCCGCGTCGTCTCCTTCGGCGCGCCGGTCCTGACCGACGCCGGGACGCCTGGCCTTCTCGCGCGCCTCCGCGCCGAGAAGCGCCGTCTTCCCCGTCCCGAGCGGCTCGAGGTCGTCCACGTCGGGGCGACCCGGACGAAGAGCGCCGGCCTCGCGGACCGCTTCGTCCCGATCGCCCCCGGCACCGAGGCGGCGCTCGCGCTCGGCCTCGTCCACGTCCTCCTCGACGAGAAGCTCGCCGACGCGGCCTTCCTCGCCACGCGGACGACCGGCCGCGCCGAGCTCGAGGCGCTCGCCGCCCGATTCGCCCCGGCCCTCGTCGAGCAGAAGACGGGCGCTCCCGCGAGCGCCGTCGTCGCTCTCGCGCGCGACCTCGCGGCGAGCCGCCCGGCCGTCGTCCTTGGCGGCGATCCGGCCGCGCCGATCTCTGCCGAGGCCGACGCCGCGATCGCCGCGCTGAACCTCGTCCTCGGCGCGCCGGCGGGTCCCCTCGTCGCGCGCCGCCCGGCGCCCGTCGAGGCGGACGGCGGTACGACGCTCGCGGCCGTCACGGCGCTCAACGAGGTCCCGGAGGGCTCCGTCGGCCTTCTCCTCCTCGACGCGACCGTCCCCGAGGGGCTCGTCCCCTGGCCGCGCCTCGAGAAGCTCCTCGCCGACGGCGCCGTCGTCGCGAGCTTCTCCGCGTTCCGCGCCGGCCTCGGCGAGAAGGCGACGCTCCTCCTTCCCGGCCCCGCGCCGCTGGAGGAGGCGGTCGAGCTCGACGGCCCGCCCGACGCTCCCCTCGCGACGTTCGCGATCGCCCCGGCCCTCCTCGCCCCGCCGAAGGACGTCGTTCCCGCCGAGGAGCTCCTTCGCGAGGCGGCGACCGCCGCCGGCCTCGAGCTCCCGGAGCCGCCGGCCGGCCGCGCCGCGGCGATCCTGGCGGCCCGGCGCGGGCAGCTCTTCGACCCGTCGACGGCGACGACGACGCCGGTCTCCTCGTTCGCCGACGCCGCGGCCCTCGAGACGGCCTTCGCGAGCGGCGCCTGCTGGGTCGACGACCCGGCCCCCTCTCCCGCGGGGCGCTTCGCGCTCCTGCGCGAAGGCGAGGCCCCGCGCCTCCTCGAGGCGGCCCTCGAGGCGCCCGGCCCCGAGCCGGTCCGGAGCGCGGGCCTCCCGCGTACGGCCCTCGCCGCCGCTCCCACCTCCCCGCTCCTCACGAAGCTGACCCGCGAGACGGCGCTCTTCCCCGCGCCCTCCGCCGCGAGGGCGTGACCATGACCGCCACGAAGCAAACCTCCACCCTCCCGGTCCACCGCTACACGCTCGTCGTCGACCTCGATCGCTGCACCGGCTGCGGCTCCTGCGCGACCGCGTGCGCCGTCGAGAACAACATCCCGCCGGCCACCGAGCGCTCGAACGAGCGGACCGGCGTCCTCTGGATGCGCATCCACGACGTCGCCACCGTCGACCCTTCCGGGCGCTCGACGTTCGTCCCGATCCCCTGCCAGCAGTGCGAGGAGCCTCCCTGCGTCGACGTCTGCCCGCAGCGCGCCGTCGAGTTCGACCCGCGCACGGGGATCGTCGGGCAGATCCCGGTCCGCTGCCTCGGCTGCCGCTACTGCATGGTCGCCTGCCCGTACCACACGCGCTCGTTCAACTGGTGGAGCCCCGAGTGGCCCGAGGGGATGAAGGCTTCCCTGAACCCCGACGTCTCGATCCGCCAGCGCGGCGTCGTCGAGAAGTGCAACTTCTGCATCCAGCGCCTCCAGGCGGCCCGCGCGAAGGCCGCTGCCGCCGGGCAGGCCGACATCGACCCGGCCGACTACGTGCCCGCCTGCGTCGAGGCGTGCCCCTCGCGGGCGCTCTCGTTCGGCGACGCGAACGACCCGGAGGGCGAGGTCGCGAAGCTCGCGAAGGACCCGGAGACGTTCCGGCTCCTCGCCGCTCTCGGAACCGGGCCGAAGGTCCTCTACCGCTCGGCGGACCCCGTCGTCCGCGAGCGCCTCTCCCGCACGGGGGTGACGCGTGGATGACGCCCTGATCGCCCGCGGCCTGAAGCGGACTCCGCTGCCGCGCTTCCTCCTCTGGCTCCTCCCGTGGGCCGGCGTCCTCGCGTTCGGCCTCTACGCCGTCTACCTCTGCTTCGCCCTCGGCCTGAACCAGACGAACATGGACAACCGGTTCGCGTTCGGCCTCTGGATCTACCTCGACCTCACGGTCATCGCGCTCGGCGCCGGAGCCTTTTTCACCGGCTTCCTCCTCTACATCCTGAAGCGGAAGGAGCTGAAGGCGGTCATCAACAGCGCCGTCGTCATCGGCTTCATCTGCTACAGCGGCGCCGTCGGCATCCTGGCGGTCGACGTCGGCCAGCCGCTCCGCGCCTGGTTCACGTTCTGGCACCCGAACGTCCACTCGATGCTCACCGAGGTGACGTTCTGCATCACGATCTACCTCTGCGTCCTGGCGATCGAGTACCTGCCGCTCGTCCTGAAGAACCGGCGGCTGAGCGAGGTCCCGGGCCTCCTCGTCCTCGAGCACCAGCTCCACAAGCTGATGGTCGTCTTCGCCGGCGTCGGGACGCTCCTCTCCTTCTTCCACCAGGGCTCGCTCGGCGGGCTCTACGGCGTCCTCCGCGGCAACCCCTTCGCCTACCGCGAGCACATCTTCATCTGGCCGACGACGTTCTTCCTCTTCGTCCTCTCCGCCGCCGCCGTCGGCCCGAGCTTCATCCTGCTCACGACCTGGCTCGTCGGGAAGATCACGCGGAAGCAGCTCGTCGCCCCGGAGGTCCTCCAGACGCTCGGGAAGATCTCGGGCGGACTCCTCCTCGTCTACGTCGTCCTGAAGGGGATCGACTCGCTCGTCTGGCTGAACTCGACGAGCCCGCAGACCGGCGTGCAGGTCTCGTCCTTCTACGCGAACCCGCCGTTCGGCGTCCAGGTCCTCTTCGCCGAGGTCGTCCTCCTCGGCCTCGTCCCCGCCGTCCTCCTCCTTTCGCGCCGCGTCCGCGCGCGGACCGGCCTCCTCGTCGCCGTCGCCGCGACGGCCTGCGCCGGCGTCGTCCTGAACCGCTACGTCATGACGATCCAGACGCTCGCGCTCCCCTCGCTCCCGTTCGACTCCTTCGCGTCGTACACCCCCTCCTGGCAGGAGGTCGCGGCCTTCCTCGCCGTCCTCGGCTACGGCGTCCTTCTCTACTCGATCTCCTTCCGCTGGCTGAACCTCTTCCCTCAGGAGAGGGAGCTGGCGACGAAGGGCTGACGGAGGTTTCGAGATGCTTCCCGGAAACACCGATTTCATCGCCGACCCCTTCAACATCGCCTTCCTCGGCCTCTTCGCGCTCATCCTCACCGCCGTCGGCGTGACGCTCTTCCGCATCGCGCTCCGGACGCGCGAGACGATCGCCCGCGGCAAGGCCGCCTCGATGCTCTGGCACGAGGAGTTCGAGCAGCTCCCCGCGTCGGCCCGTGGCTGCCGCCACGCGATGACGGGCGAGCTCCCGGGACGCACCTGCGCCCGCGCGTTCGACTGCAAGGGCTGCGAGACCCACGCGAAGCTCGTCGCGGAGGGAAAGATGCTCGCCCCCGCCGACGCCGCCGGCTTCGACGTCCCGACCGACCGCCTCTACCACCGCGGCCACGCCTGGCTGAAGCCCCTCGAGGACGGCACCGTCGCGATCGGCCTCGACGACCTCGCCTCCCGCCTCGTCGGCAAGACCGACGCGCTCGTCCTCCCGGCGGTCGGCTCGGCCCTCGCCGAAAACGGTCCGGCCCTGCGCCTGCGCGCCGGCAAGGCCCGCGTCCGCGTCGCCTCGCCCGTCACCGGCAAGGTCGTCGAGCACGGCTCGCTCTCCTCGGACTTCCTCCTCCGCGTCGCGCCCGACGGCCCCCTCGACACGCGCGCTCTCCTGACCCCCCGCGAAGCCGCGGCCTACTTCTCCCGCGAGCTCGACCGTCTCCAGCTCGCTCTCTCCGGCAGCGTCCCCGCCCTCGCCGACGGCGGCCTCCCGGTCGAGGACCTCTCGAAGGCGATCCCCGAGGCCGACCGCGACCGCGTCCTCGGCGAGATGCTCCTGGAAGCCTAAACCTACCCGTCGGCGGGCCAGGGGCGTCCCCCCCTTCCGCCCCGACACCGCCGATTCCCCGGGCCCGCCCGGTCCCACGCACAGGACCGGGCGGGCGTTCTTCTCCCTCTCTCCCCTCCTATCTCCTATTTCCTATCTCTCCCCATGACCCGCAACACTCCTCGTCCCGCGCCCCACGATCAGCAAGCCCGCGCGAAGCGCGCACCGCGAAGGGCGGTGGGCGGGGGCGAAGGGTTGGGTCCACGGGGTCAGCGGTCGATCGAGTACTTCTTGAGCTTGTCGTACAGCGTCGAGCGGTCGATGCCGAGGACGGCGGCGGTTTCCTTCACGTTCCCTTCGTTCCGCTTGAGCGTGGCGGCGATGACCGTCTTCTCGACCTCGGAGAGCGGCAGGTGCGTCGGGACGCTCCATCCGGGCGCGGCCTCGGAGACGGGGCGGAGGAACGCGAAGTCGTCCTCCGTCAGGACGCGCCCCTTCGCGGTGACGAGCGCCCGCTCGACGGCGTTCTCGAGCTCGCGGACGTTCCCCGGCCAGCGGTGGGCGAGGAGCGCCTTGAGCGCTCCCTCGGAGAGGTCCTCGGCCTCCTTGCCGAGCTCGTGCGAGAGGCGCTCGAGGAAGGAGCGGGCGAGGAGCGGGACGTCCTCCGGCCTCTCCCGGAGCGGCGGGAGGTGGATCGCGACGACGTTCAGGCGGTAGAAGAGGTCGTCCCGGAAGCGCCCCTGCCGGACCGCCTCGGCGAGGTCGACGTTCGTCGCGGCGACGACCCTCACGTCGACCGTCACCTCCACGCTCCCGCCGACGCGGAAGAAGCGCCGCTCCTGGAGGGCGCGGAGGAGGTCGACCTGGACCTTCGACGAGATGTCGCCGATCTCGTCGAGGAAGATCGTCCCCCCTTCGGCGAGCTCGAACTTCCCCTTTCGCCTCTCGACGGCGCCCGTGAAGGCCCCCTTCTCGTGGCCGAAGAGCTCCGACTCGAGGAGCGTCTCGGTGAGCGCGGCGCACGAGACGCCGACGAAAGGCCCGTCGGCCCTCTCGCCCGAGTAGTGGAGGGCGCGCGCGACGAGCTCCTTGCCGGTTCCGCTCTCGCCCGTGACGAGGACCGTGCTCCGGAGGCTCGAGACCTCCTTCACGAGGCCGAAGATCTCCTGCATCCGCGGGTTCTTCGAGAGGAGGTCGTGGAAGCGCCAGCGTCCCGAGAGGCTCCGCCGGAGGATCTCGTTCTCGCGCTCGAGGTTCCGGACCTTGATGATCCGGGTGACGAGGAGCGAGATCTCCTGGGGGTTGCACGGCTTGACGATGTACTCGAGGGCCCCCTCCTTCATCGCCGTGATCGCCGTGTCGACCGTCGCGTAGGCCGTGATGATGACGATCGAGGCGTCGGGACGGAGCTTCTTCACCTCCATCATCGTCTCGATGCCGTCGATCCCCCCCGGCATCTTCAGGTCGACGAAGTAGATCGCGTAGTCGGACGCGCGCGCCTTGTCGATCCCCTCGCGGCCCGAGGCGGCGGTGTCCACCTCGTAGCCGTCCTCGCGGAGCCAGGCCGCGAGCGATTCGCGCATGACCGCCTCGTCGTCGATGACGAGGATCCGCCACGTCGCCTTCATCCCGTCCTCCCTTCCGGCGGCCGCGCCGCCGGGGTCCGTTCCTTCACGAGCGCCGCGCACGAGGCGCAGAGCGATTCTCCCTTGCGATCGACCTGGACGACGCCCGTCGAGAGCGACATCGGGCAGGCCGGGTCCGGGCAGTGGACGAGCCCGAACGTGTGCCCGAGCTAGTGCACGGCATCCTTCCGCGCCCGCGCGAGGAGGAGCGGCCGGTCACCGTGGAGCCCGGAGAACTCTTGAGAGATCCGGGCGAGGGAGATCACGGCCGTCGGGCCGCCCATCTGCGCCTGCCCGAAGACGAAGCTGAGGACCGGGACGAAGAGGTCCCGCCCGGTCACGCCCAGGACGCGCTCGGCCTCCGGAGGCCGGGCCGCGAGGAGGGCCTTCAGCATCTCGGGAGCGCTCCACTGGCCGCGCGCGGCGTCGAACGCCCCGGCCGGCTCCGGGATCGGCGCCAGCCGCGCCGTCTCCCGCCCGAAGGACGACGCCACGACGCCTTCTACGGCGGCCAGGACCTCGTCGTCGGAGGGGCCGATCGGAACCACGGCGAGGACGCTCACGCCTTCGCGGCCGCAGCCTCTCCGCGTACCGGGATCGTGACGCGGAAGAGGGTCCCCTCCCCGGGCGCGCTCTCGACCTCGATGTCGCCGCCGTGGGCCTGGACGATGCCGTAGACGACGGCGAGCCCGAGGCCGACCCCCTTCCCCTCGTCCTTCGTCGTGAAGAACGGCTCGAAGATCCGGTCCTTCAGCTCGGGCGGCATCCCCTCGCCGTCGTCGCGCACCTCCAGGACGACGTCCTTCTTCAAGGCCGTCGCGCGGGTGGAGACGCGGACGCGGCCCGACCCCTTCTTTCGGGTGGCCTCGCCCGCGTTCAGGACGAGGTTCATGACGACCTGCTGGAGCTGCGAGGAGTCGGCCTCGACGCGCGGGAGCGCGGCGTCGAGAGCGCACTCGACCTCGACGTTCATCAGCTTCAGCTTGTGGGAGACGAGCGAGAGGGTCCGGCCCACGATCCCGTTCAGGTCGGTCTCGGTCCGGACGGGCGATCCCCGCCGGGAGAAGGCGAGGAGGTCGGAGACGATGCGGCCGGTCCGCGCCGTCTCCGCGACGACCTGCTCGAGGTACCGCCGGAACTCCGCCTCCCGTCCCTTCGGGACGCCGTCGTCCTTCAGGATCCGCTGCATCAGCATCGAGAGGTTCAGGACGCCGGAAAGCGGGTTGTTGATCTCGTGGGCGACGCTCGCCGAGAGCTGGCCGAGGGACGCGAGCCGGTCCGCCTGCATCAGCTTCTGCTGGGCGACCTTCAGCTGCTCGGTCCGCTCGTCGACCTTCTCCTCGAGCCCCCGCGTGAGCTCGTTCAGCTCCTCCATCGCGACGGCGAGCCGGCGGCGCATCTCGTTGAAGGAGGCCGCGAGCGCCTCCAGCTCCTCGCTCGAGGTGAGCGTGATCGGGCGGTCGAGCTTCATCTCCGCGACCTGCCGGGTCGCCTCCGAGAGGCGCGTGAGCGGGGTCGTGACGAATCGGCGCGTGAACGCCGCGGCGCAGAGGCCGACGAGGAGGACCGCGAGGGAGGTGAAGAGGGCTGTCCGAATCTCGATCCGCCTCACCTGCTGGTCGACGAGCTTCATGTCGAGCCCGACGTCGAGGACGCCGAGGACGTTCTGGCTGTCCGGGTGGGCGTGGCAGGCGGCGTTGCTGCACGCGGGCTCGTTGTAGATCGGGGTGACCATCGCGAGCGTCCGTCCGCCGCCCGGGCGGCGGACGACGCGGGCCCGCGTCGGGGCGTCGACCCTCACGAGCGGCTGCTCGGAGGCGTGGCAGAGGAAGCAGGCCTCCGCCTTCTTGTCGACGACCTTCACCTCGGAGCGGGGGCTCGAGAACATGACCCGCCCCTCCTTGTTGAAGATCCTCACGCTCCGGATCCCCTGCTTGGCCGCGATCGTCTGCATCACCTCGTAGGCCGACTCCCGGTTGTCCGCGAGCATGGCGTGCCAGGTGGAGCTCGCGATCGCCCCGGAGAGCTGCTCGACGCTCTGGAGCATCGTCGCCTGCAGCTGGGTCTCGGCGGAGCGGACCGCGATGACGCCGTTCGCCACGACGACGAGCGAGACGACGACCGTCAGCGAGAGGATGAGCTTCTGGGAAAGTCGCCTCGGTCCGCGCATCGTCCGTCCACCCCGGCCGTCACGCGCCCCGGGAGCGGGATCGGACGGGGCCACGGGTCATCGTACACCGCGGGGACGCCGGAACCGTGCTCCGGCGTCCCCCGCGCGGGCCCCGACCGGTCGCCCGGCCGGGTCAGCGGCTCGGATCGAGCTCGGCGAGCGCTTCGGACGCGGCCTCGAGGAGCGCCTCGGAGCCGACGGGCGCCCCGACCGCCCCCTGCATCCAGAGGTCCGGCGAGATCCGCCCCTGACGCGCCATTCGCTCCACCTCGGGGCCGACGGCGCCCGCCTTCTCCACGTGCCGCTCGATCTGGAACGCGATCAGGTGGCCCAACGGGTAGTCGGGGAGGTAGAGGAACGAGTCGATCATGTGAGAGTAGATCGCGAGGATCGGGGAGTCCTTCACGCCGAAGACGGGGGCGTAATACCGGTTCCAGATCTGGCGAGCGGCCGCCAGGACGGCCTGCTGCAGCTGGGCGGGCGTCGCCTCGGGGTTCCTGTACATCCAGTGCCAGACGTTCATGTCGACGAGGGCGACGCCGGCGATCTCCGCCGTCCCCCAGTAGGTGTTCAGTGTGGCGAGCGCGCGACCCTTCGCGTCGCCCTTCGGAAGCCCGAGGAGGTCGAGGTCGCGCTCCTGGAAGACGAAGGCGATCGCCTCGGTGAAGGCCGTGTTCGGGACGCCGGCGAGGAGGGTGTGGTCGATGTCGTTCAGCGAGATCGTCTGCTCGACGTTGTGGCCGAGCTCGTGGACGGCGATGTTGTAGCCCTTGTAGTCCATCCCCTCCTTGCCGACACGCGTCCGAAGGTGCGCCTTGTCCCCGCGGCGAGCCGCTCCCCACGCGTGGCCCGAGCCGCGCGCCGGGTCGACGACGACGTTCGCCGCGATCGCGCGGGCCCGGTCCTCCGGGAAGCCGAGGTCGCGCAGGATCCGGGGGATGTCCTTCTCGAACGCCTCGGGCGTCGGGTACCTCTTCCGGGTGATCTCGTCGAGCTGGGCCTCGGTGTACGGCCCGCGGTCGCGGAAGCCCGGGTACCAGATGTCGAACGGCTCGAGCGGTCGGCCGAGCCGCTCCTTGACGAGCGCGCCGACCCGCGCGAAGACGGGAGAGAAGAGGACGGACTCGAGCATCGCCCGCACCCGGGCCTCGGGAAGCTGCCGATCCTCCTGGAAGCGCCGTGCGATGAGCGTCGGGGCGGTCGGGGAGTACGGGTCGACGAGACGGGCGGCCCGGAATGTCGCGAGGAGCTTCGCGTATCGCGCGACGGACTCGGGCGAGACGAAGACCGGCAGGTCCTTCGGGATCGGCGGGGCGCCCGGCTCGAGCGAGGTCGTCGCCGTCACCTCGTTCGTGAAGGGGTTCCAGTCGATCCAGGGCGAGTCGATCGCGGACGCAGGGATCGTCTGGTTGACGATCCGCTCCATCGCCCTCGCGATCGTCCGCTGCTTCGCCAGGCCGTCCTTCTCGTCGCCATAGCAGGCCTTGATCTCGTCGCGCAGGTTCCAGTGCGAGAGGAGGCGTTTGCCCTGAGGGAAGAGGCGGCGGCCCTTCTCGTCGAGGAGGTGGTGGACCCGGAGGTTGTACTCGGAGATGTAGCGCGAGGCGTCGGCCGAAGCGGTCGCGACGGCCTGGTTCACCTCGGCCGGCACTCGCTTGCCGAACCCCTCCGCGAGGCGCGCCTCGGCCCACTCCCGCCGGCTCCACGCCGGCCCCTTCTCGAGCCGCTCCCGAAGCGTCGACTGCGGGAAGTTCAGGAGGACCGCGAACGCGAGGCGGTTCTCGAAGAGGTCGTCGGCGACGTGGGCCGCGGGGTCCCACCCCGCCATCACGTCGTCGAACGGGAGGATCTCCCCCCGGTCGAGGTCGGAGTGCTCGCGGAGATCGCGGACGATCTCCAGCATGTGCCCGCCGACCGACTCGAGGACCCGCTCCATTCGGGAGAAGAGCGCGTCGAGCCGGGCCGGATCGGAGAGGAAATGGGTCCGCGCCACCTCCGCGAAGGCCGCGGCGTCGCCGTCGGAGGCGCGCCAGAGGGAGGCCGCCTGCGCGAGCCCGCGCGCGACCCGGGGCCGCGAGGCTTCGCCGTGGCGCTCGACGAGCTCCGCTTCGAGGGACTTCAGCGCGTCGGGGGAGACCGGCGGGGCCTCGGCGGCGCTCACGGCTCCGCCGAGGGAGAGAGAAACCGCGAGGGCGGTCGCGGCGAGGGCGATTCGCATCGGGAGACCTCCAACCGGCGAAGTCTAGCCCTCCGCGCGGAACGCGAGCCGCTTCGGCTCAGCGTGCGAGGAGGACGCCGATCCCGAGAGGCCCGCCGAAGCTGGGCGGCTCCGCGACACCCCAGCGCTCGGCCCGGTCCAGGAGCTTGCGCGCGGACGCTCCGTCGCCGAGGCCGTCCGGGAACGGAGGCCAGAGCGTCGCGAGCGAGGTCCAGGCGCTCGGGGCGCCGCGGCCGACGGCGGGAGTCGAGAGGAGGAGCGCGTCGCCCCGCGCGAGCGACACCATGGGTGCCGCCTCCGCCCGGGGGAGCGCTGCCGCACCGAGCGCCCCCGGTGCCAGGAACGAGGGCTCCGGGGGCTGCGTCGTGAACGGGGCCGCCGACGTCGCACCCGCCCTGCGGAGCTGGACCGTGCCCGGTCCGAGGCGCACGGCGGTCACCTCGACCCGGCCTCCCGACACGAGCCCGACGGCGCCGACGAGGCCGCAGGCGAGAGCGGGCGGAACCCTGCGGAGCGGCTCCTCGGGAACGCGCGTGTGCGCGAGGACCCTCCGAGCGCTCCCGGGCGCCATCTCCCCCCGCACGCGCTGCAGCGCGTCGGAGGAGTCGCCGGCGGCGAGGAGGGCGGCGAGGAGCATCTCGAGGTGCCCCTGCGCGGTACGGACCGCCGCGAACGGGTCGGAGGGGCC
>CAYVPO010000026.1:0-27556 GCA_964453825.1 uncultured Holophagales bacterium
ACGCGGACCTGCGTCGGCTTGTAGC
Organism: uncultured Holophagales bacterium; assembly: GCA_964453825.1. GTDB lineage: Bacteria > Acidobacteriota > Thermoanaerobaculia > UBA5066 > UBA5066 > UBA5066. The sequence continues at coordinate 26 of CAYVPO010000026.1, forward strand.
CGAACTTCTTCTCGAACTCGTCGATCTCGCTCCCCTTCATGGCGCGCGACATCGGCCCGAGCTGGGCGGTGGCCGAGATGAGCGCCGGCGGAGCCGTCGAGGAGCCCTTACCCTCGATCTGGATCTTCACGTTCGGGTACATCTTGTTGAACTTCTCGGCCCAGAGCGTCATCAGGTTGTTCAGCGAATCGGAGCCGATCGAGCTGACGTTCCCCGAGACCCCGGAAACGGCCTTGTAGGGCTTGATCGCCGGGTCGACCTGGATCGTCTGCGCGGCGGCCGTGCCGGCGAGCAGCGCGGCGGCGGCGAGGGTGGCGGTCTTCTTCATCTGCGTCCTCCTTCGGGATTCCAAACCGACGGGGAGTCTTCCCGAGGGCGGCCGGAACGTTGTTATGGCCAGGTTAACTCCGTGTGAAGCGCCTCGGCTGCGGCCGCCTCTCCTTACACGGCCTTCATACCGTCTCAACCCGACCCTCCCGCCCACCTCGGAGACTCCGCCTCGCCCGGACGGCCCCCGCAGGAGCGGCCCCTTCGCCGGCCCTCGGAGACATCACCCTTTTCGGACGGATCTGAAAGGAGAGACGGAATGAGCCCCATGCTTCGACGCGTCCACGGAATCGCCCTGGCGGGCCTTCTCTTGCTCGCCGGCGCCGCGCAGGCCCAGGTGAACCTCCTCTGGTACAAGGAGGTCGTCAAGGAAGGCCGGATCTACGTCTTCAACGACCCGAACGAGTTCGCGGCCTGGGAGGGCTCCGGCGAGCTCGGAAAGTCGATCACGAAGATCGGCTTCGGCCCGAACGGCGAAACCGTCGTCTTCGACAACGACGCGGCCCTCGACCTCTACGTCTTCAAGCACGGCAAGGAGCCCGAGGTCCGGCCCTATTCCGCGCCGAAGCCCCCGAAGCCGGTCCCGCCCACGACCCTCAAGATCGGGGACGGCGAGCTGAAGTTCGGCGGCCTCCTCCAGGGCTGGTACGTGATGGACGACTCGGCGACCGGGAGCGGCTCGAGCCAGCTCGGCAACTCCACCGGCGTGAACACCTTCCGCCTGCGCCGCGCCGAGATCAAGCTGTCCGGCAAGGTGACGCCGGAATGGGGCTTCGAGGTCATGATCGACCCGACGAAGAGCCCGAGCGTCACCGCCGGCGCCGACGGCAAGATCCTCCAGGACTTCGCCATCACCTACACGGGGCTCAAGGGGCACGACGTCCAGCTGGGCCAGAAGAAGGTCTGGCTCATGGAGGAAGGGAACCGCTCCTCCTCGGCCCTCGACTTCGCCGAGCGCTCCCTCGTCGCCCGCCAGTTCTCCGACAAGCGCGAGCTCGGCCTCTTCTGGAAGGCCGACTGGAGCCCCATGGTGACGACCGGCGTGTCGGTCACCCAGGGGACGACGCTCAACAACAACGACAACAACGACGCTCTCAACTTCAACGCGCGCCTCGACGTGAAGCCGATGAAGGGGCTCGTCGTCGGCGCCTCGGGCGGCTACAGCGCCGGCGAGGGGGCCACCTACCTCGGTCGCGAGCGGTATGCCGCGCACGTCCGTTGGGAAGGCACGGAGGAGCTTCCGCTCGGGTTCCGCTTCGAGTACGCCGAAGGGCGTGACGAGCAGGCGTCGGGCACCGCCGTGACGAAGCTGAAGCGGAACGGCTGGTACGGCACCGTCCTCTACACCTTCGCGAAGAAGTACCAGCTCGCCGCCCGGTACGAGGAGTTCGACAGGAACGAGGACGCCGCCGCCCCCAGCAAGCTGAAGATCCTCACCGGCGGCCTCCACTACTTCATCAAGGGGAACAACGCGAACCTGAAGCTGAACGTCGAGTCGATCGAGGACGACGGCCGCACCGTGAACGGCGTCCTCGACGAGAAGTACCTCCAGGCCGTCGTCGCGGCCCAGATCTCGTTCTAGTCCCCGCTCCCGGACATCCTGTCGGCCCCCGGCGCTCCGGCTCCGGGGGCCTTCGCGTCCATTCCCTCGGGGAGCTCCACGAAGAACGTCGCGCCGCGGCCCGGGGCGCCCTCGGCCCGGATCGAGCCGCTCATTCGCTCCACGGCCTTCCGCACGAGCGCGAGGCCGATGCCGGTTCCCGGGAAATCCTCCTGCCGGTGGAGCCGGTGGAAGATGTCGAACATCTTCTCGCTGTAGGCGGAGTCGAAGCCGACGCCGTGGTCGCGGACCCAGAAGCGGCAGACGCCTTCCGCGGCTTCCCCGCCGATCTCGATCCGCGGCGCCTCCGTGCCCCGCCGGAACTTCAGCGCGTTGCCGAGCAGGTTGCGGAAGACGATCGCGAGCCCCTCCCGGTCGGCGCGCGCGACGAGACCCTCGACGGCGACCGACACGGAGGCGCCGGTGGATGCGACCTCCTCCTGGAGGTGCCCGAGCGCCGTCCGGACGCTCTCGGCGAGAAGGATCGTCTCGGGCTGCAGGGCTCTCCTCTCGACCCGCGAGTAGGCGAGGAGGGCGTCGATCAGCTCGCCCATGCGCCGCGCCCCGCTCCGCACCCTCTCGAGGTAGTCGCGGGCCTTCCCGTCGAGCGCGCTCCCGTGCTCCTCGACGAGGAGGTGGCTGTAGCCGTCGATCGCCCGGAGAGGCGCTTTCAGGTCGTGGGAGACGGAGTAGGCGAACGTCTCCAGCTCCCGGACGGCGCTCGCCAGCTCCGCCGTCCGCTCCTCGACGCGCCGCTCGAGGTCTGCATTCAGCCGCCGCACCTCGTCCTCGGCCTCCCTCCGGGCGGCCTCCCCCCGGATCGTCTCGAGCGCGAACGAAACGTCGAGCGCCATCTCCTCGAGGAGCTGCATCTCTTCTGCGTCGAAGGCGTCGTCCGGTCTCGCGGAGAGGACGAAGGCGCCGGCCGCCCTTCCCTCGACGACGAGCGGCAGCGCCACGGCGGCGCCGTGCGCGGGACCAGCCGGCGCCGAAGCAGAGCGACCGTCCCGGATCGACTCGAGAGCGAGCGCCTCGGCCCACGACGGGGCGCTCGGAGCCTCGGACGCATCTCCGGCCGGCGCCCCGCCCGCGCACCGGGCGCCCTCGCCCTCCGCGAGCAGGAGCCTCGCCTCCCGGAAGCCCCCGACCTCCACGGCGATCCGGCACGCCTCCGCAGCGAGAGACGGGACGTCTCGCTCGTGGACGATCGCCTGGTTCACCTCGCTGAGGACCGCGTAGACCCGGTTCAGGTGCCGGATCCTCACCTCCGCGGCCCGCCGATCGCTGATGTCGATGATGACGGCGAGGTAAACGTCGCCGGCGGCGGCGCTCACCCGCTGGAGGTTGACCTCGATCGGATAGAGGCTCCCGTCTCTCCTGCGGTGGAGGGTCTCCTCCCTGTGAACCTCGCCGGGCTTCGCGTCCGCAGCCCGGAGCATCGCGCCGAGCTCGTCGGCCGTCAGCCCGGGGACGAGGTCCATCGGCGTCATCCCGCGCAGCTCCTCCTCGGAGTAGCCGAGGTTCCGAGCCGCCCCGCGGTTCGCGAAGAGGAAGCGGAACGTGACCGGGTCGAAGACGAAGATCTCGTTCAGGCTCCGCTCGATGACGTCACGGAGCGACGCGCCCTCCCGTTCCGCGAGCCTTCGCCCCCGCTCGACCCGCGCCAGCTGGCGGCGCCAGACCGCGAAGACTCCCGCCGCGACCGCCGCGAGGAGCCCCGCCATCGCGAGGACCGTGAGCCAGAGGCGCTCGCGCAGCGGTCCGAACGCCTCCTCCGCGTCCACGTGCGCGACGAGCTTCCAGGGGGAGCCGGCGACCCGGCGGGCGGCGGCGACGACCTGCCTCCCGTCCGCACGCGGGAAGTAGCCGACCATCTCCTCGCCGAGGGCCGCCCGCACGAACATCGGCTCGGCCTGAGCGGTCGGCACCCGCTCGATCTCCCGCCCCTTCCCCTCCGCCGGCGTGGCCCGGACAACGAGAACCGCGTCGTCTTCCGTTCGGACGAGAACCGTCGCGGCCGTCTGCGAAGGGACCGGCCAGTCGGAGAGGTGCGCATCGAGGTAGGCCGGCACGTCGATGCCCAGGAGCACCGCACCCCGAGGTTGCCCCTCGAGGAGGACCGGCACGACCACCGCCATCCGGAGAGGTCCCACGGACCCGTGCGTGTGGAGGTCCACGAGACGCGCTTCGCCCGAGCGAAGGAGCTCGGAGAAATGCCGGCCGTCGTCTCCCTCCACCGGCGCCGCGTCGGCCGGGATCGAGAGCCGCGTCGCGCCGCCCGCGTCGAGGACCTCGACGCTCTGGTAGCCGTAGCTCTCCCGGACGCTGCCGAGCCACTGGCCGAGAACCGCCACGTCGCCGGGCGGGAGGGCTCCCGCGAGGAAGCCGTCGACGAGTTTCCGGAAGGCCTGGCTCTCCTGGAGGACCCTTCCGTCGCCGAGCCTCTCCGTCCGCCAACGGGCGAGCTCGGTCGCCTTCAGCTTCGCGATCGTCGAGACCTGCAGGTCGACCCGCTCCTTCAGCCGACGCTCCTGCTCCCGGAACCAGGTCGTCCCCCAGAGGACGATCCCTGCGGCCAGGAGTAGGAAGAGCGCCGCCAGCATCGCCTCCGCGCCCCGCGGGAGGCGCACGTCATCGTCCCGCCGGGGCTCCCGCGCCCGCGCGGCGAAAAGGACGGAGAGTCCGAGGGCGACGAAGGCGGTGCTCGTCGGCGCGGACGGCGGCAGGACCGAGCCGCGATAGAGGAGCGGCTCCCCGGCCATGTAGGCGAGAAAGAAGGCCCCTCCCCCGACGAGAACCGCACCGCCGGCCACCACGGCGAGCCACCGCCCCCTGCCGAAGCGGACCCGGGGGAAGTCGAGCGCGAGAAGCGCGACGCTCACGAGGAGGAACGCGGCCGCCGCGACGGGGGACATGTGCCCGAGTGGCCAGCCCGCGACTCGCCCGTCGATCTGAAGCCCGAGGTGCTCGACCGCCCAGTACGTTCCGCGGAGGCTGGCGACGAGAAGGACCGCCGAAGCGGCCGCCGAGAGCCCCGTGAGCCCGCGCGTCGCGATCCGCGCTCCTCTTCCCCTCCCGGGCCGGGCGGCCACGGCGGCGACGCCTCCGAGGAGCACGAAGAGCAGCGCCGTGCTCGGCGCCATCGGAATGCTCGCGAGGTCGAAGGCCGTCAGCGCCTTGCGGCCCGTCGTCCATCCGACCAGGGCCGCGGCCCCGAGCGCCATCGTCACGAGCGCACAGATCAGTCCGGCCGCAGCCGCCCGGCTCGAGCCAGAGCCTTCCGAGGGGGACGCCGCCTCGGGAATGCCCCGGTCGGGGGGCTCAGGCGAAGAAGGCGTCTCGTTTCGCACCGTCCGTCCTCGAGTCAGTATGCCCCGCCCTTCCCGCCGCAGCCATCGTGCGACGCGTTCGCGGCCTCCGCTTTTCGCCGCTGGACGCCCATCCATCAACAAACTATGATTGTTGATGGACCGAATCGAGCCGCCCCCGCGGCCCGCAACCCGAAAGGACCTTCCCATGGAGAACGCTCCCCGCAAGATCGAAGTCCTCGGCCCCGGCTGCGCCCGCTGCAAGGAGACGTTCCGCGTCGTCGCGCACGTCGTCGAGACGGAGAAGCTCCCCTTCACCGTCGAGAAGGTCGACGGAATGGAGCGGATGATCGAGCTCGGCCTCCTCGCCACTCCAGGCGTCGCCGTCGACGGGAAGGTGATCTTCTCCGGCCGGATCCCGAAAGCCGAGGAGATCCGCGCGGCGCTCGCCGCCCTCTGACACCGCGCGACGGGGCGAGGCCGCGGTCGCCGCAGCGCCCGCCCGGAGGCCATCCATGAAGGAGAGGACGAAGCTCCTCCTGATCGCCGGGGTCTTCCTCGGTGCCTACTTCCTGCCGATCGAGAGCGCGCGCGTGCAGCGGGCGCTGCCCGAGGGGTTCGTCCTGCTCCGCGACTACGCCCGCGAGCACGTCCTCCTCTGCCTCGTCCCGGCATTCTTCATCGCGGGGGCGATCGGCCAGTTCGTGAGCCAGGGCGCGGTCATGAAGTACCTCGGCGCCACGGCGAAGCGCCCGGTCGCCTATGGCGTCGGCGCCGTATCCGGATCCATCCTCGCGGTCTGCTCCTGCACGGTCCTGCCCCTCTTCTCGAGCATCTACAGGCGCGGCGCGGGCCTCGGCCCGGCCACGGCGTTCCTCTACTCGGGCCCGGCGATCAACGTCCTCGCAATGATCCTGACGGCGCGCGTCCTGGGCCTGCAGCTCGGCCTCGCCCGCGCGATCGGCGCCGTCGCCTTCGCCGTCGTCATCGGCCTGATCATGGCGGCGATCTTCCGCAAGGAGGAAGCCGAGCGGGTGAAGAACGGCCCCGATCCGTTCGCCGCGGCGGGAGCCGCCGCGAGCGGCCGGACGCGACAGGGTTGGCAGGACGCCGCCTTCCTCGGCTCGATGATCGCGATCCTCGTCTTCGCGAACTGGGGCGCCTCGAACAAGGCCGTCGGATTCTTCGCGGCGGTCTACGCGGTTCACTGGTATCTCGCCGGCGCGGCGCTCGCGGCCCTCGTGTTCATGATGGTGCGCTGGTACGACCGCGAGGAGCTGCGGCTCTGGGTCCTCGGCTCCTGGGAGTTCGCCAAGCAGATCCTCCCGCTCCTCCTCGGCGGCGTCCTCGTCGCCGGATGGCTCATGGGGCGACCCGGCCACGACTCCGGGCTGATCCCCGACGCGTGGATCGCCGGGGCGGTCGGGGGGAACTCCCTCGCCGCGAACCTCTTCGGCTCGGTGGCCGGCGCCTTCATGTACTTCGCGACGCTCACCGAGATCCCGATCCTCCAGGGCCTTCTCGGGTCGGGGATGGGCAAAGGGCCCGCGCTGGCGCTTCTCCTCGCCGGCCCGGCGCTCTCCCTGCCGAGCATGATCGTCATCAACTCGTACCTCGGGACGAAGAAGACCGTCGTCTACGTCGGCCTCGTCGTCGTGATGTCCACCGTCACCGGTCTGATCTTCGGAGCGTTCGCGTCATGAGCATCGAGAAGAAGCACCTCGTCACCGGCGCCCTCCTCGCCTTCGTCGTCGTCACCGGCGTCACCCTCGCCGTGAAGGAGACGCGCCACGCGCGCGCCGTGGAGGCTTCGGCGGCCGTTCCGGCCTCGCTACCGGCGCCGCCCGTCGCGGAGGCGTCCACGGTCGTCGTCACCTACTACCACACCACGGCGCGGTGCCTGTCGTGCCTGAAGATCGAAGAGCTGACGAACGCGACGATGACGATCCGTCTCGCCGACCTCCTCGCCGAGAAGCGTGTCGTCTGGCGGCTCGTGAACACCGACGAGCCCCAGCACGCCCACTTCGTGAAGGACTACGGCCTCTTCACGAAGTCGGTCGTCGTCTCCGAGGTGAAGGACGGCAAGGAGCTCCGCTGGAAGAACCTCGACCAGGTCTGGCCGCTCCTCCGCGACCCGGAGGGGTTCCAGTCCTACGTCGAGCGGGAGGTCCGGGCCTACCTGGAGAAGGCGTGACGCCCGACCTCGCCCCGGCCGCCGCGACGGCCCTCTGGCTCGGCGTCCTGACCTCGATCAGCCCCTGCCCGCTCGCGACGAACATCGCGGCCGTCTCCTACCTGGCGAGGCGCGCCGACAGGCCCCGGCTCGTCCTCCTCTCGGCCTTCGCCTACTCCCTCGGCCGCGCGCTCGCCTACGCCGCGGTGAGCGCCGTCGTCGTCTTCGGGCTTCTCTCCGTGCCCGGCCTCTCGCAGTTCCTCCAGCGGTACATGAACAAGCTCCTGGGTCCGCTGCTCGTCCTCGTCGGGATGTACCTCCTCGGCCTCCTCTCGGCCGGGCTCTCGACGACAGCCGGCAGCGAGGAGCTGCGGAAGAGGGCGGCCGACGGGGGCGTTCTCGGGGCACTGCTCCTCGGAGCGCTATTCGCGCTCTCCTTCTGTCCCGTCTCCGCGGCCCTCTTCTTCGGGAGCCTCGTCCCTCTCGCCCTCCAGCACGGCTCGAAGGTCGTCCTCCCGGTCGTCTACGGCTTCGGTACGGCGCTCCCGGTGGTGCTTCTCGCCCTCGCCGCCACGAGCGGCACGAAGGCGCTCTCCGCGGCGCTGAAGAAGGTCGGGACGTTCGAGGTCTGGGCGAGGCGGGTTACCGGCGTCGTCTTCGTCGCGGTCGGGATCTACCTCTCGGTGAGGTTCGTCTTCCTGAGCTGACGGGCAGACCGCGGACGGCCTGCTCCTCCGAGAGCACCTCGGCCTGCTCCAGCCATGTTTGCGGCGCTTGCTCGCCTCAGCGCACCTTGCGAAGCGGATCGCGCCATCGTAGACCCGGGAACCGGCCGAAGTCCGTGTCGTTACTGAAGAGCTCGCAGTGGTGCTCGATCGCGATGGCGGCGAGGTGGGCATCCGTGGTGAGGTTCCCGCCGACGCCCAGACCCGAGAGAAGAACCGACAGGACCTCGAAATGACGGGGGCCCGGCTCCAGGATTCGGACACCGGGCCTCTCGAGCCACGATCGAACGAACTCGAGCGCTCTCCCGACCTTCAGGGGCGGGTAGAGCACGGCTGGATGCGTCGTGACCCGGATGAACCCGCAGAGGACGGCCCAGGGAAGACCGACGGGCGCCCCATCTCCGAGGGTAGCCTCCCACCATTTTCGGGCCGCCGCGTGCAGGGGAGCGCGCCGGCTGTAGGCGTAGACGAGAAGGTTGACGTCGGGAACGATCATCAACTCCTGCGAGCCTTCTCCACGAACGCCTCGGTGTCGAGCTGATCGGTGAGCTGGTTGAGCTTGCCCAGGTCCAGTCCGGGCCGGAATTCGCCGTCATGCGGCTCGACGATGAACTTCCGTGCCCGACGGGTGCCGGACGCGGGCGACGCCAGCCCCTGACGGAGGACCGTGTTCAGAGCGGCCTTGAACGAGAGCCGGCGCTCGTGCGCGAGCTCCTTGAGGCTCGCGGCGACGTCGGTGTCGAGAGTGACGGTCGTCCTCATGGAGGCATCCTGATGCTCTGATCTCATGCAGTCAAGATGCTCGGTCGTGTCCGCCCGTTCGGTCCCGGATCTTCGTCCGAGTACCATCCCCTTCCCATGACGCCGCTTCCGACGACGAGGACCCTCGTCGCCATCCCGAGGATGGACTGCCCGTCCGAGGAGCGGCTCGTCCGGATGGCGCTCGACGGGCTCGACGGCGTCGAGGCGCTGAGGTTCGACCTGCAAGGACGCACCCTCTCCGTGACCCACCGCGGCGAGCCCGGTCCGGTCCTCGCGAAGCTCGAGCCGCTCGGCCTCGGCGCCCGCGTCGTGGAGTCCGCCGAGGCCGGCCCCGCGGAGGCGGCGATTCCGGAAACGCGCGACGAGGCGGGCACGCTTCGAATCCTCCTCGGGATCAACGCCGCGCTCTTCGTCGTCGAGATCGTGGCGGGCTGGCTCGCGCAGTCGACCGGCCTCATCGCCGACTCCCTCGACATGCTCGCGGACGCCTTCGTCTACGGCCTCGCCCTCTGTGCCGTCGCGCGCTCCTCCGGAGCGAAGCTGCGGGCCGCGCACGCCTCCGGCGTCCTCCAGGCGCTCCTGGCGGCGGGCGTGTTCCTCGACGTCGGGCGGCGCTGGGTCGTCGGGAGCGTGCCCGACCCGCCGGCGATGATCGGGATCTCCGTCCTCGCCCTCGCCGGAAACGTCGCCTGCCTCCTCCTCCTCGCCGGGCACCGGCACGGCGGCGCGCACATGAAGGCGAGCTGGATCTTCTCGACGAACGACGTCCTCGCGAACCTCGGCGTCATGGCCGCGGGCGCGCTCGTCGCGGCGACGGGCTCCCGGCTCCCCGACCTCGTCATCGGGACCCTCGTCGGCGCGCTCGTCCTCCTCGGCGCCGTTCGGATACTCCGGCTGAGGTGACGGCGGCGGGCGACCGGCGCAGGAACCGTTCGCGCGATCGGTCCTTGACATATCAAGTTCCGTGGATATATTGATCGTCATGGCGACGACGGCGTCCCGCAAGAAGCCCGCCCGGGCCGGCGTCCTCCCCGTGAAGGGAGACCGGGCGGAGCGCCTCGCAGACCTCTTCCACGCCCTGTCGGACCCGACCCGGATCCGGATCCTCGCCGCCCTCCGGAACGGCGAGCAGTGCGTCTGCAACCTGACGGGGCTCCTCGTCGCCCAGCAGTCCCGCCTCTCGTTCCACATGAAGACCCTCAAGGACGCCGGGCTCGTGAGGGACCGGCGCGAGGGGCGCTGGATCCACTACTCCCTCGTCCCCGAGGCGGTGGAGGAGATCCGGGTCGCCCTCGAGGAGCTCGAGGCGGCGGCGAAGGCGTGCGCCGCGAGCTGCTGCCGCACCTGAACCCCTTTTTTTCTGGAACGTATCGAGATTTCTTGATAGAAGGGAAATCGTCATGAACGACAACGAGATCCGCGACGTCGTGAGGGAAAGGTACGGGAAGGCCGCCCTGCAGGTGAAGGAGGGGCGCGCCTCCTGCTGCGGTCCGGCGCCGTCGGCCTGCTGCGGGACGGCCCCCTCGGCCTCGGGCCTTTCCGGCGACCCGATCACCTCGAACCTCTACGCCGACCACGAGAAGGCGCTCCTCCCGACGACGGCCGTCCATGCCTCGCTCGGCTGCGGCAACCCGACCGCCCTCGCGAAGCTCGAGGAGGGGCAAGTCGTCCTCGACCTCGGCTCCGGCGGCGGCATCGACGTCCTCCTCTCGGCGAAGAGGGTCGGCCCGACGGGCAAGGCCTACGGCCTCGACATGACCGACGAGATGCTCGCCCTCGCCCGCGAGAACCAGGCGAAGGCCGGAGCTGAGAACGTCGAGTTCCTGAAGGGGACGATGGAGGAGATCCCGCTCCCCGACGCGAGCGTCGACGTGATCATCTCGAACTGCGTCATCAACCTCGCGGCCGACAAGGACCGGGTCCTCCGCGAGGCGTTCCGCGTCCTGAAGCCGGGCGGGCGCTTCGCCGTGTCCGACGTCGTGACGAAGGGCGAGATCCCCGCGCCGGTGAAGAAGAGCGTCGAGCTCTGGATCGGCTGCATCGCCGGGGCCCTCGACGAGGACGACTACGTCGCAAAGCTCCGCGCCGCCGGCTTCGCGGACGTCACCGTCGAGCCGACGCGGATCTACCGGGTCGACGACGCGCGCGAGTTCCTCTCCTCGGCGGGGATCGACGTCGACGCGCTCGGAGCCGAGGTCGACGGGAAGTTCCGGAGCGCCTTCGTCCGCGCGGTGAAGCCGGCGAAGGGCTGAGGCCCCTCCCCTGTCACACCTCGATCGCGAACCCGCTCAGGAGGCAGAGACCATGCCCGATGGCGTCGGAAAGAAGCTGTCGTTCCTCGACCGGTGGCTCACGTTCTGGATCTTCGCGGCGATGGCCGCGGGGGTCCTCGCCGGAGCCTTCATCCCGGGGGTCGAGTCCTTCGTGAACTCGTTCCAGGTCGGGACGACGAACATCCCGATCGCCATCGGGTTGATCCTGATGATGTATCCCCCCTTCGCGAAGGTGCGATACGAGGAGATGGGCGACGTCTTCCGCGACCGGAAGGTCGTCGCCCTCTCCCTTTTCCAGAACTGGATCGTCGGGCCGATCCTCATGTTCGCGCTCGCGATCGTCTTCCTGCGCGACAAGCCCGAGTACATGGCGGGCCTCATCATGATCGGCCTCGCCCGCTGCATCGCGATGGTCATCGTCTGGAACGAGCTCGCGAAGGGCGATACGGAGTACGCCGCCGGGCTCGTCGCCTTCAACAGCGTCTTCCAGGTCCTCTTCTACAGCGTCTACGCCTGGTTCTTCATCACCGTGCTGCCCCCGCTCTTCGGCCTCCAGGGAAGCCTCGTCGATGTCAGCATGGCGGAGATCGCGACGAGCGTCTTCATCTACCTCGGCATCCCGTTCCTCGCGGGCGCGCTCACGCGCCTCGTCGGCGTGAAGCTGAAGGGGAAGGAGTGGTACCACCGCCGCTTCGTCCCGGCGATCAGCCCGATCACGCTGATCGCGCTCCTCTTCACGATCGTCGTGATGTTCAGCCTCAAGGGGAAGCTGATCGTCTCGATCCCGCTGGACGTCGTGAGGATCGCCATCCCGCTCGTCGTCTACTTCGTCGTGATGTTCGTCGTCTCGTTCTGGATGGGCAGGCGGGTCGGCGCCGACTACAGCAAGACGACGACCCTCGCCTTCACGGCCGCGAGCAACAACTTCGAGCTGGCGATCGCCGTCGCCGTCGCCGTTTTCGGCATCAACTCCGGCGCTGCCTTCGCGGCCGTCATCGGGCCCCTCGTCGAGGTGCCCGTGATGATCGGCCTCGTGAACGTGGCGTTCTGGTTCCAGCGGAGGTACTTCGGCGCCCCGTCCGCGCGCACCGCGCAGGGGGCCTGAGGTGGAGAAGCCCCGCGTCCTCATCCTCTGCACGGGCAACTCCTGCCGGTCGCAAATGGGCGAGGGGTGGGTCCGCCACGACCTCGGCGACCGCGTCGAGGCCTGGTCGGCCGGCACGAAGCCATCCTTCGTCCACCCGAGGGCGATCCAGGTGATGACCGAGGCGGGGGTCGACCTCTCGTCTCACACGAGCAAGTCGGTCGAGGCGCTCCGGGCCCTCACGTTCGACCTCGTCGTCACGGTGTGCGATTCCGCGCGCGAGGCCTGCCCCGTCTTCACGGGAGCGAAGAGGACGATTCACCACGCATTCGACGACCCGGCCCACGCGGGCGAGGGGGACGACGCGCTCCCGGTGTTTCGGAGAGTACGGGACGAGATCCGCGCCGTCCTCGTGCCGCTCGTCGCGCGGGAGCTGGGGCTTTCAGGATACTGACCCAGCCGGGCGCCCAGCCCGACCGGCGGTTGCACAGGGAGCCCCGCGGACGCATGCGTCCGGCGCACGACCGCCAGGGCTCTACCGCCGCCCAGAGACGCGAGGATCCATTCCGGCCGAACCTGCGCGAGGCCGCGACCTCTTCCTTTGTCCGGGATGGGGACGGCATCCCTTTCCGCCCGCAGGTCGCCTTCCGGTTCCGACGACTCCTGAGGCACACTCCGGCCAAAGACACGCTGGGGTGAAGGAGGCGAGCGCCGTCGAGACTCCTCGAGCTGGCGGGGAAGCACTTCCCGCCGCGCACCACGACACCGCCGGACGTGGCGCAGGCCACGACCGGCCCGGCCGCGCACCCATGCGCAACCTCGGGAGACACGAATGCTTCATCGATCCTTCGCCGCGGTCCTCGCCCTCACCCTCGCAGGCCTCCCCTCGACCGCCGACGCGCAGGGGCGTCCCGATCCGGCCGCCGCCATCGCCGCACAGAAGGAAGCTCTCGCGAAGCTCTCGTTCCTCGACGGGCTCTGGAGAGGCCCCGCCTGGACGATCTCCCCCTCCGGCGAGAAGCACACCGTCACGCAGACGGAGCGAGTCGGCCCCTTCCTCGACGGGGCCGTCAGGGTCATCGAGGGGCTGGGCTACGAGGCCGACGGCAAGGTCGCGTTCAACGCGCTCGGCGTCGTCTCCTACGACCCGGCGACGCGCGCCTACTCGCTGCGGTCGTACGCGATGGGCAGGTCCGGCGACTTCGTCCTCACGCTCCTCGCCGACGGGGTCCGCTGGGAGATCCCGGCGGGGCCCATGACCATTCGCTATACGGCGACGGTCAAGGACGGCACCTGGCACGAGGTGGGCGAGCGGATCGTCCCTGGGAAGGAGCCCATCCGTTTCGCCGAGCTGACGCTGAAGCGCATCGGCGACACGACGTGGCCCGCAGGAGGGGCCGTCGCGCCCAGGTAGGGGCAAACGCCAAGGCCACCATCCCCGACGGGCTCCCTACCGAGGTGCTCGTCTGTCGGTCTCTCTGCTCGAGCGGCAGCCGCATCCACCGTCTTCCGGCGGCGAGCCCGCGCTCGGCTCGGCGGAGCGGGCGCCGGCCCCGTCGGGCCGCTCCTGGAAGTCGACGACGCCGCCCCGGCGGTCGATCTCGACGCGACAGCAGCCCAGGAGGGCCTTGCGCAGCATCCTGCGGGCGCGCTGCACCCGGGACTTCGCGCCCGAGAGCGACAGCCCTTCGCGCCGCGCGATCTCGCGCTGGGGCAGCCCCTCGACCTCCGACAGGGAGAGCGCGAGCCGATAGGGCGCGGGCAGACCGTCGAGGAGCGGCGCGAGGCAGTCCGCCAGCTCCCGCTCGGCCTCGCTCTCGACCGCGCGGGACGCGCTCTCGACCTCCTCGGGCAGCTCCTCCGTCGGACGGCGGGCGCGGTAGTGGTCGACGATCGCGTTGCGCGTGGCCCGGAAGAGCCAGCCGCGCAGGTGGACGGGCGGCTCCGGGCCCTGGAGCTCGCGCCAGGCCCGGAGCAGGACGTCGTGGACGATGTCGTCGGGCGCCACCCCGTCGCCGACCCGCGAGCGGACGAAACGGACCAGATCGGTGCGCAGCTCCTGCCACGCGGGCGGGGCGGGGGTGGCGGCCTGGGTCGACATGGGGTTCAGGTGCAGCCGCAGGCAGATGCGTCGGGGGCGCAGCAGGAGGCCTTCTGCGGCGGATCGCAGCACGTCTCCTTCTCGGCCGCCGAGCAGCAGGCGGAGGCGCTCGCGGCACTCGGCGCCGCTCGGCCGGCGACAGCCGCGCGTGGGTTCGCGGACGCGTCGTCGCCGACGGCGACAGGCTCGACCTCGAGCTCGCGGCGGGCGGATTCGGGGGTTTCCTGGCTGGGGTTCCTGGTCTTCATGGCTTCTGCCTCCTCTGCGATCCGGAGCGTCGCTCCGTTTCGGTTTCCGCATGGGGAGACGGGCGATCGGCGAAAAGGACGCAAGCGAGGATAAGGGTTCGGTCCCGCCAGAGTTCAGGAGAGCCCGGCGAAAGGGACGGGGCGGAGCGGTCGCTCCGGGGGGCGCGACGGAACGGCGGCCCCCGCAGCGACGCGGCGGGCCGGCTCGCGACAGCTCCCCCGCGCCTCCCGTCGTCAGAGAACGCCGAGCTCGTAGGCGCGGAGGACGGCGCGGGTCCGGTCCCTCACACCCAGCTTCGAGAGGATCGTCGACACGTGGTTCTTCACCGTCCCCACGGCGAGACCGAGCGCCCGGGCGATCTCCTCGTTCGCGCAGCCGGCGGCCGCGAGGCGCAGGACGGTCTTCTCGCGACGGGTCAGCGCGTCGGGGAGGTCGAGGGCGTCGAACCGGCCCGGGCGCCCCGCGAGGGTCTCCACGAGCCGGCTCGAGAGGCTGGGATGGATCAGCTCCCCGCCGGCGGCGACCGTCCGGACGGCGTCGGCGAGCTGGTCGAGACGGACGTCCTTGAGGAGGTAGCCACGGGCGCCGAGACGGACCGCCTCGAGGAGGGCCGCGTCGTCGTCGAACGTCGTCAGGACGAGGACCGGCGGCGCCGCGGGATGCGCCGCGAGTGCTTCGAGGACGCCGAGGCCGTCGAGTCGAGGCATCCGCAGGTCGAGGAGGACGACGTCGGGAGCCGACTCCTCGAGGATGCGGAGCGCCTCCTCGCCGTCGGCGGCCTCGCCGCAGACCTCCAGATCGGCCAGCGAGCCGAGGAGCGCGGCGAGCCCCTCGCGCACGAGCGTCTGGTCGTCGACGACGAGGACCCGGATCACGGCCCCTCGCCGAACGCCGGGATCGTGACGGACGCCACGAGGCCCGGCGGTCGCGCCCCGAGCGCGAGGGTCCCGCCGAGCGCGCCGATCCGCTCCCGGATCCCCTTCAGGCCGCACCCCTCGAGCACGACGCCGTCGCTCCTCCCGTCGTCGCGAACGACGAGCCGTTCGCCGTCCGCCGTGCACTCGAGGAGGAGCCAGGCGTTCTCGGCCCCCGAGTGCTTGATCGCGTTCGTGAGGAGCTCCTGCGCGCAGCGCAGAAGGGCCCGGGCCCGGGCCGCGTCGACCCGGCCGCACGAGCCGCGGACCTCGAGGTGGACGCGGGGGCGTTCGATGTCGGCCACGAGGTCGCGCAGACCGGACTCGAGGTCCGGGCCGGGCTCCTCGCGGAGCCGTCCGACCGCGGCCCGAAGCTCGGCGAGCGCGCCGTGAACGAGCTTCCGCGCGCGGGCGAGCCCGTCGACCGGCCGGGCGAGGTCCCTCTCGGCGGACTCGAGCGCCAGGTTGAGGGCGACGAGCTTCTGGCCCAGGCCGTCGTGCAGCTCCCGGGCGACCCGGAGCCGCTCGCTTCCGCGGCTCACCCGGGCGAGGAGCTCATGGGCATCCCGCAGCTCCGAGTTGGACCGGGCGAGGCCGAGGCGCGCCGCCTCCTCCTGCCGCACGAGGTGGGCCACCAGGAAGGCGAAGAGCTGAAGGCCGCCGCAGAAGACCGCGACGACGAGCCACGGAGCCGACGGGTCCGAGGAGACGAGGATCAGGCCGAAGAGGACGGACTGGGAGACGACCCACGCGAGCGACGCGCCGAAGGAAAGGAGCCGGGCGGCCTGCCAGGCGGAGAAGACGAGGAGGAACCCGCCGGCGAGGCTCCTCCACCAGCCCGTCATGAAGAGGACGGAACCGGTCTGCGCGAGGAGGATGACGACCCAGGTCCAGCGGGGCCAGCGGTGGATCCCCTCGCTGCTCGCGAGGAGGAAGGAGAGGCCGCAGAGCAAGAAGGCGGCCGCCCACGAGAGGAGGCAGGCGACGGGCACCGTCCCTTCCCGGTGGACGCTCTCGGCCAGCATCGCCCAGCCGACCGCGCCCCACATGAGGAGCGTGAGACGCCGCATCCATCGGTCCAGCTCCGGCCGGTGCGTCACGCCCCGAGGATAGGCCCGCGAGGAGCCGCGGGGAGTGCCGGAAGTCATGGGTCATGAAGCGCGACTTCCGGCACGCGCGCCCCGCCGGCCGGGTCGGCAGGATCGGTCGCCCGGGAGGGTGACACATGAACGTCCGGATCCTGGCGGCGCTCCTCGCCGCAGCCTCTCCGCTCTCGGCCGCGCCGACGCCCTCGCTCGCGGCGAGCCGCCTCGAGGGCCCCCTGACCGTGGACGGGCGTCTCGACGAAGCCGCCTGGGCGGCCGCCGCCGCGGCCTCCGGCTTTCGGCAGTGGAGCCCGAACCGCGGCGAGCCGGCCCGGCTCGAGACGCACGTACGGGTCCTCTTCGACGACGCATACCTCTACGTGGGGGCCTCGCTCGAGAACCCGGGAGGGCCCGCCGCCATCGCCGCGCGGGTCCACCGGCGGGACCGCGACAGCTACTCGGACTGGTTCGGCGTCTCGATCGACGCCGAGGGCCGCGGCCGGAACGCTCGGATGTTCCGGGTGAACGCCGCGAACGCGCAGCGGGACCTCCTCCAGTTCGAGGAGGCCGCCGACGACGACACCTGGGACGCCGTCTGGGACTCGGCCACGTCGATCGGGGCGTCGGGCTGGAGCGTCGAGATCCGGATTCCGCTCGAGGTCCTTCGCCCGAAGGCGTCGCCGGCGCCCCAGAGGTGGCGGATCTACTTCTACCGCGAGAACCAGTCCCCGTACGAGGTGACGGGTTGGATGGTCGTGCCGCGAGGCGCGCAGGGATTCGTGAGCCACTTCTACCCGCTCGAGGAGATCGTCGTCGGGAAGCCGCCGCGGCGGCGGGACCTGACGGCCCACGCCTCGGTACGCTCGAAGGTGAGGACCGTCGAACCGTACGACGACCTCGGCGGGACGTTCCGCGCCGGCGCCGACGCCTCCCTCGGCATCGGAGCGACGGGGCAGCTCGACGTCTCGCTCCTGCCGGACTTCGGGCACGTGGAGGTGGACCGGCAGGTCCTGAATCTCTCGACGACCGAGACGTTCTTCCCCGAGAAGAGGCCGTTCTTCACGGAGGGCGCCGACGCTTTCACCCTCCCCGGCCTGCAGCTCTTCTACAGCCGGCGCATCGGCCACGCGCTCTCGCCGCCGGCCGTGCCGGACGGTTCCGCCGTCCTCGATCGGCCGCTGAACGTCGACCTCCTCGGCGCGGCGCGCTACAGCCGGCATTCGGACGACGGGTGGCGGATGGCCGCGCTCGGGGCCGTGACGCGGCGCGCCGAGGCGGAGCTCCGCGACCGAGACGGCCGGATCGAGACCGCGACGCTCGAGGAGGCGCAGGGCTACGGGGTGGCTCGCGTGTCGCGGGCGCTCGGCGACCGGGGCGGGTACGTCGGCGCCTTCGTCGGCTGGACGGGTCAGCGCGGGGCGACCGGAAGGGAGGCGCAGGTGGCGGCCGTCGACGGCTCGTACCGTTCGGCGTCGCGGCGGACGAAGCTGACCGGGGTCCTCGCGGGTTCAATCGCGGGAACGCGCGAGGACGCCGAGCGCGGGTGGGGGGCCGACCTCGAGCTGGTCCACACGTTCCGGACTCCCTGGACGGCGACCGTTCACCTGACGGAGCTCTCGCCGATGTTCGACCCGAACGACCTTGGCTACCTCGCCCGTCCCGACGTGCGTCAGGGGTGGGTCGACTTTCGCCGGCAGTGGGACCGCACCGCCGGCGCCTTTCGCAACTGGGAGGTCGCGTTCGGGGGGATGGTCCGACGGGACCACGCCGGTCACACGCTGATGCGCGAGGTGGAGGCGACTCTCGGCACTCAGTTCACGAACGACTGGCGGGTCTCGGCCATCGCGGGGGCGTACCTGGCCGCCGATGACGACCAGGAACTCCGGACGTTCGGGCGGGAGCGCAAGCTCATCCTCCGGAGGCCCGATCGCCCGTTCGCCGTCCTCAGATTCGGCACCGCCCCGCAGGCCGCCTGGTCGGTCTCGGGCGAAGCCCGCTGGACCTCGTGGGAGGGAGGGCCAACGGACGAGCTCACACTTTCGCACGTCGTTCGGCCCTCATCCCGGCTCGAGGTGGAGCTGGACACCTCGTACCAGCGGGCCTCGGGGGAGCGGCGCTGGCTGGAGACGCCGACGCCCGGGGCTCCGGTCGTCGGGCTGCGGGCGCTGAGACAGCTGGACCAGTCGATACGAGTCTCCTTCGCCCTGTCGACACGCGCGACGGTCCAGCTCTTCAGCCAGTGGCGCGCCGCGCGGTGGAGCTTTCGCGAGACCCGCCTCTGGAACGATGCCGGGAGACGCGTCGCCACCGCAGCGGCCGGGTCTTCGACGTTCTCCGACCGGACGTGGAACCTGAACCTGATCGGCCAGTGGCAGTTCCGCCGCGGCTCGACCGCGTACCTCGTCTACACGAAGGGAGCCGCGGCGGACGAGGGCGACGGCGCGGGGCTCGGGCTTTCCGACGACCTCGCCTCGCTGCATCGCGTCCCGTCCCAGGACGTCGTCCAGGCGAAGGTCTCCTGGAGGTTCTGATCGCGGGGCGCTCGGACCCGACGCCGGCGCCGGAAGGCAGACGCGGGGCGCCCGAAGGCGCCCCGCGTCGGGAAAGTACGGGCGCGCGGAGAAGGCCCTACTGGGCCGTCACCGTCACGTCGTCGAGGGTCATGTTGTTGCCGTAGGCGCTGATCCCGAGGAACCCTAGGCGGATCGTCTGGCCCTTGTAGGCGGAAAGGTCGATCGTGACCTGCGCCCAGCCGGTGGACCCGTTGTAGCGAGAGATCGCCGAGCCGACGTTCGTCCAGGTGGTCCCGTTCGTCGAAACCTGCGGCTGGATGCGGTCGTTGTAGGACGAGTAGCCGGTGTCGTGGTACATCCAGAACTTCAGCGTGACGCTCGTGTAGGAGCTCGCGACGGCGAAGCCGGTGGCGCGGTAGACGCGCGTCTGGCTGCCGCTCGAGGCGTTGTACGAGTTGAACTTCGCGAGCTTCGTCCCGCCGTGGGGCGACGTCGTGGGATACGTCGAGGAGGTGGCGAAGGTCCAGGAGCCCGCGGTGCCGGAGGTGTCGACCTGGGACCAGCCGGTGCTCTCGAAGCCGTCGTTGAAGAGCGTGACGTCGCCGCCGCACGTGGCCGTGAAGTTCCTCCCGGTGACGTTCGCAGAGGTGATCGTCACGGAAGCGCTCGCCGGGCTGAAGGTGCAGCCGCTCTTCGTCGGGGTCACCGTGTAGGCCCCGGCGGCGAGGCCGGAGATCGTGTAGTTGCTCGACGCGTCGCTCGTCGCCGAGGCCGGGCCCGCGGAGACCGTGGCGCCCGGCGTCCCCGCGTTGCCCGAGATCGAGTACGTCGTCCCGCCGAGGGTGTAGGTCCCTGTGACCGTGTAGCTCCCGGCGGCGTAGCCGTAGACGCCGAGCCACCAGGTGGCGGCGGCGGGGTTCGTGGCCGAGCAGGTCTCGTTGCCCGAGGAGCTGTACGGCCGGCAGATGTAGGAGGAGGACGTCGGCTTGGCGCCGTTCTGCGTGTAGATGTCGATGTCGGCCGTGGCGCTCGTCGTCGCGAACGTCAGGTTCGTGGCCCCCGAGGGGACGACGATGGAGTAGTACTTCCAGGCGCTCTTGGCCACGCTCTCGCCGGCCACCGGTACTCCGCTCGTGAGCTGGAGGTCGCCGCTGGGGCAGCTGGCCGTGAAGTTGACCCCGGTGACGTTCGCCGAGGTGACCGTGACGGACTGGCTGGCCGGGCTGAACGTGCAGCCGGTCTTCGTCGGGGTCACGTTGTAGGTGCCGGCCACGAGGGCCGCGAGGGTGTAGTTGCTCGAGGCGTCGCTCGTCGCCGACGCGGAGCCCGCCGTGACCGTGGCCCCCGAGGTGCCGGCGTTCCCCGAGATGCTGTACGTCGTCGACACGGCCGTCGCGGTGAAGTCGACCCCGGTGACGTTCGAGCTCGTGATCGTCGCGGACCGGCTGGCCGGGCTGAACGTGTAGCCGGACCGGCTCGGAGTCACGGTGTAGCTGCCCGCCGCGAGGCCGGAGATCGTGAAGGCGCCGCTCGTGCTCGTGGTGGCCGAGCCTGAGCCCGCGGTGACGGTGACGCCCGAGAGGCCGGAGCCGTTCAGCGTGATCGTGCCGGAGAGGCTGTAGGTCACGCCGCTGCCCGAGTCGGTGACCTTCGCGGTCCAGATCTCCTCGCTCGCGGCGTTGCGACGGTCGGTCCAGGACGGGAAGAAGACGCCGGCATAGCCGGAGAGGCCGTTGTAGTCGCCGTACTGGTTGCCGGAGTCGGCGCCGGAGCCGGTCTCGTCGGTCTGTGCGGTCGTGACCTTCACCGCGGTGCCCCAGGTGGCGCCGTCGTCGAAGGACGACTGGTAGTAGACGTGGGTCTTCTTCCGGTTCGTGTCGTCGACCGTGTCGTAGTACATGACCGCGATCGCGCCGTTCGTCTCGTCGACGACGAGCCACGGGTTGAACTGGTCGTTCTTGCCCGACTGGTTGTTGATCTTGACCGGCGTCCCCCACGACGCACCGCCGTTCGTGGAGCGGGCGAACCAGATGCGGGTCTTGCAGGCCGAGGTGGCCGAGGACCCCGGCTCGTTCGAGGCGGTCGTGCAGCCGGTCTCGCCCGAGAGGTCGGTCCAGAGCGCGTAGACCAGGTCCTTGCTGGCCGTCCGGTAGGCGCCTGCGGTGACGTAGATGAGGATGCGGCGGCCGTTGAAGGCCGGGACGCCGATGTCGTACGAGTCGTAGGTCGTGGCGAGCTTGACCGGGGTCCCGTAGCTCGTCCCGCCGTTCGTCGACTTGACGACGTAGAGGCCGCGCGAGCCGGTGTCGGGCCAGAGGCCGAAGACGTCACCGTAGGAGTTCGTCTTCACGTCGGAGCCGATGCCGGTCCCCGTCGTCTGGCTTCCGCTCACCTGGATCGGCGTCGAGAGCCAGCCGGTCGAGTTGCGCCGGTTCATGTAGACCGGGTTGCCGTTGTGCCAGATGGCGTAGATGTTGTCCTTGTAGGGAGACGTGGCGCTGTGGTCGATCCAGACCATCTGCTTGTCCGTGTTGGTCTGGGAGCCGGAGATCGTCGCGTCGTAGGTCCAGGTCCGCCCCTGGTCCGTCGACTTGTACATCCGGACCTTGAGGACCGTCCCGGTGCTGTTGATCCCCATCGTCGAAGACCACGCCGTGCCGTCGGAGCTCCAGTCGACGGTCGGGTCGGAGTTGAACGCGTCGCCGCTGTAGCCGGGGAGCGTCGTCTGGCCCCACGTCGTCCCGCCGTCCAGCGAGTAGAACTGGGCCTGGAAGCCGCTGCCGCTGATGTTGTTCGAGGCGCCGATGATCTGGTTCGAATTCCAGTAGTTGACCCGGATGTCGGACTCGCTCCGGGGCGACGACTGGGAGCCCGAGATCCGGTAGTTCGTCCCGATGGAGGTCGCGAGGGCGGTGACCGAGAGGTCCTCGTCCCACGTCCCGACGCCGTCCGGCGGGTTGTCGTACCCCGCCTCGAAATTCGCGTCGGGGAGCCCCGGGCGGAGATCCTGGTGGGACTGCATCCACTCGAGGACTTCCTTGAGGACGAAGGGGTAGCCCCCCGTCGGGTCGGCGGCCGTGTAGTGACCGTCCGGATTCGCCTTCCGCCAGATGACCTTCAGCCAGGGCGGGACCCTTCCGGTGTCTGCTTTCTCGTCGGCACGGAGGACCGAAAAGTCCTGGTTCTCCTTGATGAGCCGCTCGAAGGCGGTACCGGGGCGAGCGCCGGCCTTCTTCAGCTGCTCGGCGAGCGTCGGCACACGGTCGGCGCTCGGCTGCGCCTGCGCCGGAGAGGAACCAATCATCAGGAGTCCCGAGAAAAGCAGGGCAATAGGCGTGGTCCACCGCCAATGAAGCATGCAACCTCTCCTCAATTCGGACTTCGACTCGAGATTCGTGACGGGTGTCACGCCAGGCCCTACTCAAGAGTCGTGCCGCGAGGAGGAGGCGAGAAAGCGGCCTGTCGCCGCACCGGGTGGGAACCAGATTGATCCACCCCGGGGGTTTGAACGGGTCATCACCCCCGGGGGCGATCAACTTCTGACCCGGGGTGACACCAGGGTCGAACCCGACGAGGCCTCGGGTTGGGAGCCTCCGGGCTCGGCGACCGCTCGCGGTCGCACGCTGGCGCGAACGCCGGAGTCAACGGCCGGCATTCACCTCCGCCAGGGCGCCGAGTCGCCGGGCGGCGAGCCAGGCGGGGCTTCCCAGGTCTGCCGTGCCCTCCAGCCTCGCCCGGAGGCCCTTCGCCGGCCGGTTCCCCGGCTTCACGGCGATCGTCTTCTCGTAGGCCTGGCGGGCGTCGACGGTCAGGCCGAAGCTTTCCAGAAGCCGTCCCACGATGTACCAGTCGGACGGATCGGGCTCGGCGGATTCGGCGCGGTCCATCGCCTCGAGGACGACGGCCCTCGCCTCCGCCGCGCGGCCCATCTCGGCGTACACGGTGCCCAGGGTGTTGAGCGTGGATGCCTCCATCCGTCCGGTGCCATCCACGGCCTGCTGAGCCAGCGAGAGCGTCCGCTCGTCGAGGCGGCCTGCGACCATCCGGTGCCAGGCGGCGTTGTTGACGTCCATCGCGTTGGACCGAGGGAGACCAAGCAGCTCCTCCCCCTCGCGGGCGGCACCCTCGAAGTCGCCTGCGCGAGCCCGCAGCTCCGAGAGGATGCGACGCACCTCGATCTGCTGGGGTTTTCTTTCGAGATGCGCCTGCGCCGTCCGGATGGCTTCGTCCCGGAGCCCGTTCTGCAGCAGGGAGAGGAGGAGCAGGGTCGCGGCCGTCTCGCTCTCGGGATTCCGCTGGTAGAGCGCTCTCGCCGCCGGGAGGGCCCGGGCAGCGTCCCCTGCCTCGAGCTCGGCCCTGGCGAGAAGCGCGCTCCGCCGGTCGTCCTCGGGCTGTTCCGCGGCGAGGCGCCTGAGCTTCGCGAGGGTCCCGTCGTCGAGCAGGTCCTGCTGCTGGCAGGCGCAGGCCGCGAGCAGAACCTCCGAGGCGTCCTCGTTCTCCGCGTCGAACCAGCGCGTGACGAGACGGTCGAGCGGAGGCCCTTCGCGGGCCTCCTCGGGCTCCATCTCGAGCGCCCTCCGGAGCCAGCTCCGGGCGCCGGGCAGGTCGCCCTTCGCGTGCAGGGACTCCGCGTGCCGGCAGAGCGGGTCGGGAATCCCGATGGAGAGGACACGAAGCCGCCCGTCCTCTTCCACGATCCAGTTGTCGCGCGCGCCCGACCCGTCCCCGGCGCCACGGAGGCGGATCCCGGCCTCGGGAGTCCCCTGTGCGAACCACTGGGCGCTGAAGGTCGTCACGTCGCGCGCCGCCTCGCGTGACGCGAACCCGGACGAGGATGCGACCGCGCGCAGGGCGTCGACGAGCTCGGGAAGAAGCGGGTGCAGCGCCTGCGCCGCGAAGGGCCTCAGCGTTCCCGCGTCGGGCCTCTGCGGGGCGAAGAGGTTGTAGAGGAACAGCCGGAGGGCTGCCTCGGCGTCCTTCGGGTCGGCCGAAGGAGGGACGGCGGGGATTCGCGCGGTGAGCTCGGCCCTGGCGCCGAGCGCGGCGGCCTCCTTCGAGGAACGCGCCGCCTCGCGATAGAGCTCGGCCGCCTCGGCGTAACGTCGCAGGTTCACGAGGAGCTCGGCCGTCTTCTCGAATCCCGCGCCGCGCTCGGAGGCGGCGAGCCGACGCCGTCCCTCTTCGCGGGCGCGCGCAGCGCCGTCGCCGACGGCAACGGCCGCGAGCGCCAGGTCGGAGAGCTCCGCGGCATCGGCCCGCGCGTTCACGAAGGAGATCACCTCGCCGTGCCGCCCGGCGAAGAGGAGGTCCGTCGCGTAGGCGCGGGCGAGCATGGTCGCCCGCGGGCTCTTGGCGAGATGCCCGGCGTAGAGGTCGATCGCCTTCGCGAGCCGCCCTTTGTCCGCGAACCGGTTTCCGCTCGAGTCGAACTCGTACGATTCGGCCTCCTCGACCCGGATCCCGAGGTCGTCGGGATCGAGCTTCGCGGCCTCCGAGAACGCACCAGCCGCGCCGGCGGGGTCCCACCCCGGGCGATACGCGCGGCCGAAGGGATCGTGGACGAGCGCCCTCGCCAGCGCGTGCCGGGCAGCGGCCGAGGCGGGGTCCAGGCGAACGGCCTCGCCGGCCTCGCGGCGCGCAGCGTCTCCGAGGCCGACCATGAGGAGCGCCCTCGAGAGGCGGCGGTGCGCGACGGCGCTCCCCTGCGGCTTCTTCAGCCCGTCCCGGAGCTTCGCGAAGGCCTCGGCGAAACGGCCCTCGTTGAGGTCCACCTCCGAGGCGTGAAGGAGACGGACGGCCAGGGCGCCCTGCCTCGAGATCCGCTCCAGGCCCGCGTGCAGGTCAGCGACCTCGTCCGGAGTCAGGCGGTCCCGGTCGAGGACGACGCGCAGGGTGACGGCGGCGGCGCCCTCCGGGTCGACCACGCTCGAGAAGGAAAGCTTCGCCGGTCCGATCGCGTCCTCCTCGTCGGCCGGCGTCTCGACGACCGCGAAGCCACGCGGCGGGACGACCCGGACGACCGTTTCGCGGGTGAACGGAGTGACCGCGAGGTCCTGGCGGCGCCTCTTCTCCGACGTCTTCGGGAGCATGGCGATGCCGAAGGTGCGGGAGATCTGCACGACGGCAGAGACCTCTTCCGTCGTCGCGAACGTGGAGCCCGTCGCCTCGACGAGAAGGCTGAAGGGCCGCGAGAGGTCGCGCGCCTCCCCACGTTCCGCCTTCGACATGGTCGCCTTCCCGAGGGAACCCTTGGCGTACTCCTCCATGTGCTCCCGGAGACTCTTCTCGTCCTCGCCATCCCAGGAGGCGCGAAGCCGCTCCTCGATCCAGCCGGAGTACGACGTGCGCTCGCGCACGTCGCAGCGCCCCTCGTCGGCGAGCATGATCGTCAGCTCGCGACGCTCGACGGCGTCGGCGGCACGCACGCGCGGGGTCCTCACCGGAGCGTCGACGCCGCCTCTGCAGACGAGCGCCCAGCGATCGCGGTCGCCGAGGGGGAGGTCGCCGGCCCGACTGAAGCGCGAGGTCGGGTCGATCCAGAGCTCGGGGTCGGCGACGTACACGATCGCGTGGTCGAAGCCGCCGAGCGCGGGCAGCTCGGGGGAGATCTCACGGCCGGGGCCGCTGTCGAGGAGCGCCACGTGGGCCGGAAATCCGAGCTGCCGGAGCTGGCTCACGAGGAGAGTCGCCTGGTCCTTGCAGTCGCCGTAGTGCCGTGCGACGGTGTCGGCGGGCACCGCCGGGACGATGTCCGCCTCGCCGAACGCGAGGCTCGTGTAGCGGACGTCGCGCCGCAGGGCGTCGAGCACCGCCTGGACCTTCGCCCGCGCGTCGACGGGAAGCTCCGACGGCGGCGGGACCGGCGCCCCCTTCGCAATCTGCCGATCGACGATTCGGGAGTACGTCGACGCCACGTCGGCCCAGGATCGCCCCGTGGCGAGCTCCAGCCGCGCGTTCCTCTCGACGTCCGGCGGGAGCGGACCCGCGTCCATCTCGGCGAACGGCTCCGGCTCGACGCGCTCCCAGGTGCGGACGGTGACGCCCCCGTTCTTCTCGAGTGTCGGCGAAAGGCCGCTGATCCCGCGCACCCTGAAGGCCAGAGGAAGGCCGTCCGGGGCCTTCACGACGACGCGGTACCGGCGGGCGGGCTCGGCCCACCCCAGGAAGGAGAAATTGCGCGTACCGCCCGGCAGCGCCGTCTTCTCGGAGGTGACGACCTCCGTCTCCACGACCGCGCCGCTCTCCACGCCGGGGAGCGGCGCCTGCCGGAGCCTCCGGTCGTCGAAGACGTCGTCGTCCTCGGAGACCGGCTTGTCGCTGACGGAGGCCGGGTCGAGGACGATCTCCGTGCCGTCCTTGCGGATCACGCGCGCCCGCAGGAGAGGCGGCTCGTCGCGCCAGGGCTTCCAGTAGGCCTCGACGGTCGCCGCGTCCTCGACGCCCGCGTCGGTCAGGACCCTCATGACGCGCCGCCGCGTGAGGGTCCGCCTCCCTTCGCCGTCGAAGACGTGCCGGTCTTCCACGAGCAGCGTCTGGACCTGCGTCGAGGCCGAGCCGTGCTTCCAGCCCTTCTCGGCGGCGGCGAGGACGTCGGCGGCCGGCGCCTCGAGCGGCCGGTCGAGCCAGGGCTCGTCGGCGCGCGGAGCCTCCTCGGATCGGGCCGGAACGACGGAGCACAGTGCGGCCAGAAGGACGATCGCGTTAAGACGTCGAGACATCAGGTGAGAATACCCGCTTCCGGACGCCGTTGGACTTCGCGAGGAGCGGCCCGCGGAGAACGACGTCCGCGAGCCTCGCGCAAGGAGGGCGGGGCCGCCCGCGCCGGCCCGGGCGCTCCCCGTCCGCGGCCTCAGACCTCGGGGACGAGCGCCTCGTCCGCGACGCCCGCCTCTTCCGGGGCCGCAGCCTCGGCCGCGGACGGACCCCACGGCTCGCGCTCGCCGATCTGCTGGCGCCACATCGCGTAGTAGAGGCCCCTCTTCTCGACGAGCTCGTCGTGGCTCCCGGTCTCCACGATCCGCCCGCGCTCGAGGACGTGGATCGTCTCGGCGTGGGCGATCGTGCTGAGCCGGTGCGCGATCAGGAGGACCATGTGCTGGCGGCTCCCCGAGAGCTCGCGCACCGAGGCCGTGATCTCCCGCTCTGTGATCGAGTCGAGGGCCGAGGTCGCCTCGTCGAAGATCAGGAGGCGCGGGTGGCGCACGAGCGCGCGGGCGATCGAGATCCGCTGGCGCTCCCCGCCCGAGACGCGGAGGCCGCTCTCCCCGAGCCGCGTGTCGAGCCCCTCGCCCGAGCGCTCGAGGAGCGGGGTGGCCGAGGCCTGGCGGAGGGCCTCGAGCATCTCCTCGTCGGTCGCGTCGGGCTTCACGAGCTGGAGGTTCTCGCGGATCGTCCCGGAGAAGAGCTGCGGGTCCTGG